>NZ_AP027368.1:1243398-1554248 GCF_030296015.1 Ferrimonas sp. YFM
GAAAAGAGAAGCGTTGAGATCAGAAGCCCTGAAGCTACGCGTCCCTGGCAACATGTTCTGGAACCTCTGAGTGGATATTTGAATTTGGGACAAGCGTTGTACTTCAATGATGAAATAAACGGAGAAGGATTTAACTTTGGCCCTAGAGCAGAACAAAATCATACAGTAAAACAGTTATTAGAAGATCTTAGCAAACATTGGAATTTTGAGGACGTAAATCATGCGTTTACGGTCACTGATAACATTCCGTTTCATGAGGCGGGATTGTTAAAACTGAATTGTGATAAAGCTTTGTTTTATCTTCATTGGCAAGCAAACATGGCATATGAAGATACCATAAAGTTCACCAGTGAATGGTATTATGACTTTTATAACAGCGACAAGAATATATTAGACAAAACAATTGAACAAATCTGTGATTATGAGCGTATGGCCTGCGAAAAAGGACTATCATGGACGGAGTAATATTAACGCCTCTTAGACGGATACATCACCCAAAAGGCGATATTTTACACGCAATGAAGCTCAGTGACTCTGGTTTTGATGGGTTCGGTGAAGCGTACTTTTCGTCTATTCATAAGTCGAATATAAAGGGCTGGAAAAAGCATACTCGAATGACTCTCAATTTAGTTGTGCCTCAAGGTGCGATTGAATTCGTAGTCTACAACGAGGAAAATCAACAGTTTTTCACGACCAAATTATCAGAAGATAACTACCAGAGACTTACGGTTAAACCCAACCTTTGGTTAGCCTTTAAAGGAATCGAAGAAAATAATTTATTGCTAAATCTAGCTAGCATTGAGCATGACCCAACTGAGGCAGTAAGCTTGGATCTAGAGAGTATTAGATATGAGTGGTAGAAAAGTTTTAATTACTGGTTCTAATGGCATGCTAGGCAGTAGTCTGACAAAATTACTTCCTTACAAATTAATTGCTCTTAACTCTCAAGAGTTAGATATAACTGACTCAAATAAGTGTTTCGATGTTATTGAGAGAGAAAAGCCAAATATTATCATTCATACGGCTGCTTACACAGATGTAGAAGGCTGTGAATTGGATGCTGATAAAGCTTACAAGATAAACACAATTGGAACCCAAAATCTAGTAAACTGTTGTATTGATAAAGATATTCTTTTTATCTATATATCAAGCACAGGGATCTATGGAGAAAGTAAGGAAAAAGAACTTTATAATGAATTTGATAAAGTTAATCCAACAACCATACATCATAAATCTAAATATGAAGCTGAGAAAATTGTTGAAAGACACTTAAGTAGATACCTGGTTCTTAGAACAGGATGGCTCTTTGGTGGCGACGTAGAGCATCGAAAGAACTTTGTTTATAAAAGATATCTAGAAGCAAAAAATACGAAAGAAATGTATAGCGATGAGTCTCAAATAGGCAATCCTACATATGTAAACGATTTGGTCGACCAAATTAAAGTATTAATAGAAGAAAACCAATATGGACTGTTTAACTGCGTAAACAAAGCCGAAGGAGTATCTAGGTTTCATTATGTAAGCAAGATAATAGATAGCTTTAAACTGACTTGCGATGTGAAAAGAGCATCTAGCAAAGACTTTAAACGAGTTGCAAAAGTATCTAAAAATGAGTCAGCTCAAAATTATAAGTTAGAGCTTTTGAAGCTTAATGTGATGAGTGATTGGGACAATTCTTTAGAAAAATACATTGCTGCATTGGAAAAGAAGATAGATTAGTTCTAACACGTTATCCTGTAGGATGAAAATCTGAATATGTTCAGACCTAGATCTTTGTAAGTTGATGTTATATCAACCTCAAGGTTTGTTCCTGTTATGAGCAATGGAGAGTCATTTTTTGTGCTAAAAAACATATCACTCTATGCTATATTTGGTGTTGTCGCAAAATCATTTTCATTGCTTATAACCCCTATTATTGCACGTAGTCTATCTGTTGAGGACTTTGGTACTTATATCGTACTTGTTTCAGCTATAATGCTGATTCAGAGTGTTTTTCTATTTGGATTCGAAAGTTCATTAAATTACTTTTTTAATAAGTTTAAATCCGAAGTGAACAAAAAAACACTGGTCAGTACTCAGACCTTGTTTATATTGATAACTACAGTAATTTCAGCATTGATTATAAGCTTAGTCTTATCCGATACTGTAGAAAATATCAATATAGTATTGACCTGGGGTGTGTTATCTGTAGTTGCTGTATACTTTGCGACCTTGCTAAAGGTCGATATGAACGTTAGCGCGTACATAAAGAATCAGGTCCTTCAGTCCGTTTCACTATTATGCTTCATTTATTTACTCGTTGTTGCATTCTCGCAGTCATTGGAAGGTATAATATATGCAAATATAATAACCCTAATTCTATCGATTGTATTTACATACTTTTTTATTAAAAAGTACTTAGGTATGAGATTTAGTACAAAATTGCTTAAAAAAGTACTAATTTATGGTTTGCCTCTTATGCCATCCGGTGCTCTGCTATGGGCATCAATGCAGTTAGATAGGTATTTTATACTTTACTTCTTAGATGATCTTTCTCTTGGGATCTATTCATTTGCAATTGCAATTGTTATGATTCCGATGTTTTTAAAGACTGCAGTTAAAAGTGCCATCGATCCATTCATTATGAAAAGCTTTCATAAGGATGCTGTTAAAACAAAAAAAGTTATAAGTAACTATTTTTCACTAAACCTATTGGTGTTTAGCTTTTTATTTTTGCTCTTGTCACTATTTTCTCATGAAATAGTCCTACTAATGGGGGGGGTGAAGTATTTAGATTCAGTTCCATACATACCATGGCTGGTTTTAATTACATGTCTGACCACCTGCAATCAATACTTTATATATGGACTGAATTTTTCGAAACGGAATGCCTTCATTTTGAAAGGTCTTATATATATGTTAGTCATCAATGTCCTGCTAATGTTCTTTTTCATTAGAGGATTTGGTATTAATGGAGTCATAGCGGCAAGTTTCATAGCGAACGCGTTTTACACATTATATATATATAATAAGTCAAATAGTCTTTATCAAGTCAGTTATCAGACAAAGAAAAATACGTTAATTGTAGCTAGTGCATTACTTCTATTTTCTGTTAATCACTTCATTTTTCCAGACGATTATTTTTTAAAATTTGTATCATTGTTCCTTTTTATTGCTGTGAATATTCGCAAACCTGTTATATCAAGAGATGCATTACATGATTGAAATTGAAGAAAAACTAAAGAGCGACATCGAAAAAATTAAAAAAATAACGTTATCCATGCTAAATAGAGACAACATAATTTCTATTTATTTATACGGAGGGTATGGAAGGGATGAGGGAAGCTGGGTATTGGAAAAAGAAGACGGCCAAACTCGTGTGAAGCCCTATAATGATTATGATATTGCTCTCATAGTAAAAAATAAATTTTCACTTTCTGAATTGAGAAAGCTGGAAGATGAGTTGAAACAGCACTTAGAAGTGAAATGGATAGACCTATCACAGTATAAAACCATAAATTTAAAGTTATTCAAACCGACAATTAAAAATTATGACTTCAAATACGCATCAAAATGGATTTATGGTGATAAAGATGTATTAGGTAACATTCCGACCATAGATAGAAAATCTATTACGTTAAAAGATGTTGAGACTCTATATATTACAAGATTGTGGACATTGCTCGGCTCTTTCCCTGAAAAAGGGTTAGTCGAAATGTCAAAAGAAGAAGAGATGTTCTTCAGAAATCAAATGGCTAAGTCCATTCTTGCGATTGTCGATAATATCTTAGTTTTAAATAAAGATTATGATGCAAGTTATATAAAAAGAGTTAAAATCTTAGAAAATCACTCAAATGACAATGATCTATTAGATTTGTCTAAATGGGCATTAGAAGAAAAGCTCTTCCCCAAAAGCGAAGGAATGAGTGCTGAACAAGTAAAGGAATTATACGAAAAAGTTAACACCTTATACTTTAAGTATTTCTACTCGACCTTAAGCTTGTATTATAAGAGAAAAATAGAACGACCAGAGGATATAGATAAGTATATTATTTATAATCCTATGGACCTTATTAAGAGAAAAATTAAGAAGTTTGTACTCAATGATGAGCGACGTGAGTTGAATATGCATCTTTCAATCTTGCAGGGATATATAGGATATTACTATTTTAATATGACTAAAGAACATGCTGACAAAATTAAAATGGTAATGAAAAAAGAGTTTAATTTCTTTTCCGATGATATGGATGAAATCAGATTGAAGGTGGCAGATTTGAGGGCGGGACTTTGAGCGATAACAAAGTTATATTGGTACTGGTTGATGCATTGAGAAGTGACTACATCACAGAAGAGGATTCTCCATTTTTATATGACTTCTCAAGAAAAAACAAATATTGTAAACATGTAACCCAAAGCCGTTCTTTTTGCGAGAGAGCAGAAATTTTTACTGGCTTATCTCCTCGAGAGTCTGGATATTTTACCGCTATAGGCTATTGTCCAGATGAATCTCCATTTAAAAATATGAAAATACTAATGGTGTTTTCATTCTTCGAAAAACTTTTTGGTAGAAGCAGATATTCCAGGGCGGTAAAGAACAGAGTTTTGCGATTCTTAACTAGAAAAAAGCAAAATGGTATGCGCAGTTACTCTATTCCTACTGAGATATTAAAGTACTTCTCTCTTACTGAAGATAAGTTCGATTTTAGAGACGAACGTGCATTTGATGGTAAAGACAATATTTTCAAAGATTGCAGAGATAGAGGGCTAAAAATTTACTATGATTCTTTTACTGCTTTAAACTTTACCAAGTCATCTTCTGATGACTGCAGATTAGCAATGGTTGAGGATAACATAAACTCTGATTATAACTTATATCTAACGTATATAGGTGTGATGGATAGTTGTGCTCATACTTATGGGCCTCAGAGTGACGAAAGAAAGCAAGAACTAAAAAATCTTGATCGTAAGCTCAAAATCTTTTATGAGAATGTCATTTCGAAAAACAAGAATGCGAAATTTATTTTCCTCGGCGATCATGGAATGGCCGATGTTCATACGGAAATAGATATCGGAAAAGAGATCGAAAATATAGCCATCGAAAATCATTTTACTCTTGGCAAGGATTATATTTATTTCCTAGATTCCACGATGCTCAGAATTTGGTACTTGAATAAGAGAGCTCTTGAGGTCATAGACGAAAAGATCAAGCAAAATAAGAGTCTAAAAAGTAATGGGATCTTTGTTAATGAAGAGACTGCAATAAAGGAAGAAATACCCTTTCCCGATGAGCGATATGGGCATACTCTTTGGATGGCTAATTTGGGAGTGTTGGTGTTTCCTGACTTTTTTCACAGTTCCAAAGCATATAAAGGAATGCATGGGTATAACATCGACGATATAAGTAGTAAGGGGACTTGCATAGTTTCGTCAGATAGCTATGAATACGTTAATAACATAAAACTAACGGATGTATATAGCATACTTAAAGAAGAGTTGGATATAAATTCATGACCAAAAAATCAATCTACACTGTTTCCGTATGCATTTCGGTTCATAATACTGAACGACTTTTAAGACGATGTCTTGACTCTGTAGTTTCCCAGACTTTAAAGAATATTGAGGTTATTCTAGTTAACAACGGCTCTACAGACTCTTCCTTGGATATAATGCTAGAATACAAAAAGAATTACCCCGATATCATAAAAGTTTACTCACAAGAAGATATGGGACTAGCTCAAGGAAGGCAAACAGGTATTAATAATGCAACCGGAGAATATATCACCTTTTTGGATGCTGATGATTACGTAAAAAATGATGCTTATGAAAAGATGTACACAAGTGCAGTTGAGCACAAAGTGGATATTGTTGAGTGCCGCACTTCCAGAGATGATGAAATAATCGAATCTAAATATTTTGGTGTGCATGAAACACATGATTTATTAAAAGATTACTTCCTTTACAGTCGGATTCCTCCAATGATGTGGTTGAGGCTGTACCGAAGGAATTTATTCGAAAGCCCCGTGCTTCCGGATATGTATGTGAATAACGAAGATATATTTGCGTTTCCTTGTTTGTTATATAAAGCAAAAAATATTTTTTTCTTGAAAGAACAATTGCACTACTATACAACAGATAATGAAAACTCTGTTATGAATGTTGTAAAAAACAAAATTATAAATGAAGAAAGAGTTATAAGTAACAGAGTTAAAACTCTGTCTGTGATTGAACACATTAAAGATAAAATCGGCAATGAAAATATTGAAAAATACTTTTTGAGCGAATTTAAGACGTATACTGCTAGAGTGATACTAGATTTTTGCTTGAATAACTTTAAGTCGCTTAAGCCTCGTGATAGCGTCAATATTGCTTTTAAGAACACCGGTGCTAATTTGTCTGAGGTAAGACAGTGCTTTAAGGGTATTAGGTATAATAATAAACTGATTCAAAAGTCAATTAATACGCTTGGGCTTAGAAAAACTATAGCATTATATCGCTTTTCAATGAAAATTAGATCATCGCTTCAATTTGGTTAAGGACCAATAATGAGTCTTATAACCTATTTCAAAATTTCTAAATCTAACTCTATCTAGCTTAGGTGAAATCTATTATTCGACGATGGGTTTGTTGTAATCTAAACCGCTTGCGCTACATGCTGTGTTAAGCGATTGGAGTCGCAAGTCAAGGTCAAACAGTAACTAACACAAGACCTTGAAGTTGACCCGTTTTAGTGGACACCAAAATCGTTAGATTGAGGTGTCACAATGCCTGCCTACAAGACAGGAAAACGAACCCAGCAGTACAGTGTAGAGTTCAAGGTAAAAGCGGTGACTTGGTCACACCTTCCTCATCGTTCAGTAAAGGAAGTAGCCCAAGCTCTGGACATTCATCCGTTCATGTTGTCTCGTTGGCGCAAAGAGTATCGAGACGGCAAATGGGGCATGACAAAAAAGACTAAAAAGCAGCCAGATCAGCTTTCCAAAAGTGATGAAATCAGCCAACTCAAGCGGCGTCTTGCTGAGTTAGAGCTGGAGAATGATCTGCTAAAAAAGTGGCAACGGTTTCAAGCCGAGGAACAGAGGAATCGTTCCGATTCGTAGCGCGCTATCAGGGTAAAATCCGACTATCGAGATTATGCCAGTTTGTCGGCGTTTCACGGTCAGGTTTCTATGCCTGGAAGAAGCGTCAGCCCAGCCAACGCGCCCAAACTGATAGTGTCCTGAGCAGAGAGATTCAGCGGCTTTTCCGTTTGTCCAAAGAGCGCTACGGCAGCCCTCGAATTCATGCCCAGTTGAAGCAGAAAGGCATTAGCGTGGCTCGAAAGCGAGTGGCTAGGCTAATGCGTGAACTTGGCCTTAGGGCGCGTTCTGTGAGGGTTTACCGTCAAATGAATAAGCGGCGGCAAACTTTGAAGGCAACAGAAAACCTGAGGCTGACTAGTGACGCCCCAACTGCTGTCAATCAGCAATGGTCCGGCGACGTTACCTACTTAAAGCACGGACGGAAATGGTACTACCTGGCAGTGATTATCGACCTGTACTCCAGAAAGGTTGTTGGTTGGTCATTCAGCGATAACCGGACGTCAAAATTGACCGAAGGTGCCTTGGTGAAAGCGCTACGTACGCGGCGCCCGAAAGAGGGCTTACTGTTCCATTCTGACCGAGGTATTGAGTACCTGAATGAAAACCTACAGGGTTACTACAAGCGTCATGGAATCAGACACAGCTTGAACCGAGCTGGTTGCTGTACTGACAACGCCGAGGTGGAGTCATTTTTCCATACATTGAAAGGCGAAATGTTCCAGGGAGCACGGTTCCGAGATCATTGGAAGTTGAGAGACGAACTGGCTAACTATATTGACCAGTTCTATAACCGTCGACGTTTACACTCGAGCTTGGGCTACCAAAGTCCACACCAGTTCGAGAGACTCGCGGCATAACAAACCAGTGTCCACTTTATCGGGTCAGGATCACCTACATCTTCGAGTTCAGGCAGAAAGCACTCAATCTTATCGAAAAATTTGACCCTGCTATTGCCGTCAAGATTTCTGTCTTCTGAACTCGGAGGGTCAGAGGGACCAAGGAAAGCGAGCTAGCTATCTCAAACCATAATTCCTAAGTTGAGTGCGCCAAAATCCAGGGTTAACTCCATGAAATCTTATGATTTTTCTTCTTACACTTACTGCATGTGAAAATGAGAACTTTGGCAATGATATCAGTAGTAATTCCTTTATATAATAAAGCCTCAACTATACGTAGATGCTTAAAGTCTGTTTTCTCTCAAAGTGAACTGCCAAGTGAGTTGATCATCATAAATGATGGAAGCGTCGACAACAGTCTAGCTATTGTGAGAGAAACAGTAGATCTCAGTTCGGGAATGTCGATCAATATAGTAGATCAAGAAAACTCGGGAGTTTCCTATACTAGGAATAAAGGAGTAGCATTAGCTAAAAACGATTATGTTGCATTTCTGGACGCTGATGACGAATGGCATGAGGAATTTATCGCAAACGCGAAAAACTTGATCCATAGCTATCAGAATATATCTCTAATCACTTGCAAACATAGCATCAATGATATTAGTTTGGGATGCTACATTCCTAAACAGATTTTTGGTACCGATGAAACCGGGATTATTGATAATTACCTTTCTCGAGCTAAGTCTTATCCTATCGTAAATAGCTCTAAAGTCGTCGTTAATAAGAAGTACTTCTTAGATGTTGGTGGATTCCCCGAGGAAGCTAAAGTCTCAGAGGACTTATTCTTATGGATTAAACTCTCAGAATGTGCCCCAATTGCATATACCGACAAACTGCTAGTCACGGTTCATCAAGCGCCGGATAACAGCAGAAGTGCTCGAGTAGGCGAGGTTCCTTACCCAATCGTATATTTTTCATCAAAAAATGTAAATGTGACAACAAACAGCGATCTGTATATGCTGTTGTGGTCGATTCACTTTAAGCATATATTGGGATCTTGTACGATTAATAAGAGAGAAGCATTTAATAGGGTTGTATTTGGTTTAAGGTTATTCAAGTATAAAGGTGCATTACTTTTCCCCTTATTGCTCATCCCCAAGTTTGTCTTTAACCACATAAGAATTAGAAGAAGAAGTAAGATGGTTCAAAACAATGTATAAAGTAAAGTCTTTCAGCGTATTTATCTTTTTAAGTATGTTGATCTCTATTTTTACTGGCATTAGATTACCTGACGTAGGTCGCGATACAGAGGCTTATATAGAATACTTTCATGATTCCTCAATAGATGATGGATTTTATGATCGGTTTGAGCCTGGATTTTCTCTTTTGATGCAACTGTTATCTAAGGCAGGATTAAGTGTAGAAGTGTTTTTTACTTGTGTTGCGTTTATAATAACAGTTACCTACTTATATATCTTTAAACGCACTTATAAGCATTGTTTTTTGGATAAGAACCCTTCCACTAGTATCATAACTATATTCTTTTCGTTGTTGTTATTCTCAAGTTGGTATATTGCTTCCACTACAAACGGATTGCGACAGGGATTAGCGTTGGTTTTTTTATATCTGTCTCTGTTGGAGTTTTTTTATAACAGTCATAAGCTGAAATTTGTTTTTTTATTTGTTATAGCGACATTATTTCATTATAGTTCTATATTAATATTACCATTTTTAGCGCTTCACTATCTGCGCTTTAGGTTTGTTTTTATAATTTGGGTACTGGTGGGCTTAGGTTTTGCGTTGGGAGTAAATGAACTTGGCGTAAAGTTGATTTCAGAGACTTTTGGTTTGCCTATCTATGAGTATGTTAAGTACTACTCATTGGAAAAAGGATCTGAAGAATTAGGGGGAGGGATGTATGAGGGCTTTATTACGAGTTTCTTTATATATACCATATTATGGCCGCTGATTCTTCTTTTCGTCTTAAAAGTTAAGACTCCTATAAAAGAAAAAATGATAAATACCGAAAATGTCTATATTTTACTGAAAATATATTTTTCACTTTCACTAGTTTATTTTGTCATGGGGTTTGGGCCTTTTTCTAATCGATATGCATTGTTTTCTTGGATGCTTGTACCGATAATGCAAATCGTTATATTTAGATTATCTATTCGTTTGCAGACAGAAAAAATAATACCCCTGTTTTTTCTGTTTTCGTCTTTGGTATTCTTTTTATACTTGAGGCTTGATTGGATCCGATTTATTAAATGATCAGTAAATGAAAGTAAGAGCATGAAAGTCAATTGAACACTCAGCTTTATAAATAAAATTTTACTCTGTCTTTTATGTTAGACGAACGCAAAAAATCCAGTTGTAGAAGACTCTTAAAAAGTTACCTTTTTGAAAATTGACTCGTAAATCTTCTCTATAAATGAATCTAGTAGACTTAGGCAGCCTATTTAAGTTTTAAAAAATATAAAACCAGAACATATTATTATGCTCTTGTTTTTTGATTGAATGTAATGAAGGAATATTAGGTTTAAATTGTAATGTTAATATCGGTACAATATCTACGTGCATTCGCGGCAGTCATGGTGGTTTTAACTCACACTGCACATAAACTAAATGTAAACAGTGTAAATATACTCGATTGGTTCGAAATTGGTCACTATGGAGTAGATCTTTTCTTTATTATATCTGGCTTTATTATGTGCCTGACTGTAGAAAAGAAAAGTATTTCCTTTCATAGTTTTATGAAGGCTAGGTTTATTCGGATTTTGCCCTTGTACTGGGTGTTGACTACTGTTGCTCTAATAATTTATTTAGTTGAACCTTCATTAGTAAATAGTTCAGGAGGAAACACGTCGATATTAACATCTTACTTCCTGATCCCTACCGAAAGTAAGTTTTTGATAAGAAATGGATGGACTTTAAGCTACGAGTTTTTGTTTTATCTGATTTTTGCAGCATTTATTTTTTCAAGCAGACAAAAGTTTTATTCTTCTCTTTGTTTAGTCTCTCTAGTGTTGTTAGGAACAATTTCACCAATCGATACAGTTATTTTTGATTTTATAACATCTCCGTTATTATTAGAGTTTTTCTTTGGGATTTTGTCTTATAAGATAATAAAACAAGAAATTGTCTCTCCTTGGGTTGCTTTATTATTAATCATAATTAGTGTTTCACTGCTCATAACATTAAATGCTTTTGGTCCAATTAATAGTTTTTTAGATCGTTCATTATATGCTGGTCTACCGATGTTCATTTTCTTTGTAGGTTTTGTTTCTTTAGAAAAATACATGCCCAAGTTTAAATTTCTATATAATGTCGGCATGTCGTCATATTCATTATACTTATTACATCCGTTTGCTCTATCTGGAGTCACTGTCGTATTTAAGGTGTTTGGTTTGATTGAGATACCATATTTATATATGCTTTGCATGATAATAGGGTCTGTAGTTTCATCTTATCTATGTTATATTTGGGTTGAATTAAGATTGGACAAAGCCATAAAAAACAAAAGCTATGTGGCAACACTTGCAAGATGATGATGTGACCTGATATCAAGAGTTTTATAATATAATGAAAAAAATACTTTTTGTTGTTAATGTGGATTGGTTTTTTATATCTCACAGACTTCCAATTGCATTAAAGGCTATAGAGAATGGTTATGATGTTCACCTTGCTTGCACTTTTAGCGATTGTAAAGCTAAGCTTGAAGCACTTGGCATAACTTGTCATGATATTACATTTTCACGGAGCGGCAATTCGTTAAAAAGGGAATTTAGTTCAATACTCTCAATTCGGAGATTGATAAAGACTCTCAAAGTAGACATTGTGCATGCAATAACGATAAAACCTGTGCTTTATACAGGAATTGCCTTGCAGACGATCAGCAGTCCGCCAGCTTTTGTAGCTGCAATTTCTGGTCTGGGCTATGTATTTACGGCAGAAACTGCTAGAGCAAGAATAACGAAGCTATTAGTTTCATTAATGTATAGGTTTGCGTTACGTACGCAACACAAAGTTGTTATTTTTCAAAACAACTCTGACCAAGCCATTTTGTCCGAAATCGTTAAGTTAACAGTGCATGATAGGACCTTGATAAAGGGATCCGGTGCTGATCTTTCTGTCTATCGTAATGAGCCAGAACCTTCAGGACATAGGATGGTAGTAAGCATGGCGTGTCGATTACTACGTGAAAAGGGCGTTTACGACTTTGTTGATGCTGCTAAGATTGTTCAGAGTAAATGGCCCAATGTCGACTTTTGGTTGATTGGCGATGTTGATCTAGAAAATCCTAATTCGGTAATGCAAGAAGAGGTAGACGACTGGGTAAAGCAGGGTATTATCACAGCTTTAGGTCATCGCGATGATATTCCTGAACTATTCGCTAAATCGAATATCGTCACAATGCCATCATTTTACGGGGAAGGTGTTCCTAAAGTTCTTATTGAGGCTGCTGCTTGCGGGCGACCCATTGTTACTACAGATAATCCAGGCTGCAGAGATGCAATTGTTGACGGAGAAACAGGCCTGCTTGTACCGATAAAAAACGCTGATGCGCTTGCCGAAGCTTTGATGATGTTGCTTTCAGATAAAGAAGAGAGGGTTAGAATGGGCGAGCGAGCAAGGATGTATGCTGTAAAAGAATTTGATGTGAGCAATGTCATATCTAGACATTTAGAGATCTATCAAACATTAATGGTGGGTAGATAATGACGGTACTAGTTACTGGAGCATCCGGATTTGTTGGCACTAAACTGTTAACTCGCCTCTCCCTTAAAGATGTTGTTGCCTTCGGCCGAAAAAGGCCTCAATCACTTGAGTCAAGCCAGTATTTTGAGGGCGAAATTGATGGGGAATCTGACTACTCCTCTGTTCTAGATGGTGTTAGTGTTATTGTCCATTTAGCCGCTAGGGTTCACGTGATGGGAGACTCTGTTGAAAATCCTTTACAAGCCTATCGCAAAGTTAACACTGCCGGTACTATAAATTTAGCAAAGCAAGCTGCTGCTGCGGGTGTAAAGCGTTTTATATTCATCAGTTCAATTAAAGTAAATGGTGAAAGCACCACTGGTGGTAAGCCGTTTACTGAAAGAGATGCTCATGCATTTGAGGATCATTATGGGCAATCTAAATCTGAGGCCGAACTAGAGCTACAAAAGATATCAAATGAGACTGGGTTAGAAGTTGTTATTATTAGACCTACCCTGGTTTATGGTCCAGGTGTAAAGGCCAACTTTGCTTCATTAATGAACTTGGTTTCGAAAGGTATTCCTTTACCATTTGGCGCTATCAACGCTAATCAACGTAGCCTTGTTTCGGTCGATAATCTTGTAGATCTAATTGTCATCTGTATAACTCATCCAAAGGCTGCCAATCAAACCTTTTTGGTTTCAGATGATCATGATGTTTCTACATCTTCGATGGTCAGAGAAATGGCAAAGGCTCTCGGCAAATCTGAATGGCAAGTGCCGATTCCAGTTTGGTGTTATATAGTTTTGGGTAAATTGCTCAAGAAATCGGATGTAGTAGATAGGTTAACTGGTTCTCTACAGGTCGATATCACACATACAAAGAAGACTTTGGGTTGGACACCTCCTCAAACATTACAAGCCGGCTTTAAGCAAACCGCTGATGCCTTTTTGAAATCCAAGGAATGTAGTAATAGATTATGATTCGTATAGTTGATTTTTTTGCAGCTTTGATAGGCTTAGCGCTTTTATGGCCCGTGTTACTTATTGTCACTTTGGTTGGTTTCTTTGATACTGGTTCACCTATATTTATTCAAAAACGTGTTGGCCGAAACAAGAAATCGTTTAGTCTAGTCAAGTTTCGCACTATGGCGATTGAGACAGAGTCAGTAGCTAGTCATCTCGCCAGTAATAGATCTATAACTAAGTTTGGTAAGTTTTTGCGTAGGACAAAGATAGATGAACTTCCTCAATTGTTAAACGTCTTGCTTGGCCAGATGAGCCTCGTAGGTCCTAGGCCTAATCTATATAACCAAAAGGAACTTATCGAAGAGAGAAGTAAGTTGAAGGTTTATGAAGTGTTACCTGGCATTACTGGGTTAGCACAAATAAACAATATAGATATGTCTACACCGGAGTTGTTGGCTAAAACCGATAAAGAAATGATCGACTCATTAAGCTTGAAAAACTACTTTACTTATGTGTTAAAGACCATTGCTGGTAGCGGGAAGGGTGATGCTGTTCTTAAGAAATAATAGTCATAGGAGGCAATGAATATGGAAAGACTCAATTTCTTCTGGAGTTTGCCACGCTATCAGAAACGCATATTGAGCTTAGTGATCGATTTTGCTCTAATTTGTTTTTCTTTTTACTTGTCTTTGTTAATTAGATTGGGTGAGATTGATGTAGCCATTAGTACGGAAGCAACCTATACCTTAGGTGCCACTATTCTAATGACTCTTATTGCATTTGCTAAGTTGGGTTTGTACAGAGCAGTATTACGATATTTAACGTTTCATGCTTTAACTGTGATTCTAGTAGGGGCAGGATTTTCTTCGCTATGTCTCTTCTTATCCTCTTACTTATTTGATGCACAATTACCTAGAACGTTACCTGTTATATACTTTACATTCTTATCAATTTTGTGTGGTGCAACTCGGTTGACCGCTAGGTCATTAATCGTATCTTCAAATAAGAAGGGGTGCGAGAGTGTGCTTATTTACGGTGCTGGCACAACCGGAAGGCAACTTGCAATTGCGCTAAGGAACTCGGAAAGTTATCAAGTTAGGGGTTTTATTGATGACGATCCATATAAGAAAAAGTCAATAATTCAAGGTGTTACTGTATACTCCGGTCGGAATATCGAGTCCCTTGTTAAAAAAATGGGCATCAAGAAGATATTGCTAGCTATTCCTCAGTCATCACGTACTCAGCGAAAGTCAATAATAGATAGTTTGATCCATTTACCTCTTGAAGTGCTTACTGTGCCGAATTTTAAGGATATTGTAGAAGGCAATGCAAAAGTCGATGAGTTAAAGGACGTTCCTATTGAGGACTTACTCGGAAGAGAACCTGTAGATCCGAATAAAAAACTTATGGCAGCAAACATTCAGAACCAAGTCGTTATGGTGACTGGAGCCGGGGGTTCTATTGGTTCGGAACTTTGTCGACAGATCGTAAGACAAAAACCGAAAAAGCTAATATTGTTTGAAGTTTCGGAATATGCTCTATATCAGATAGACAAAGAACTTGGGAAGTTAATTGTAGATGGCTCGTTAGACGTTTCCGTAATTCCGTTGCTGGGCTCTGTCCAAAGGATAAATCGTCTAGTAGCAACTATGAAGTCTTTTAAGGTAGATACAGTATATCATGCAGCTGCATACAAACACGTTCCATTAGTTGAATACAATGTAGTAGAAGGTATTAGGAATAACGTGTTTGGTACATATTATTGTGCAAGGGCTGCTATTGAAGCTAAAGTAAGTTCTTTTGTACTAATTTCTACTGATAAAGCCGTACGACCAACCAACATAATGGGAACATCCAAAAGGATGGCTGAACTGGCCTTACAGTCATTAGCGGATGGTGCTGTTGGACAACAAACTTGCTTTAGCATGGTTCGATTCGGAAATGTTTTAGGTTCCTCAGGATCTGTTATCCCGCTTTTTAAGAAGCAAATAGCAGAAGGCAATACTGTTACGGTTACTCATCCTGAGATAATTCGTTATTTTATGACCATACCCGAAGCCGCTCAGCTAGTTATACAAGCGGGCGCGATGGCAAAGGGGGGCGATGTGTTCGTTCTTGATATGGGAGAACCTGTAAAGATTTTAGATTTAGCTAAAAAGCTTATAAGGCTGTCTGGACTAGAAGTGAAAAGTCCGAGTAATGAAAGTGGAGATATCTCCATTGAGTTTACCGGCTTGAGGCCAGGGGAAAAACTCTTTGAGGAACTGTTGATTGGCGACGATGTTAAGAGTACCAGCCATGATCGAATAATGACAGCTAACGAAAAATTTATGAAACGCGCCGACTTTGAATCACTGCTTGAAGAACTCGACGATGCCTGTCATAACTTTGAGCATGAGAAGATAAGAAACTTGTTGTTACAGGCACCTACAGGCTTTAATCCTACAGATGGAATTGGTGATTTAGTATGGAATGAGTCACATGGTTTAGAGGAAAATTTGAAGTTAGAAAGTTCATTTTCAAAGTACTCAAGAGCAACCAGATTTAAAGAAGTTTCAATTTGAAGAAGTTGTTTGTAAGACAGAAATTAAGGTTATCTTAGATGCGAATATTAGTTACCGGCGCCGCCGGTTTCATCGGCTTCTACACCAGCAAACGTCTGCTGGCCATGGGCCACCAGGTGGTGGGGCTGGACAACCTCAACGACTACTACGACGTGGCCCTCAAGCGTGCCCGTCTGGAGCAGTTGCTGCCGGAGGAGAATTTCAGCTTCGTTGAGCTGGACCTGGCAGATCGGGAGGGGATGGCCCAGCTGTTTGCCAGCGACCAATTTGACCGGGTGGTGCACCTGGCCGCCCAGGCCGGGGTGCGCTACTCCATCGACAACCCCATGGCCTACCTGGATTCCAACCTGGCGGGGATGATGACCATTCTCGAGGGCTGTCGTCAGCAGAAGGTGCCGCACCTGGTGTATGCCTCCTCCTCCTCGGTGTACGGCATGAACAAGAAGGTGCCCTTCAGCGAGAGCGACGCGGTGGATCATCCGGTGAGCCTGTACGCCGCCACCAAGAAATCCAATGAGCTGATGGCCCACACCTACAGCCACCTGTATGACCTGCCCACCACCGGGCTGAGGTTCTTCACCGTTTACGGCCCCATGGGCCGTCCGGACATGGCCTACTTCAGCTTCACCCGCAAGATCCTCGCCGGTGAGCCCATCGACGTGTTCAACCACGGCAAGCTGTCCCGGGACTTCACCTACATCGACGACATCGTCGAGGGCGTGGTGCGGGTGATGGAGGCGATCCCCCAGCGGGACGACAACAACGACTGCGCCACTCCGGACCAGTCCAGCGCCCCCTACCAGCTGTTCAACATCGGCAACCATCAGCCGGTGGAGCTGCTCACCTTCATCCAGACCCTGGAGCAGGCTCTGGGGGTCAAGGCCAAGTTGAATATGAAGCCGATGCAACCCGGTGACGTCTACACCACCTTCGCCGACACCGACAACCTGCAGCAGGCGGTAGGCTTCAGCCCGGATACCTCTCTGGCAGAGGGTCTGCAGCGGTTCGCTGATTGGTATAAGGTATTCTATTCTTAGGTTAACCTACTGGTATGAAATGGAATATGTTGTGGGGCTATAGGCTTTTGGGGGATAGCTAAAAGCATGAAGCGTCCTAGATATAGGTGGCTAGTCATAAAAGTAAGTTATTCCTTTCGATTCTTCTAAAGCTAGCCGAGGTTTACGTTTGCCAAGCTGGGTGAACGAAGTTGTTAGCTTAAGGCGCGCAGAGTTGTCATCTATCTAAGCTAGCTTCAATTTCTAGTCCAACATAGACTGCAGCAATTGAACTATAGTGATTGATAGTAAAGGCAAAAGAGGCGTACTCATGGAATCAGACTCTTCGATCGTTTTAGTTACCGGTGGATGTGGTTACATAGGTAGCCACACTCTGGTTGAGTTGCTTAACGCTGGCCATCAAGTCGTAGTGGTAGACAATTTGTCCAATGGCTCTGATGAGTCTCTGAGACGTGTTCAGCAGATCACTGGAAAATCGGTTGCCTTCTATAAGGCAGACTTGACTGAGCAGGGCGTTCTTGAGGCCATTTTTTCCTGCTACCCCATAGATGCTGTTATCCACTTTGCCGGGTTAAAGGCGGTTGGAGAGTCGGTGAGCCAGCCACTGCGTTACTATCAGAACAATCTGGTTAGTACGATTGCGCTTTGCGAAGTTATGGCCAAGGCTAACGTGTTCAATTTGGTCTTTTCGTCATCTGCAACGGTGTATGGCGATCCAAAGAATCTGCCTATTCGGGAGGACTTCTCTGTAGGCGAGACCACCAATCCGTATGGTACTAGCAAGCACATGATTGAGAGGATGCTGCAGGATCTTCATAAGTCGGACTCTCGCTGGAACATAGCAATGCTGCGGTACTTCAACCCAGTCGGTGCCCATGAAAGTGGGCTTATCGGAGAAGACCCTACCGACATTCCTAACAACCTGATGCCCTACATTAGCCAGGTTGCTGTGGGTAAAAGGGAGGTGTTGTCAGTCTTCGGTAGCGACTACGATACGGTTGATGGTACCGGAGTACGTGACTACATTCACGTCGTTGATCTCGCTTTAGGGCACCTGCTTTCTCTAAATAGACTAAGAAGCAATCCTGGGTTAGAGGTGTATAATCTCGGTACAGGGGAAGGGCACTCAGTTCTGCAGGTAGTTAGAGCGTTTGAAGACGCAAGTCAGCAACGAATTCCATACCAGTTGGTTGAAAGAAGACCCGGTGACATAGCTGCGTGTTACGCCGACCCCTCGAAAGCTGAGCGCGAGTTGGGTTGGAAGGCAACCCGCGATATTCGCCAGATGGCCCAGGATACGTGGCGTTGGCAAAGACTCAACCCCGAGGGCTACCCCAAGTAAAAGCAGCCGAAAGTTGAACTTTATCCCATTTTTTTGAGCCGGTCAGATCTACCATGACCGGCTTATTATTTGATTCGATAACGTTTTTATATTTTAGATTTATCGTACTGGAAGAACGTAGATGAAGATTGCCATTGCCGGAACCGGCTATGTTGGTTTGTCCAACGCAGTGCTGTTAGCTCAGCACAACGAAGTGGTTGCACTGGACATCGTGCCGGAGAAGGTTGCTCTGCTGAATGAGCGCCAGTCGCCCATTGTGGATGCTGAAATTGAAGACTACCTGGCTCATCGGGAACTCAATTTTCGGGCTACGCTCGATAAAGAGGACGCATACCGTGAAGCGAAATTCGTAGTGATTGCCACGCCGACGGACTATGACCCTCAAACAAACTACTTCAATACTAAGTCCGTAGAAGCAGTCATCCAGGATGTAATAGCCATCAACCCTAAAGCGGTCATGGTGATTAAGTCCACAGTACCAGTCGGGTACACCCAAAGTGTAAAGGAGAAGTTCGGCTGCGAGAACATCATCTTCTCACCTGAATTCCTACGTGAGGGTAAGGCGCTTTTTGACAACCTTCACCCATCTCGTGTCATTGTTGGTGAGCGCACAGAGCGAGCAAAAGTGTTTGCAGACCTTTTGGTTGAGGGTGCAGAGAAGCAGGATATCCCAGTTCTGTTCACCGACTCGACCGAGGCAGAAGCGGTAAAGTTGTTCTCCAACACCTACTTAGCGCTTCGAGTTGCTTACTTCAATGAATTGGACAGCTATGCAGAAACACATGGCTTGAATACTCGCCAGATCATTGAGGGAGTAGGCCTCGATCCTCGCATCGGTAGCCACTACAACAACCCTAGCTTCGGTTACGGCGGCTACTGCTTGCCCAAAGACACCAAGCAACTGCGTGCTAACTATGAAGAGGTGCCCAATAACATCATCTCTGCGATCGTTGACGCAAACCGCACCCGTAAGGATTTTGTGGCAGACGCCATCATTGCCAAGCAGCCTAAGGTGGTTGGTGTCCATCGTCTGATCATGAAGGCAGGCTCAGATAACTTCCGAGCGTCTTCCATTCAAGGCGTCATGAAGCGAATTAAGGCCAAAGGCATTGAAGTGGTAGTCTATGAACCTGTACTCAAAGAGGAGCACTTCTTTCACTCCCGCGTGATCGCCGATCTGGAAGAGTTCAAGAAGGTCTCTGACGTGATTGTGGCCAACCGCTTGACCGATGACATCAGGGATGTTGCTGATAAGGTCTACACTCGCGACTTGTTCGGTAGCGATTAGTAGAAACTGCTGAATCTTTTCTAAGCCGGTTCAAGGATGGACCGGTTTGTTGCTGTCTAGCTTCTTTGTCTTGAGCTTGCAAAACATTTCTTTCACGCTGAGTTCGTCAGACTGCCTAAGTCAAATATGAATGCCTGGTCGAGTCAGTAGTACTCCTTTATGGTTTAACAAATCCACTTCGAGTGAACCAGATGATTTCTAAAGTAGTGATTCCTGTCGCGGGGTTGGGAACCCGCATGTTGCCTGCCACAAAGGCCATCCCTAAAGAGATGCTCCCTTTGGTGGATAAGCCATTGATTCAGTACATCGTCAATGAATGTGCAGCTGCAGGCTTTAAAGAGATTGTGTTGGTGACTCATGCATCCAAAAATGCCATCGAGAACCATTTTGATACCTCTTTTGAGCTTGAGGCAACCTTAGAAAAGCGGGTAAAGCGCCAGCTTCTGGACGAGGTGCAGTCTATTTGTCCGAAAGGCGTCACCATCATGCATGTGCGTCAGGGCGAGGCTAAGGGGCTGGGGCATGCCATTCAGTGTGCTCAGCCGTTGGTTGGCGACAACCCCTTCGCCGTGGTGCTGCCAGACGTGATTCTGGATGAGTACACAGCTGACCAGAAATCTGAAAACCTGGCTGCGATGAAGCAACGTTTCATTGAGACTCGCAGCAGCCAGATTATGGTTGAAGCCGTACCTCGAGAAGATGTCTCTAAGTATGGTATTGCAGATTGCGATGCTTCTGGCCTTCGTCCAGGTGAAAGCGTTGAGATGAAGGGGGTCGTTGAGAAGCCTGATGCTGAAGAGGCACCATCCAACATGGCAGTAGTAGGCCGTTATGTGCTTTCCGGTGCTATCTGGCCTCTGTTGGAGAAGACTCCCCCTGGAGCCGGTGGTGAGATTCAACTGACCGATGCCATCGCTATGCTGATGGAATCGGAAACCGTTGAAGCGTTCCAGATGTCCGGTGAGTCCCATGACTGTGGTGACAAGTTGGGTTATATGAAAGCCAATATTGATTATGCTCTGCGACATTCCGGTCTTGGTGATGAGTTTAGAGAGTATCTGAAGTCTTTGGACTTGTGATTCTGTTTCGCTGAGTTGAAAAAGCGCTGCTTTGCAGCGCTTTTTTTGGTTTTGGGGTTTGATACTTGTTGGTGCATCTAAAGAGCCTTGAAACTAACTGGAGTCTGGTCGACTGTCCTTGATGTGGGAAAGCCACTGGATCCCGGCCTGCGCCGGGAAGACGATTGTGCGGGTGGGAGGAAGGAGCCTCGTTGCCGGCCTCTGTACGGTCAGTCAGTGTCGAGTTCAAAGCCGCTAGGTTCTTGCCTGTATCGGGAAGGCGATCTTGCGCGGAGTTTGAATATAGCACTGCGCATAGGACGGTAAGACAGTAAGGTTGAAGATGTGTTTTGAGGGCCAGGTACTAGATAGTTCCTGGCCCTTTTTGCGTTAGAAGCGGTAGCGCCAGTCGGCCCAAACACTGCCGTCAGTTTTTGAGTCGATATCGTCTTCGAAGCTGGAGTGGTGGATCTCTGCGCCAACTTCTAGGCGGCCCTTAAACAACGGCATGATGTAGCTGAAGTCTATCTGCTTCATTACTTCTGCACGCTCAGCTGCAGTATTGCCACCTGGGTAGGCCCTATTACTATTGTCGTGGTTCAAGTCCAAGTAACGAATGTTGGCTTTCCACTGATGGCCATTGGATGCAAAGCCTATATTGCCTAGAGCATAAGTATAGGCGTCGTTGTCGTAGGTACTCCCGATACTACGTTGGTTATAGCGGTATCCAGAACGATAAATGTGATGTTCGTAAGTGCAATTGAATTGTCCATTACACCAGGCTGCAGTGTCAGAATACTCTAGAAAGGTGCGAACCTGTTGTTCTCCAACTTGATAGCTTATGTCTGCGCCGTAGACATAGCTTTTGGCTTGGAAAGGGGGAAACTTATCTAGGCCGAAGGAGTCCTCGCCCATGGTTTCCCAATAGACGCCATATGGAATGTCATTGATAGAGCCGCCCCATCGAATGTCGATAGAAGCTACTTGGTTGCCGGGTTGCTGCTCTGGGCCACCGGTATTGTCGTCCCCGAGAAGCATATCTTTCCATGTACTGAGGTTGCACGGTCTTCCTTCGCCACAGAGCTGTGCCGCACGAGACACGCCAATTTCCAATTGGGGAAGCGGCTTGGCGGTTGCACGAAAGGTCCACAGCAGGGCATCTTCCACATGGCGCTCATCATCCATCAGGCTAATGCCGGTGGTTAACGTCCAAGGGCCAATCCAGGAGAGCCATTTGGTCTCAAATGCATCGGCGCGGTTGCGGCTGAGTGAAATAGTGGGCATGGGGCGGGCATTGCTGCTCATCAGCAGGGCGGAGTCCCAGCCGGGGCCCCACCATTTCTCCTGCATATCGGCGCTGAATACCCAGTTACCTAGCACCATGGCCATGTAGGAGCCATCAAAACGTGCCTTGTCGCCGTCTATAGGGTCATGGGCATAGGTGGCAGACAACTGGCCGGCAAAACGGCTGCCTTGGTAGGCAACAGTAACGTTGGCTTCACCTTGCTCACGCAGTGGTGAACCAAAGTGCTGGAAGCGCGCTTCTTCTGAAGCGCCGCCGATGCCAAGTTCGACAGAGGCACCGGTTTTGGTGTCCATGTAGGCGCGGTGCTGTACCCGGGTAAAGGCGGGACGGGCCGACGGTGAAAGATCTCGCAGTGAAGTATTTTCCAGGTCGGTCAGAATGCTTGCCCACATTAGTGGGAAGGTGTTGACCGGAACCTTGATAACGCCCTCATCTGCCAAGCGTTGTATGTCTGCTCTAAGGTGCAGATCATTGGGGGATACCCAGGGGGCACTCATGGCTTGAGAGGAGCCAAGGGCGAGTAGCAGGGGAAGAAGGCGTAGCGGTCTGGTCATCTGTCGAACTCTGGTACAACAACTCAAAGGGGCGATTATATACAGTGGTGGCCGATTATCCTACGGAAATTGCTGTGAACTTTGTGTAACCGTTTGAAAGCAAAGGGGCGGGACAGCATGGGCAATATTGGTTCATCGGCGTGGGATGAGCCATTGGTTTCCGTTGTGGTGATGACAGTTGGGCTCTGCGTGTAAATATCAAGTGAATCAATCTGTTTGCGCATTGAACTAACAGTAACCATTTGTTAACTTGAAAGCCCCGCTTATGAGTCAAGGATGGCGAAGAATGAGGTACAAGGCACTGATTCCGGTTGTTCTGGCATTGTTGGTGCTGGGCTGGATTCAGGTTCAGCAACCCAGTGAGAGCAAAGCGGTGCAGACCAACAGTTATGAAGGCAGCCGTTTAAGTGCCGCAGAGCATGACAAGGCCCTCAAGGCGTTTCCCTTTCGTGCGGAAGTGACTGCGACTGAAGCATCGGCTGAAGAGAGCGGTCCTGCCCCAGAGGGCGAGAGCGCTCCAACCAAATTATAAAGTACTGCTTTCCAATGAGTGGATGCAGTAAAGAGCCCCGGCATAGCCCGGGGCTTTTGCGTTTTTGGGGTTTGTTCGAGAGGTGCATGTTCTGTTTCGTTGCAAGTCCTAATCGGCTCTTTCAAAAGACACTGGATCCCGGCGTTCGCCGGGATGACATTGTGCGTGTGGTGAGTGAGTCTCTTCGTTGTTGGCGTCGGTGCAGTTGGTGAGTGTCGTTTCAAAGACACTGGGCCCTGACGTGCGTCAGGGGGACGATTGTGCGTGTGGGTAGGGGCGTACTTCGTTGCTGACCCCTGTGCGGTTGGTCTGTGTCGAATTCAAAGACGTATATGGACGCCCCTGCAGTTGCAAGACATTGATGAGATCGGTTTGCGGACGTATATCCGGCGTCTGTATTACCTTCGAGAGGTAGCGCCACAATGTGGTCCGAACCTGACCACCTTCACGCTGGAACGACATTCTCTGTCGGTCTTATGTCAGGCTCTTGCCAGGCCGGATAACCGTTTTTCATCAAGTTATGCAAACTCAGGTTGCTTGGTACCCTCTATTCCCCTCTTAAAGTGGAGGAAGTGGTTATTTGGAAGCTGTGAAAGCGTGATTCAACTCGAACTGGCTGCCGCTGACCGTCATGCTCCAGGCAATCCGGGCCAGTTTATTGGCCAGGGCCACGATTGCCTTGCGCTTGCCCCGGCGCACTATCAGATTGCTCAGCCATCTTCCCAGCCTGTCATTTCGTTTGGCCACATGAGCGAAGACCGCTCTTGCCCCGTGAATTAACAGCACCCGCAGTTGCTTGTTTCCTGCCTTGGTAATGCTGCCCAGCCGGGTTTTGCCTCCGGTGCTGTGCTGCTTTGGAACCAAGCCACACCAAGCCGCCAGTTGACGACCGTTGGAAAACTGTCGGCCGTCACCCACTTCACTGACGAAAGCTGCCGCGACAATGGGACCGAACCCCGGAATGCTCTGCAAAAGTTGATAGCGGGGTTGCTGTTTGCACAGCTGATGAATCTCCTGCTCTATGGCTTTGATCTCCTCATCCAGAGCCTTGAGCTCCCGCTCCATCCGCAGCAACAGCCCCCGCATGACAAAGCTCAACCCGTTATCGCCATCTTCAACGGATTCGGGTAACTGATTTCTCAACAGCTTTATCCCGGTACTGAAGTTAACGCCATATTCTCCTGCCAAGCCACGTATCTGACAGGCCAGTGCCGTTCTGTAGTCGACCATTCTCTGCCGGACGCAGCGCAGAGCCTTAATGTCTTGCTGCTCAATGGTCTTTATGGGAACTGGATGCAACTTAGGGCGGAAAGCCGCTTCGCAAATGGCCAGCGCATCATTGGCATCGTTCTTTTGCGCAGACACCATGGGTTTTACATGTTGTGCGGGGATGAGCTTCACCTGGTAACCGGCTTGCTGGAGCCGCCTTCCCCAATAGTGAGAACGAGCACAAGACTCCATGGCCACCAGTGTATCCGTTGGGAATTCAAGGAGTGTGTGCAGCAGCTTTTCTCTTTTGACCTTGCGGTTCCAAAGGATGGAGCCATCCTCCAGCAGAACGCAAACCTGAAAAACACTCTTGGCTAAATCAATTCCAATGGCTTTAATAGACATGATGGACGCTCCTCTCTGAATTATGTGTCGCAACTTAATTCTGGCGCATTTGACGCCGTATCGTAGGGGGGCGTCCATCACATCACTGGGCCCTGACGTGCGTCAGGGGGACGATTGTGCGTGCGGTGAGAGAGGCGCTTTGTTGCTGACCCCTGTGTGGTTGGTCAGTGTCGAATTCAAAGACACTGGGCCCTGACGTGCGTCAGGAAGACGATTGTGCGTGTGGTGAGAGAGGCGCTTTGTTGCTGGCCTCTGTGCGGTTGGTCAGTGTCGTTTCAAAGACACTGGGCCCTGACGTTCGTCAGGGTGGCGATTGTGCGTGTGGTGAGAGAGGCGCTTTGTTGCTGGCCTCTGTGCGGTTGGTCAGTGTCGTTTCAAAGACACTGGGCCCTGACGTTCGTCAGGGTGGCGATTGTGCGCGCGGTGAGAGAGGCGCTTTGTTGATGGACTCGGTGCGGTCGGTCAGTGTCTTCTTTAGAGCAGTTGTGATTTGCTCAGTCTCTTTTGTCGACTAAGCCGGCGCGTTGTGCCGCTTGCTGTGTCGTATCAGTGAGGCCAGCTCCACTTTGACACCTGGCATGTTGCGCTTTAGGCAGTTTGCCAGCCCCTTTTGAGCCACAGGCGAACCGTGGACCAGCCTGATGCAGGCTGGGGGCAGCGCCATGCCGGAGACAAACCTCAACAGGTCTGGTTGGTCGGCATGGGCAGAGAAGCCACTCAGGCTGTGAATCTTGGCATTCACCTGAACTAGTTCATCGTCGAAGGCCACTTTTCCCGGGCCGGCAAGCTGTTGCAGCTTGTGTCCCGGAGTACCAGGCGCCTGATACCCCACAAATAGGATGTCGGTGCGCTCATCGCCCGCCAGGGCCTTGAGGTAGTTGACGATGCGTCCGCCGCTGCACATGCCGCTGGCGGCCAGCACTATGGCGGGCTCTCCGCTGTGACTCAGCCGGTTGACCAGCGCCTGGTGCTGTTGATGCTCCTCGATGGTAATCAACTGGTCGAAGTCCAGCGGATGACGGCCTCGGCTGACGCGACCTTTGGCTTCGCTGTCCCACAAGTTCTGCAGGTGTCGGTAACTTTGGGTGATGCGTGCGGCCAGGGGTGAGTCAACCACGATGGGCACCTTGGCCAGTGCGCTTTCGCCGAGCATCTGGAACAGCAACTCCTCCAGCTCATAGAGGAGTTCTTGGGTCCGGCCAATGCTGAAGGCGGGGATCAGGGTGGTGCCGCCGTTCTCCAGTGTGGATTCCAATATGGCGCGCAGTTTGTTGCTGCGCTCCGCCCGGTGCTCATGGCGACGGTTGCCATAGGTGGTTTCCAGCACCAGCAGGTCGGCCATCTCCGGTGGGTCGGGATCGGGCAGCAGAGGGGTATTGTAACAGCCCAGATCGCCACTGAAGGCCACCCGGCGATGGCTGTCCATGGCAATCTCGACCACGGCTGAGCCAAGAATGTGGCCGGCGGGGCGCAGCCTCACCATGCCCGGTGCTTTACCCGGTATCGCATGCCACTGGTGGTAGGGCAGTGGTTTGAGCCGGCGTTGAATCAGGTCGAGGAAACGCTCTATCAGATCGCGGTTGCGGGTAAAGCCCAGCTTGATGGCGTCTTCCAGTATCAGGGGCATAAGGTGAGCGCTGGCTTCACTGCAGAAGATGGGGCCATCGAACCCGGCGGCCATCAGGTAGGGGATGCGGCCAATGTGGTCGATGTGACAGTGGGTGACGATCAGCGCCTCCACCCCGTCGAGGCTGAACTCTATCTCCAGGCCGGAAGGGTGACGGCGCTGCAGGTCTTCCCCCTGGAATAGGCCGCAGTCCACCAATACCGAGTGGTCTGAGTCGAGCCAGAGCTGATGACAGGAGCCGGTGACGCCAGCGGCGGCGCCGTGATGCAGCAGTTTGATCATTGGATAAATCCTTTTATCCCCTACCTATTTTAACCCTAGCAGCCTTTAGGCTGTTGGGTGGGGAAATTCAGGGAGATATCCCGGTTCATAGGTGGTTGTGGGGTGAAGGGCTTAAAGACACTGGATCCCGGCGTTCGCCGGGATGACATTGTGCGTGTGGGTTTGGGAGCACTTTGTTGCTGGCATCCGTGCAGTCGGTGAGAGTCGTTTCAAAGACACTGGGCCCTGACGTGCGTCAGGGAGACGATTGTGCGTATGGGCCGGGGAGTGCTTCGTTGCTGGTGGTGGTGCTCGCTGAAAGTAACTTCTATGGGTTTGTTGATTTGGCTAGCAGGTTCGTACTTCGTCAATTCAATCCACTACAGCTCCCTCTAGCACAGTCACTCCGGCGAACGCCGGAGCCCAGCGTCTTAGCTTGCACAATGATTGGACTTACGAAAGACACTGGATCCCGGCGTGCGCCGGGATGACGATTGTGCAATGAATGAAGCAAATTGCTTCGTAGTGGTCGATGCATGTTGCTGCAGGTTCGAACACAGGTGATTCATAGCACTGTGCTCCCCCCCAGCACGGTCACTCCGGCGAAGGCCGGAGCCCAGCGTCTTAGCTTGCACTTACGACAGACACTGGACCCTGAACCCTCCTCGGAAAACCAAACAGGAAATCCCACGTAAAAAGGAGGATAATGTGCGCGCGGTCAACAGTTTGGGTATAGGAAGAGTTAATGCGGCGATACGGTTCGGTAGTCCACTATAAAAGCGTCAACTTTGGCGTGCTCAAGTCGCTGTTTCCCTACCTGCTGGAGTTCCGCACCATTTTAGGCCTCTCCCTGGCCTGTCTGATAGCCGCCAAGGTCGCCAGCGTCGGCCTGCCCTTCATCCTGAAACACATCGTCGACAACCTAGATGGTGTTGGCGAGATGGCCAATGTGACTGCCATCCCTCTGGCATTGCTGCTGGCCTATGGCCTGGTGCGCTTCTCCAATGTGCTGTTCGGCGAACTGCGTGACACCCTGTTTGGTCGCATTACCGAGCGGGCCATGCGCCGGGTGGGCCTGAAGGTGTTCCGCCACTTGCATAGCCTCGACTTGGCTTTCCACCTGGAGCGCCGAACCGGCGGTGTGTCCCGTGACATAGAACGGGGCACCAATGGCATCAGCTTCCTGATGCGTTTCATGGTGTTCAACATTGTTCCCACCCTGCTGGAGATCGCCTTGGTGGTTGGCTTGCTGTGGTGGAACTACCATGTGGGCTATGCCCTGATCGTGCTGCTGGCGGTGGTGGCTTACATCGGCTTCTCAGTGGTGGCCACCGAGTGGCGCACCGACTTTGTCCGCCAGGTGAACGAGGCGGAATCCCAGAGCAGTACCCGGGCGGTGGATAGCTTGCTGAACTTCGAGACGGTGAAGTACTTCACCAACGAGGAGCATGAAAGCCATCACTACGACAAGGAGCTGGAACAGTGGGAAAGCGCCCGGCGTCGCAATCGTCTCTCTCTGTTTGCCCTAAACGGGGGTCAGGCGCTGATCATTGCCCTGGCGATGACTGCGGCCATGGTGCTGGCGGCCTCGGACGTGGTTGACGGTGACATGACCCTGGGTGACTTTGTGCTGATCAACAGCTTTATGATGCAGATCTTCATGCCGCTCAACTTCCTCGGGTTTGTCTATCGGGAGATGAAGGGGTCATTGGCGAACATCGAGAAGATGTTTGATCTGCTGGGCCGCAAGCCCTTGGTGGAGGATAAGCGTGATGCCGGCCAGCTGGCGGTCACCGACGGTGTCATCGAGTTTGATGATGTCCATTTCCACTATCACCCTGAGCGCCCCATCCTCAAGGGGGTCAGCTTCCGGGTGGAGCCCAGGCAGAAGGTGGCCATTGTGGGCAGCAGCGGCGCCGGTAAGTCTACCCTGTTCAAGTTGCTGTTCCGTTTTTACGAGGTCAGCGGTGGGGCGATTCGAGTGGATGGTCAGGCCATCGATTCGGTGACTCAAACCTCGTTACGCCGGGCCATCGGCGTGGTGCCCCAGGATACGGTGCTGTTTAACACCTCCATCTTTGAGAACATTCGCTACGGCAAGGTGGATGCCACCGATGAGCAGGTGTGGGATGCCATCAAACTTGCTCACCTGGACCAGTTCATTGCCCGCCTGCCGGATGGGGAGCAGACCCTGGTGGGTGAGCGCGGCCTGAAACTCTCCGGCGGCGAGAAGCAGCGGGTGGCCATCGCCCGGGCGATTCTGAAGCACCCGCCCATCATGGTGTTCGACGAGGCGACTTCCTCTTTGGATAGTCACTCCGAGCAGCACATCCTTACCGCCCTGTCTGAGATTGCCCGCGAGCAGACGACCCTGGTGATTGCCCACCGCCTCTCCACCGTGGTGGACGCGGATAAGATCCTGGTACTGGATCAGGGCGAGATTGTGGAGCAGGGCAGCCATCAGGAGCTTCTGACCAAAGAGGGCCACTACGCCGCCCTATGGCGAGTGCAACAGCAGGAGCGGTCGGCATAAGCCTCGGCTTTCTAAAGACACTGGATCCCGGCGTTCGCGATGTATGGACTCCTCCCTCCCCTAAGGGGCTAGAGTTAAGTCACCACAACCGCTCTAACAGCGAAAGGAGCCCATACATGCTTAACCTTAATATCATCGGCATCGACCTGGCAAAATCTTCTTTCCAAGTGGCAACGCTCAGTCCGGAACATCAAGTGTTGAATAACCGCAGTATGTCACGCGCACGACTTGAGCAATGGCTGGCCAAGCAGAAACCCTCCATTGTTGCCATGGAGGCCTGTGGCTCCGCCCACTACTGGGGCCGCTTCGCTGAATCTTTTGGCCACACCGTCATGATCATCGCCCCCAAAACAGTCACCCCATATCGGCAGGGCCATAAAACCGATAGCAACGATGCACTGGCCATCGCGATAGCAGCCCGTCAGCCAAGCACTCGCTCTGCAGCAGTCAAATCGGTTGAACAACAAGCTTTGCAAAGCATTGAGCGGATGCGTCAGCACTGGCTGGATCATAACCGCTCAACCAGCAACATGATGCGTAGCTTGCTCTATGAGTTTGGTATCACCATCGCAAAAGGGAATACAGCACTTATACGGATCATGCCAGAGCTTCTAGACGGCTCGTCTGAGCTTCTTCCTCAGGCCTTCAAAGCTCAGCTTTCAAAGGTGTACCAGCAATGGCAACGGGGGAGAGATGAGCTCAAACAAATAGAGAAGCAGCTATCAGAATTGATAAAGCAGCAGTCGCCCTGCAAGAGGCTCATGAAGCTTGAAGGCGTTGGCGAGGTTAATGCCTTGGCCTTGTATCTCATCTTAGGTGAGCGTGGTGAAGGGTTTAAGAATGGCCGGGAAGCCGCGGCCTGCATTGGAGTGACGCCTAAGCAATTCAGTACCGGGGGCGTCACTTCTTTAGGTGGTATTGGCAAGCGGATAGGCCATAAGCGGCTGCGCGCCAACCTGATTCAGGGGGCATTAGCTGTGGCCATGCAATTAGGCCGTAGGCCACCTAAGACACTCAAAGAAAGATGGCTGTTGGCAATTATTGAGCGACGCGGGCTTCGACGCGCGGCAGTGGCGCTAGTTAACAAAACCATTCGCACTGCCTGGGCCATGTTGCACCGAGATCAGGATTATCAACAATCTCAAGCTATCTAACCATCGATTCAAGAGTTAAGAGTGACAACCAAGAGCGCATAACAAACAGGTGAGACCGACCACCAAGAGCCTGATCTTGCCGGCGAGAATTCAATTCCGCGTTCGCGTAGAGGCATGGTGGTGCGAAAACATCAGTGGCCAGGGATCGCAACCCATCAAGAGCCCGAATATACGCCTGCATCTTACTTTTTCTGTTTGCGCTGGAGGTTGAAACTCGGGAGGAGTCCATATACGGGAAGACGATTGTGCGTGTGGATCGGTGAGTGCTTTGTAGTTGGCGGTGGTGCTCACTGAAAGCCGCTTCTAAGAGTTCGTTGGTCCGGCTAGCAGGTTCGTACTTCGTCAATTCCATCCACAACAGCTCCCTCTAGCACAGTCACTCCGGCGCACGCCGGAGCCCAGCGTCTTAGTTCGCAGGTTATTTGAATGCTCCTTTGAGCCGTATCTATTCGAAACAGCTTTTGAAAGACACTGGATCCCGGCATGCGCCGGGAAGACGATTGTGCGATGAATGAAGCAAAGCGCTTCGTAGTGACTGATGTATGTTGCTGCAGGGTCGCACGCAGATGATTCAGAGCACTGTGCTCTCCCTCTAGCACAGTCACTCCGGCGCACGCCGGAGCCTAGAGTCTTCAATTTCCGCAAATGTCTTCCCACAGGTCCCGCCAGTAGGGGTTGGTTTGTTCAATCAATTCTATCTTCCATTGCCTTTGCCAGTTCTTGAGTTGCTTCTCTCGGGTGATGGCTTGGTACATGGAGCTGTGCATTTCGAAATAGACCAGCTTGGTCAGGTGGTGCTGTTTGGTAAACCCTTCCACAACGTGGTTACGATGCTCCCACACTCTTTTGTGCAGGTTGGAGGTTACGCCGATATACAAAATGCCGTTTCTGGCGTTTGTCATCAGGTAGACGCAGGGGAGTTTGTCCATTTTTTCTCTCCTTCCTTGGAGTGAGGGTTTAAAGGTAGTCGGTGGATTTAAAGATCTAAAGACACTGGATCCCGGCGTTCGCGATGTATGGACTCCTCCCTCCCCTAAGGGGCTAGAGTTAAGTCACCACAACCGCTCTAACAGCGAAAGGAGCCCATACATGCTTAACCTTAATATCATCGGCATCGACCTGGCAAAATCTTCTTTCCAAGTGGCAACGCTCAGTCCGGAACATCAAGTGTTGAATAACCGCAGTATGTCACGCGCACGACTTGAGCAATGGCTGGCCAAGCAGAAACCCTCCATTGTTGCCATGGAGGCCTGTGGCTCCGCCCACTACTGGGGCCGCTTCGCTGAATCTTTTGGCCACACCGTCATGATCATCGCCCCCAAAACAGTCACCCCATATCGGCAGGGCCATAAAACCGATAGCAACGATGCACTGGCCATCGCGATAGCAGCCCGTCAGCCAAGCACTCGCTCTGCAGCAGTCAAATCGGTTGAACAACAAGCTTTGCAAAGCATTGAGCGGATGCGTCAGCACTGGCTGGATCATAACCGCTCAACCAGCAACATGATGCGTAGCTTGCTCTATGAGTTTGGTATCACCATCGCAAAAGGGAATACAGCACTTATACGGATCATGCCAGAGCTTCTAGACGGCTCGTCTGAGCTTCTTCCTCAGGCCTTCAAAGCTCAGCTTTCAAAGGTGTACCAGCAATGGCAACGGGGGAGAGATGAGCTCAAACAAATAGAGAAGCAGCTATCAGAATTGATAAAGCAGCAGTCGCCCTGCAAGAGGCTCATGAAGCTTGAAGGCGTTGGCGAGGTTAATGCCTTGGCCTTGTATCTCATCTTAGGTGAGCGTGGTGAAGGGTTTAAGAATGGCCGGGAAGCCGCGGCCTGCATTGGAGTGACGCCTAAGCAATTCAGTACCGGGGGCGTCACTTCTTTAGGTGGTATTGGCAAGCGGATAGGCCATAAGCGGCTGCGCGCCAACCTGATTCAGGGGGCATTAGCTGTGGCCATGCAATTAGGCCGTAGGCCACCTAAGACACTCAAAGAAAGATGGCTGTTGGCAATTATTGAGCGACGCGGGCTTCGACGCGCGGCAGTGGCGCTAGTTAACAAAACCATTCGCACTGCCTGGGCCATGTTGCACCGAGATCAGGATTATCAACAATCTCAAGCTATCTAACCATCGATTCAAGAGTTAAGAGTGACAACCAAGAGCGCATAACAAACAGGTGAGACCGACCACCAAGAGCCTGATCTTGCCGGCGAGAATTCAATTCCGCGTTCGCGTAGAGGCATGGTGGTGCGAAAACATCAGTGGCCAGGGATCGCAACCCATCAAGAGCCCGAATATACGCCTGCATCTTACTTTTTCTGTTTGCGCTGGAGGTTGAAACTCGGGAGGAGTCCATATACGGGAAGACATTGTGCGTGTGGGTCAGGGAGTGCTTTGTTGCTGGCGGTAATGGGGCCTACTGTACCGAGTTGAAAGACGCTGGATCCCGGCGTCCGCCGGGAAGACATTGTGCGTGTGGGTCAGGGAGCGCTTCGTCGCTGACGGTATTGGGGCCGATTGTACTGAGCTGAAAGACACTGGATCCCGGCGTGCGCCGGGAAGACGATTGTGCGTATGGGCCAGGGAGCGCTTTGTTGCTGGCGGTAATGGGGCCGACTGTACCGAGTTGAAAGACACTGGATCGCGCCTTCGCCAGGAAGACGATTGTGCGATGAATTAAGCAAAGAGCTTCGTAGCGGAAGGTGTATGTTGCTGCAGGTTCGCACGTCGATGATGCAAAGCACTGTGCTCTCCCCCAGCACAGTCACTCCGGCGCACGCCGGAGCCCAGCGTCTTTGGTCGCACAGTGCCCAGCAAGTCTTCGAATGATTTATCGGAAGCCTGGGGTTGGCTATTTCGAATTGTCTTGATTGAGGGTTGGGAGCCGAAACCTGGCCGTGCAGGTAAGCGCTCGCTTCTTTGTTGGGGCTGGTTGAGCCAATGACTCCGAGGCAGGGCTTGGCCATGGGCCAAAACAAAACGGGGCCGTCTGGGCCCCGTTGTTGTGTTACTCGGCGGTGAGTTCGCCGGCCAGTTCTTCCGGGGACATCACTTCCCCTTCGCCGGCGCGGGTGGGCACCAGGGCCACGTCGAAGCCGTCCTGTGCCATGCCGGGTACCCACTTGGCCAGGAAGTCGTCCAGAGGAATGCCCATGGCGCGACAGCCCTGGTACTCCTCGGTGGCCCAGCTTTCCGCCAGGTCCTCGTCGTGCCACAGCAGCAGGCACTGCTCTTCACCGGTGTCCACCAGTACGCAGCCCTGATCATTGGCCAGGGTCCACACCACCTTCTTCTCCTGCACCTGGGCCACAAACTGGCCAAAGCGCTCTTTGCTGGTCAGGCGGTAGAAGTCGTTAATCTGTTCTTCGGTCAGGGACATGGGCTGGGTCTCGATAATGGAATAGGGCGCGGATTATAACAGTTGCCGGGTTCCATAACCAAAGAGAACCCTTCGATAAGCTTGAAGGTCTTCTAATTTGCCCGGTTAGCCGAGCTTGGTAACAATATGGGCGAGTGTTTTTGGAGAACGCACTATGTCACTGCCAAGTCTGCTGCAGAAGACCCTGCAGCTTCCGGCCGTTGCCGCCCCAATGTTTCTGGCGTCCGGCCCGGATTTGGTGATCGAAACCTGTAAAAGTGGGGTTGTAGGCAGTTTCCCCGCCCTGAACCAGCGCACCAGCGAGGGTTTTGAGCAGTGGTTGATCACCATTAATGAAGCCCTGGTCAAGCATGGCTATGGGGCGGGAGCCAGGGTGGCTCCCTATGCGGTTAATTTGATTGTCCATCCGTCCAACCCCAGGTTGGAGGCGGACCTGGAGCTGTGCATCAAGCACAAGGTGCCCATCATCATCACCTCCCTCGGGGCGGTGCCTGAGCTGGTGGAGCGGGTGCATGAGTATGGCGGCCTGGTGTTCCACGATGTCACCACGGTACGGCACGCCCGTAAGGCGGCCGCAGCCGGGGTGGACGGGTTGATCCTGGTGGCCGCCGGTGCCGGTGGTCATGCGGGCACCATGAGTCCCTTTGCCCTGCTGGCGGAGGTGCGCCAGCTGTTCCAGGGCACCCTCTTGCTGGCGGGCAGCCTCTCCAGCGGACGGGATATTGCCACCGCCCTGCAGATGGGCGCCGACCTGGCCTACATGGGCACCCGCTTTATCAATACCCAGGAGTCCACGGCCGACCCGGGCCATAAGAAGATGATCCAGTGCGCCAGCGCCGCGGACATCCTCTACACCCCGAACATCTCCGGGGTGGCGGCCAACTTCCTCAAGGAGAGTATCGCCAATGCCGGGCTGGACCCGGATGCCCTGGCGCCCAAGACCGACATCGATTTTGGTCAGGAGCTGACCCCGGGGGAGAAGCAGGGCGGGGCCTGGTCGAAGATCTGGTCTGCCGGTCAGGGAGTGGGTGCCATCAAGGACATTCCCACGGTGGCCAACCTGGTGCAGCAGCTGAAGGTGGAGTACAAGGAGGCGGTGTTGGACCACCATGAGATGGCCAAGCTCTACCTGAAGTAGCGTTCAGCCGGCGAGTGTTGGCGCTTGCTGAAATGGCGAATAGAAAAGGGCTCCCTCGGGAGCCCTTGTTGATCATGGCGTGTCGGTGGAGGGGGTGGCTTCGATGGCGGGCCACAGCTTTTTGCGGGTACGCCACAGCAGCCAGAAGGCGCTGGCGGCCATCCCCAGGTTCAGCGCCAGGGCGGCGCCGTTCTGAGTCCAGCCCGGGTGTTTAAGGCCGTAGCTGAGCAGCAGGGCCAGAATCCCCAGGGCCAGCAGTCGTTGCAGGCGTCTGTGAGGCACTCTCTGCTGCACCGAGGCCCACAGCAGGGTCAGCCCCAGGGTGAACAGCAGCACCCCCAGTGGCGGAGTGCCCAGGCCATGCTCCATGGCCGCGGCCACCACCAGGGCCAGGGGCGTCCCCCACACCCAACCGGCCCACAGGCTCTGCAGGCGCACACTGCGGGGCGTCTTTCTCAGCCACAGGTTGATGCCGGAGACACAGACCACGGTCAGCGACAGTCCCATCACCAGGTAGAGCAGCTTGATGGGCAGGCCGCCGAAATGGCCAAAGTGGAGCCGGTAGACCGAGTAGATCAGCTGGCGGCCCCAGGGGCCGTCAGACATCCCCTGTTTGCCCAGGTAGTTGCCAGAGGTGTCGAAGAAGTAGTTCTCCGAGTAGATCAGCCGTCCCGGCAGGCTGGCGGCCACCTCGATGTACTGGCTGCGCTGGTTAGGATCTTGCCAGATCAGGTAGATGGGGCTGGCTTGCGGCGCTTCGGTGGCCAAGGTGTTCAGGATGCGGTCCAGGTTGACCGGGGCGGGCTCCTGGTCCAGTACCGGGTCGGAACCATACACCTGGTCGATAAGCGCCTGCTGGTTACCCTGGTATTTCAGCGGTACCGCCAGGGCCAGCAGCAGCAGTACTACGCCGAAGAAGGCGCCGGTCAGGGCGATCATCAGGTGGAAGGGCAGGCCCCAGACCGACAGCCGGTTGTGCAGGTCGACCTGCCCCTGGGGGCCGCGGCTGCCAAAGCGGGCCCGAAAGGCGTCCTTGAACAGGCGGCGATAGCTCAGCAGCCCTGAGAGGGTCAGGCCCAGCATCAGCACCCCGAGGATCCCCACCAGGGTAATCCCCAGTTGGCCGGGTACCAGCAGATGGGTGTGCAGCTCTGCCAGGGTGTGAACCGCGCCTTCATTGACGTCGGGGCCCCGGGCACCGTTTGGTTCCAGCCAGTATTCGGTGTCTCCGGCGGTGAGGTGGCCCCTGGGCTGCTCCTCTCGGGGAAACACCAGCCATACCCGTTCGGGCACCTCTTCGGTGGCCTCCATGAAGTCATCCAGGGCCCGTTGGCCTGAGGCCGCAGGCAACTGTGAGTACTCACTCACTTCGGGTTGTTGCCAGCGCTCCCACTCCGCCTGAGTCACCAGCAGGGTGCCGGAGAGGCAGAGGATGTAGAGCAGCGCCGCGATCAGCAGGCCGACTCGGGTGTGGGACAGGGCCAGTTGTTTTTGAAAGTCTCGGACACTCATTACATGACTCCCCAATAGAGGCCCAGGCTCACCAGCGCCAGGGCACCGAGTGACAGGGATTTCTTCAGGTGGCTGTCTCCCATGGTGACCCAGACGGTCACCACAGCCCAGAGCAGGGGAAACAGCAGTGAGGCCACCACCATGCGATTGACCTGGTCCATGGGCATCAGGCTGCACAGGGCCAGGGTGATCAGCGCCGCGGCGGGTGCCCCCAGCAGGATGGCGTTGGCACTGGCGGCGGCCAGACGTTTTTTCGAGGCGCCAACCGGTTGGGGCGGGCGAGGCTGTGGGACCTTGGCAGAGAGCTTCTGTCTGCCCAGCATTGCCAGGCTCCAGGTGCACAGAGACAGGGTGGTGAGCTGATAGATGACGCCAAACTCCGGACCGGCGTGCATGACCCAAAGCGGGGTGGCCAGGGCAATGGCGCCCCAACCACCCCACAACAGTGCGCTGTGTTTGCTGATCTGGCACCAGTGGCGCCAGATCAGCAAGCTGCCCAGGATCATCAGCCCAAGGGCCGGCAGTGCCGGCCCGGGCAGGGGCATCATCAAGGGGTTAGAAGACATACTTGATGCGACCGTTGATGGTGCGCTCATCTCCGGGGAAGCAGTCGCCACGGTAGAGACAGGTGGCGTAGTACTCCTTGTCGGTGAGGTTGCGCACGTTGAGGGTGAAATCCCACTGCTCCAACTCATAACCGACCATCAGGTCCATCAGGGTGTAGGAGGGGGTCTTGTACAGATCGGCGCCGTCGTAGCTGCTGCCCATGTAGCGCACACCAAGGCCGGACTTGAAGCCGTCCAGGGCCGCCGGGCGATAGCCAACCCAGGTGGAGGCCTGGTACTCGGGCACACTGGCCAGGCGGAAGCCGTTGGGATCTTCGGTGTCCAGCTTGCTGGCATTCAGCTCGACGGTGAACTCACCCAGCTCCACGAAGCTTTCCAGCTCCAGCCCGGTGATCTTGGCCACCCCTTTCTGCTGCTGGTACTCGCCAATCTGAGACAGAGGGTCGGACAGGTTGCTCTGTTCGATGTCGAACCAGGCCAGGGTTACCAGGGCTGGGAAGTTGTTGGGCTGATACTTCAGGCCCACTTCAAGCTGTTCGCCCTCCTGGGGTTTGAGCGGATTGCCCCGACCGTCGTCACCAATCACAGGGTCGAAGGACTCGGCGTAGCTGACGTAGGGGGCAAAGCCGTTATCGAAGTTGTAGATCAGGCCGGCACTGAAGCTGTAGGCGTCGTCGCTTTGCTTGGCGTTGGTCGCCTCGGTTTCGGTGTCGTCGTAGCGCAGCCCCAGGGTCAGGCTCCAGTTTTCCAGGGAGATCTGGTCGCTGATGTAGATCCCCAGATCGGTGCTGTTGGTGCTGGGCTGGTACTGATATTTGCTCATCAGCAGCTCCATGGGAGGCAGGTTGCTGCCGTACACCGGATTGAAGGGGTTCTGCCAGTAGGTGTCACCATACTGTTGGAATTCCGTGCCTGGGGCACCCAGGCCTCGAATTCGGGAAAAGTCGTTATCTGTTGTGACGTCCTGGTACTGGATGCCCATCAGCAGTTCATGTTCCAGGGCGCCGGTCTCGAAGCTGCCGAACAGGCGGATATCACCGGCGGTCTGGCGGGAGCTGGCGTCACTGATGTAGAAGGTGCGCGGGGTCAGGCCATCTTTGTAGAGGCTGCCATCGGGCAGGGTAATGAACCGGTCTGCGCCCATCACCAGTGGGTTGCTGGTGGGCAGGAAGGTGGTCCAGGCCTGGTTGTAATCGGCCTCGGCGTCGGTGTAGCGGCCGGTGAAGCCCAGACGCCAGTAGTCGTTCAGATCCAGGCTGGCCAGGATGGTGGTGGACAGGGTTTCGGCGTCGTAGTTGTTGAAGTCCGGATCGCCCACATTGGTGCTGGCGTCGATCTTCTTGCCGTTGGGGGAGGGCAGCAGGGTGCCAACCATGGGCAGAAACTGAGCGGCAGGATCGCTGTCGGTCTTGGTGTAGTTCACCAGCAGGGTGATCTCGCTGGCGTCGGTGGGGCGCCAGGTGAGGGAGGGGGCGAACACCTTGGTGTTGTCCTCCACATGGTCAATCTGGGAGTCGGAGTCACGCCACAGGCCCACTACCCGGTAGAGCAGGTCGGCGTCGTCGGTGATGGCGCCGGTGGAGTCGAAGGCAAACTGTTTGCGGTCGTGGGTGCCGTACTCAAACACCACCTCGTGACTGGCCACATCCTTGGGCAGCTTGCTGACCACGTTCACCAGACCGCCTGGAGAGCCTTTACCATAGAGTACCGAGGCCGGGCCCTTGAGGATCTCCACCTGCTCCAGGGTGTAGACCTCGGCGCGGGTGTTGTTGTAGTTGCCAAACAGCGACTGCAGGCTGTCCTGGTACTGGGGCACATCCAGGCCGCGGACCTTAATCCAGTCACCCCGGGTGGCGAACCCGTAGGTCTGACCGGTCACACCGGCGCTGTAGTTAAAGGAGTGGTCCAGGGAGAGCACCCCTTTGTCCAGCAGCTGTTGCTGGGTTTCGATGGTGATGGAGCGGGCGGTTTCGATGATGGGGGTATCGGTCTTGGTGGCCGAGTAGCGGTTCAGCTGACCCACCACCTCAATGCGCTCAATGTCCTGCATCTCATCGGCCATTGCGGCGACTGGGGCGGTCAGCAACACACCGCAGGCAGCCCAGCGATAGGAAGGTTTCACAATCAACTCCTTGTAGAAATATTGTAATAATGCTGATAATGAGAGGTATTCTCATTATCACAGAGTCATATGTCAATGGATTTCTGAGTTGGATTCGCAAGGGGGTATGAGTTTTGAGGGGTGACGCAAAATTGAGCGCATCGGAGGCCAGCGAAAGGACAAGGAGGCTGTTTTTACGATGTGATCTAATTTGGGGTTTTCGTGATTTTTGGCCTGGTTATCTCGGCGAGTTGTCGACTTTTTGCTTCACTTTTGATCGCGGGCAAGCGAGAAAAGGTAGTGACCGCTTGGGTTCTGGGGCCCTAGTTTTCCGGCGAGAATAAGCCTTGGCAAGGTGTCAGGCAGACTGATTGCTGGGGCTTAACTGATGGCACTGGGCCAGCAGTTGTTCCACCTGATTGCGCAGAGTTTTCACTTCCTGCAACCAGTTGTGGGTGGTGGCCAGGGGCAGCAGGTTGTGTTCATGGGCCTGTTCAATGTGTACTTGAAGCTCTCCCAAGGCGCCATTGGCGGCGTTGAGACTGGACTCGCACAGAGGTTTGGTTTCGTAGCAGTTGGCCAGGTGACTGGAAACGGCGATCACCGATTTGGACAGCCGCTGCCCCAGATCGGTGTGGAGCTGATTGACCAGGTCGTTGTGCAGGCTGATCACCAGCTGGCAGCTGCGCTCCCATACCCCTAACAGTTGCAGTCGTTGCATTGTTTTTCCCCATTTCCTGCGCCTTCAGAGATCAGTGTAGACAAGGAACCGGTCGCACCGGGGAAACTTAGGGCACATGCAAGTCAGGCTGAATCTTGTGACTGAAAGCGCTTATGGGTGGCCTTTGCTGGTGAGTGACCGTTCACAGACACTGGATCCCGGCGTGCGCCGGGAAGACGATTGTGCGTGTGGGTTGGGGATCGCGTTGTCGCCGGCGGCAGTGGGTGCTGAGAGGTTGTTGATTCGGGTGGGGCTCGGTTCGGTGAGCAGAAAAGTTCCTAGGTGGCCCGGGCTTTGAATCTGGCAGATTCGCACATAGCCAAAACAATCCAGCGGCGCTCCCCTAGCACAGTCACTCCGGCGAACGCCGGAGCCCAGTGATGTGATGGACGCCCCCCTACGATACGGCGTCAAATGCGCCAGAATTAAGTTGCGACACATAATTCAGAGAGGAGCGTCCATCATGTCTATTAAAGCCATTGGAATTGATTTAGCCAAGAGTGTTTTTCAGGTTTGCGTTCTGCTGGAGGATGGCTCCATCCTTTGGAACCGCAAGGTCAAAAGAGAAAAGCTGCTGCACACACTCCTTGAATTCCCAACGGATACACTGGTGGCCATGGAGTCTTGTGCTCGTTCTCACTATTGGGGAAGGCGGCTCCAGCAAGCCGGTTACCAGGTGAAGCTCATCCCCGCACAACATGTAAAACCCATGGTGTCTGCGCAAAAGAACGATGCCAATGATGCGCTGGCCATTTGCGAAGCGGCTTTCCGCCCTAAGTTGCATCCAGTTCCCATAAAGACCATTGAGCAGCAAGACATTAAGGCTCTGCGCTGCGTCCGGCAGAGAATGGTCGACTACAGAACGGCACTGGCCTGTCAGATACGTGGCTTGGCAGGAGAATATGGCGTTAACTTCAGTACCGGGATAAAGCTGTTGAGAAATCAGTTACCCGAATCCGTTGAAGATGGCGATAACGGGTTGAGCTTTGTCATGCGGGGGCTGTTGCTGCGGATGGAGCGGGAGCTCAAGGCTCTGGATGAGGAGATCAAAGCCATAGAGCAGGAGATTCATCAGCTGTGCAAACAGCAACCCCGCTATCAACTTTTGCAGAGCATTCCGGGGTTCGGTCCCATTGTCGCGGCAGCTTTCGTCAGTGAAGTGGGTGACGGCCGACAGTTTTCCAACGGTCGTCAACTGGCGGCTTGGTGTGGCTTGGTTCCAAAGCAGCACAGCACCGGAGGCAAAACCCGGCTGGGCAGCATTACCAAGGCAGGAAACAAGCAACTGCGGGTGCTGTTAATTCACGGGGCAAGAGCGGTCTTCGCTCATGTGGCCAAACGAAATGACAGGCTGGGAAGATGGCTGAGCAATCTGATAGTGCGCCGGGGCAAGCGCAAGGCAATCGTGGCCCTGGCCAATAAACTGGCCCGGATTGCCTGGAGCATGACGGTCAGCGGCAGCCAGTTCGAGTTGAATCACGCTTTCACAGCTTCCAAATAACCACTTCCTCCACTTTAAGAGGGGAATAGAGGGTACCAAGCAACCTGAGTTTGCATAACTTGATGAAAAACGGTTATCCGGCCTGGCAAGAGCCTGACATAAGACCGACAGAGAATGTCGTTCCAGCGTGAAGGTGGTCAGGTTCGGACCACATTGTGGCGCTACCTCTCGAAGGTAATACAGACGCCGGATATACGTCCGCAAACCGATCTCATCAATGTCTTGCAACTGCAGGGGCGTCCATATACGTCTTTGTTCGCGGATGCTTGGGATGGCAAGCTAGCACAGGCCCAATGTAATCCAGCGGTGCTCCCCTTAGCACGGTCACTCAGGCGCACACGGTCGCCCGGCGTCTTTGCTCGTGAGGACTTTGCGGAAATTGAAAGCCACTGGATCCCGGCGTGCGCCGGGAAGACGATTGTGCGTGTGGGTTCGGGAGCGCGCTGTTGCTCGCGGCAGTGCGTTCTGGGAGATTGCTCGATGAAGCAAGGGTACGTGTTTAGCTGAGCTTGCAGGCTCGCACAGGGCTGATGCATTTTTGCGGCGTTCCCCCTCGCACAGTCACTCCGGCGCACACGGTCGCCCAGTGTCTTTGCTCTTGAGGATTCTGCGGAGTTCTAAGGCCACTGGATCCCGGCGTGTGCCGGGAAGACGATTGTGCGTGTGAGTTGGGGAGCGCGTTGTCGCTGGCGGTAGTGGGTGCTGGGAGGTTGGCATTGGAATGCATGAGTTGGCCACCGATTGGTAAAGCTTGCTGAGGCAAGGAGTGTTGTATCTGCCAGGCACGCACGGAGCCGATGCAATTTTGCGGCGCTCCCCCTCGCACAGTCACTCCGGCGCACACGGTCGCCCAGCGTCTTTGTTCGCAGGAACTGGGAGTGTTGTATCCGGCAGGCTCACACTGAGCCAACACAATCCAGCGGCGCTCCCCTTAGCACGGTCACTCCGGCGAACGCCGGAGCCCAGCGTCTTTGTTCAGGTAACTTTGAATGGTGTAACAGGCGGTTCGCTGAACCCCCAGAAAAACAAAAGGGCCCCGCAGGGCCCTTGGTCACGTTAACTGGCGATTAGGCGTTGTCAGCCTTGCGGTCGCCCATCAGGTGAGCACCGGCCAGGGGATCGTGGTAGACGTCGGCTTCAAACTCACCTTCGGACTTGGCCACAATCACGGTAACGGCGGCATCACCGGTGACGTTCACCGCGGTGCGCACCATATCCAGCAGACGGTCCACACCCAGGATCAGGGCGATACCCTCAACAGGCAGGCCTACCTGGTTCAGTACCATGGCCAGCATCACCAGGCCGACGCCGGGTACACCGGCGGTGCCGATGGAGGCCAGGGTGGCGGTGATGATCACCATGATGTAGTCACCAATGGTCAGATCGATGCCAAACACCTGGGCGATAAACACCGTGGCCACACCCTGCATGATGGCGGTACCGTCCATGTTGATGGTGGCACCCAGGGGCAGGGAGAAGGAGCTGATGTTGTTGTGCACACCCAGACGGTAGTTGGCGTTCTCAATGGTAACCGGCAGGGTCGCGTTGGAGCTGGCGGTGGAGAACGCGAACAGCTGAACACTGCGCATCTTCTTCAGGAAGGTGATGGGGTTCAGGCCGGTGGTTACCTTCAGCAGAGTGGGGTAGGTCACCAGGCCGTGGATGAACAGCACCGCCAGTACCAGGAAGAAGTACTTGATGACGCTTCCGAAGGTTTCCAGACCCAGGGTCAGCGCCAGCTTGGCCATCAGGGCGAATACGCCGTAGGGGGCCAGCTGCATCAGGATGGTGACCAGCTTCATCACCACTTCGTTGATGTCTTCGAAGAAGTTACGTACCCGGGCACCACGCTCGCCGCTCTGGCTGATGGCCACACCGAAGATGATGGCGAAGACGATGATCTGCAGCATGGAGCCTTTGGCCATGGCATCGATGGGGTTGCTGGGGACAATGTTCACCAGCACCTGGCTCAGCGGTGGCGCCGCTTTGGCATCAAAGGCCAGGCCTTCTGCCGCCAGGGAGGCGTTGCCAGGCTGCACGATGATGGCTGCGGTGATCGCCAGGGTGATGGCGATGGCGGTGGTGGTCAGGTAGAACGCCAGGGTTTTGCCACCGAGGCGGCCCAGCTTGCCTGGATCAGACAGGGAGGCGGTACCACACACCAGGGATACGAATACCAGGGGGACCACCAGCATCTTCAGCGAGGAAACGAAGATGTTTCCGATAACGCTGAACAGGCCGTCCACCAGATAGGTTTCTACCAGCTCACTGCCTGGGAAAAGGACCCGCAACAATCCGCCGATGGCAATACCGGCGAACATGCCAATCAAAATCTTGGCAGTCAGACCCATTTTCTTTTGCATTTTTTCAGACATGCAACTTCCTTCATTCGGTTCTCTTTTTTATTTGCGGCCTAAGCCTAGCAGGAACTTTGCAGCGGAAAAAAGGGGGTAAATGTAGAAATCTGCAATCTCAATGGGTTGATATTGCTTTGATGATGGTTCGGGGTGGCAAACTCGTTGTGAGTGATTAGTCTTAAGGTTGTCGGGATGCTAAGGAGTGGTGTCCCCGGTGTGACAGGGAGTCCCACAATGGATTTTGTCATTCGTCAGATTTTTGTCTCTTTTTTTCTGATTTTGTTGGTGAGTTGCGGAGGTGGGGATGGCCTCGAGGAGGGCAGTGCAGAGGAATCCCCTGCCACGTATGCCCTGAGTTTGCAACTGCTTAATGGGTCAGGACAGCAGGTTGAGCAGTTTTTTTCCAGTGAAGAGTTGCAGCTGGTTGCTCGCCTGAGCTCTGTCAGAGGAAGCGTTGCTTCCAGAGATCTCAGCATTGAGATCAGCGGCTCCAAGATGGAGACTGCGCTCTCTTACCAGCTTTCCACCAATGGCGCCGGGGAGGCCAGGGTCACCCTGGCTGCGGGCAGCCTCAAAGGGCAGGGGGAGGTCCGGGGCAGCTATGGCACCCAGGCCCAAGTGAGCACCCCCTTTGATGCCCAAACCCTGAATCTCGAGCTGACCCTTACCGATACTCAGGGCCAGCCTCTGCAGACCCTCTCTTCCACCCAGCCCGGTCAGCTTCGGGCGCACCTGACCGATGATGGCCAGCCTCTGGCCGACACCCTGGTGAGCTTTACCCTGGGCGAGGTGGGGGCGATGACCCCCTCCATGGGCACCGCCCTGACCGACGCTGAAGGCATCGCCAGTGTCACCCTGCTGGCGGGCAGCGACGCCGGTGCGGGCCTGGTGCACGGCGCGGTCAGCATAGAGGGTACGGTGCTAAGCCGATCCCTGGCCTTTGCCACCTTAGGAGAGGAGAGTGCCGGCGAGACCGCAGGCGGGGAGCAGTTGCAGCTGTCGCTGGTAAGCAGCCAGAGTGGCGCGGCCACCAGTCAGATCTCCGCCTCGGACCCCGGATTGATTCAGGTGCAGTTGCTCGATGCTTCTCAGCAGCCTGTAATGGGACGGGTGGTGAGCTTCAGCACCACCCTGGGCCAGTTTCTGCCTGCCAGCGCCACCGCCCTGACCGACAGCAACGGCCGCGCCAGCATCTTGCTCAAGGCGGGTAGCGTGCAGGGGGCTGCGGAGGTGGAGGCCAGCTTCGATTCGGTGACCAGCCGCCTGGGCTTTGTCACCCTGGGGGATGAGATTGACCCCAGCTCGGTGGTGCCGGAAATTGCCCTGGCCCTGTATGACTGCAGCGCAGCTTCGGGCTGGGATCGCAGCGCCCGCAATTTCGAGGTGTGCCAGGCCACCTCCAACATCACCAATACCCAGCCCGGGATCATCGCCATTACTCTGACCCAAAGCGGCAGCGACCAGCCCCTGGCCCAGCGGCTGGTGACCGCGTCCACTACCTTGGGGGCCATCAGCCCGGCGGCAGGCACCGCCATCACCGATGCCCAGGGGCGGGCCCTGCTGGATCTCTATGCCAATGGCGACCTCGGCGCCGGCGAGCTGACCGTGGGCATCGCCAACCAGTCCCAGCAACTGGCGTTTGAGGTGGGCAGGGTGAGCGTCAGCCTGTCGGTCAGCAATTCCCTGGATAGCCAGACCTTGCCCGCCGGCGGCAGCGCCATCATCCGGGTGGAAACCCTGAATCCGGATGGCTCCCTGGCGGTGGACCAGCCGCTTGAGCTGGAGCTCAGCTCCCAGTGCGCCGCGGCCGGGCTGGCGGTCATCGACTCCCCGGTGACCACGGTGGCCGGAGTGGGGCTGGCCACCTACCTGGCACAGGGATGTCAGGGCGAGGACAGGATCAGCGTCAGTGCCCAGACCGGTGGCAGCACCGTGGTGGGCCAGACCCTGGTACAGGTGGCGGACGCGGCCATCGGCTCGCTGCAGTTTGTCTCGGCCGAGCCCGGCTTGCTGGCGCTCAAAGGCAGTGGCGGCATCCAGGGGGCCGGGGTGCGCTCCGAAACCGCCCTGGTCAGTTTCCGGCTGCTGGACCAGTCCGGTGCGGCGGCGACCCAGGAGAAGGTGTGCTTCGAGCTCTCCACCGAGGTGGGTGGTTTGACCCTAAGCCCCGAGCCTCTGCCGCAGGATCTGGCGGATTGTCCCAATGTGCCTGAAGGCACCTCGGATCTCAGCCGCTTCGCCGTGGGTTACTCCAACGGTGAGGGGGTGGTGTCGGTGACCGTGGGCGCCGGGGATGTGCCGACTCAGGTGAAGGTGTTTGCGGTGTGGGCCGGCAGCGACAGTGGCGGTCACCCTGCGGTGGTGTCGAACCTCTCCGATGCCCTGGTGGTGACCACGGGGCTGGCGGACGACAACAGCCTCTCCCTGAGCGCCAGCGTGCTCAATCCCGAGGCCTGGGAGTTCGACGGTGAACAGGTGCTGCTGACCATGATGGCGGCGGATCACTTCAATAACCCGGTCCCGGACGGCACCATGGTGGTGTTTACCACCGAGGGGGGCGCCATCGATGCCAGTTGTGAAACCGGCCCCAAGGATGACCGCCCCAACCCCGAGGGGGCCTGTCAGGTGGCCTGGCGCAGCCAGAGCCCAAGGCCCTTTGCCTCAACCCCCGTCAGCTGTCCCGATGCTTCCCTGCCTCCCTGTCTGGGGGCCACCATGGCCGATCACGTCAGTGGCCAGGACTCCATCATCGCCGAGCCCAGGCCCGGGCGCGCCTCGGTGATGGTGCGGCTCATTGGCGAAGAGAGCTTCGTGGATCTTAATGGCAACGGGGTGTTTGATGGCGCGCCGGAGACCTTTGTCGACCGCACCGAGGCGTTCCGGGATGACAATGAGGATGAGCACTATCGTAACTACAGCACCGATGGCTTGAGCGTGAGTGGGGCGGTGCCCGCCGGGGCCGTGGAGGAGGAGTTCTTCGACTATGACAATGATGGTCAGTTTGATGGCGTGGATGGCCTCTATACCGGCCTGCTTTGCCACGGGGATGCGGCGGCTCAGTGCGTGGATACCGGGTTGGATCCTCAGCACGCCCAATTGATGCTGTGGCGTAACCTGACTCTGGTGATGTCCGGCAGTGTACCCTTTGGCAAACTGCGTCAGGTGGGCAGCGGCGGCGCGCTCGAGAACGTCAGTCAGTTGGATCTGGTGAGCAACGCCAGTCAGTCAGTGCTGCTGTTCCTCTCTGATGAGAACAACAACCCGCTGCCCTACGGCACCACCATCACCGCATCCGCCTCCAACGGTGAGCTGGTGGGGGTGACCGAATACAGCGTGGGCAGCACCAACAGCCTGATTCCCATGGCCTTTGGCTTTACCGTCGAGCAGGAGACCAGCCCCAATGAGCGCACCCTGGGCAGCCTGTTTATTACGGTGACCACCCCCAAGGGCAGTCCGGCCTCCTTCTCGGTGTCGGTGCTGGACGGCGGGTAGAAGCCTCTCGAAAGTGGTTGGCTATATATAGTGGGATCAGGGGCAAAAACTGCCCACGAAGTTTGAGCTGCATCGGGAGGGCCACCTCCCGGTGTGGGCTCGGGCTTACGGACTTGGGGCAGACAGGTTCGTAATCAGTCGATTCAATCCTGCGGCGCTCCCTCTAGCACAGTCACTCCGGCGAACGCCGGAGCCCAGTGTCTTTGATTTTTAGGACTTTGCGGTGGTTGAAAGACACTGGATCCCGGCGTGCGCCGGGAAGACGATTGTGCGTGTTGGCAGGGGAGCGCGTTGTCGCTGGCGAATGTGGGTGCTGAGAGAGTGTTGAATCAAAGCGATTTATTTAGCTGAATTTGCAGACTCGCATGATGCTGACGCAATTCTGCGGCGTTCCCCCTCGCACAGTCGCTCCGGTGTGCGCGGTCACCCAGCGTCTTTGCTCACAGGAACTGGGAATGTTGTATCTAGCCGATTCGCACAGAGCTGGCTTAACCCTGCGGCGCTCCCCCTAGCACAGTCACTCCGGCGAACGCCGGAGCCCAGTGTCTTTAGGTCGCGGAGTCTGGGTATGCTCCGGAAACAGTTCCTGTCCGACTCAAAGGCACCCCCTCAGTTTTCTAAATCCCCCAACAAAAAAGGAGAGCCGCGGCTCTCCTTTTCTCTCTTTATATAGAGGGGAACACCGGCTCGCCCTTCTGCTCCAGTTCGAACGCTCTATCCTGCTCCCGCTTGAGCAACTCGACGATGGCGTCGACGCAGCGCAGAACTCGCAGCTCCACGAAGAAGGGCTCCGCCTCTGGGTATTGCATCAGGATATAGCGCAGCCACTGCTTAACGCGGTTGGGGAAGTAGATGGACTTCTCTCCGCTGATCTCCCGCTCTGCGTAATCGGCCATCAGCGCCGCCACCTGCGACCAGGAGTAGGCGGACTCGGTGCCGCGCACCACGTTGGCCAGGTTGGGCACCGCCAGGGCGCCGCGGCCCAGCATGATGTCTTCACAGCCACTCAGTTGCTGACAGGCCAGGGCATCGGCCCGGTTCCAGATTTCCCCGTTGGCGATCACCGGAATGGACAGCGCTTTGGCGATGGGGGCGATGGCGGTCCACTTTATTCGTTCGGCCCGGTAGCCATCCTCTTTGGTGCGGGCGTGAACTACCAGCTCTGCGGCACCGCCGCTGGCGGCGGCATCGGCGATCTCCATGGCTCTGTCGCCGCTGTCCCAGCCCAAGCGAACCTTGGCGGTGACCGGCAGATGAGCGGGCACGGCGGCGCGTACCTGGCGGACCACCTGGTGGATCTGTTCCGGGGTTTTCAGCATTACCGCGCCACCATTGGAGCGGTTGACCGATTTGGCGGGACAGCCGAAGTTCAGATCGATGCCTGGCGAGCCTAACTCCGCGGCCACCGCGGCGTTTTCGGCCATCCACTGTGGGTGCTGTCCCAGCAATTGAACTCGCACCGGGGTGCCGGCCAGGGTTTTCCCCCCCTGATCCAACTCGGGACAGAGACGGCGAAATACCTTTGCCGGCAGCAGCTGTTCCACCACCCGAACGAATTCGGTGACGCACAAATCGTAACTGTTTATCTCTGTGAACACTTGCCGCATCAGGGGATCCATCACCCCTTCCATCGGCGCCAGAATCACTCTCATAGCCCGCCAAACCCACTTCTATCAAGGCGCGACAGTGTACCAGCACCTTGAGGTTGCATCATCCCTAACAGGATAAAACCGGCTTGAAAACCGGCAAGATCAAAAAAAGTTGTTATATTGTGAAATAGATCCTGAGGTCGCTGGGTCTATTCTCGTAAGCCAGCGAACTACGGCGCTGGGTTAACAATGGTTTAAAAATCGAAGATATAGAGAAGGAAGCTTAAGATGAATACTATGAAGAAAACCACTGTTGCTGCAGCTTTGGGTCTGTGTGTAGCTGGCGTATCCATGGGCGCTGCGGCGGCCGATACCAACCCCTTTGCCGCTCAGGAACTGACCGCGGGTTACCAGCTGGACGGTGACAAGCACAAAGAAGGTAAGTGTGGCGAAGGTAAGTGCGGCGGCGAGTCCAAGGGTAAAGAGGGCAAGTGCGGCGAAGGTAAGTGCGGCGGCGAGTCCAAAGGTAAAGAGGGCAAGTGCGGCGAAGGTAAGTGCGGCGGCGAGTCCAAGGGTAAAGAGGGCAAGTGCGGCGAAGGTAAGTGCGGCGGCGAGTCCAAGGCCAAAGAGGGCAAGTGCGGCGAAGGTAAGTGCGGCGGCGAGTCCAAGTCCAAAGAGGGCAAGTGTGGCGAAGGTAAGTGCGGTGGCGCTGCCTAAGGTCCCAGCCTGACCTAACCTCAGAGAAAGGCTGGCGTTTGCCAGCCTTCTCATTAGGGTCTGTAGACCTTCGCTGATTGCTTTTGCGCCAGAAGCACTTTGATGTGTTGATGACTATCGAGTTTCGCGAAGGCATCTTGATGATATAAGCGATACTGGCGCCCTGCGGGGCTGGACTGACGACGACCACTCTGTGTCGCTCGATTTTGACGTAGGACCACTATGCCTGCAATCGAGCTCCGTGATTGCTCGCCGTCATCCTCAGCCAAAAATTTACCACCGAAGATCAACAGACCCTAGGCGATGGAAACCAGATTCATATGGATTAATGTTGCAGTCAGCCTTAATCCATAGGATCAGAAGGAGAGCAGTATGATTTCAGGGGCCGGACTCGGTTTAAAGCGTGAAATGGTGGATGAGTTTATCCAGGATGGTGTACCGCCTTCGGTGAACTTCCTGGAGGTGGCGCCGGAAAACTGGATGAAGGTGCCGCCTAAGCTGGCGCGCAAGTTCAAGGCCCTGACGGAGCAGTACCCCTTCGTCTGCCACGGCCTGTCCCTCTCCATCGGCGCCCCGGCGCCTCTGGATGTGGGGTTTGTGAAGCAGGTTAAGGTGTTTCTCGACACCTATGGCATCGACCTCTACTCCGAGCACCTGAGCTACTGCTCCGGCAATGCCCATATGTACGACCTGATGCCCATCCCCTTCACCGAGGAAGCGGTCACCCATGTGGCTGAGCGCATCCGCACCGTGCAGGAGATCATTGAGCGCCCTCTGATCATCGAAAACGTCTCCTACTACGCCGAACCCGGCGCCACCATGGATGAGGTCAGCTTCATCAATGCGGTGCTGGCGGAGAGCGACTGTAAGCTGCTGCTGGATGTGAACAACATCTATGTGAACAGCATCAACCACAAATACGATGCCGACGCCTTCCTCGAAGGGATCGATGGCAGCCGCACCGCTTACTATCATGTGGCCGGTCACTACCGTCAGGCCGATGATTTCGTGGTGGACACCCATGGCGCGCCGGTGATCGACCCTGTGTGGCGATTGCTGCAGCGGGCCTACGAGCTGCATGGCATCCACCCCACCTTGCTGGAGCGGGACTTTAACCTGCCCCAGACTCGCGAACTGGTCGCCGAAATCGACCGCATTCACCAGATTGCCGACCAGGTTAAAGGGGTCAAGGAGAGCGCATGATCGATTTCAAATCCCGCCAACAAGCCTTTATGGCCCACATTCGCGATCCCAACAACCCGGCGCCCGAGGGGATTCCTGCCGAGCGGATGGCGGTCTACCGAGAGCTGATGCTCAACAACATCGGCAACTTTGTCGACAGTGGCTTTCCTGTACTCAAGTCTCTGTATCAGGAGGCGGACTGGGCCGAGCTGAGGGAGGCGTTTTTCGCCGCCCACGACAGTCACTCCCCGCTGTTTGTGGACATCGCCGCCGAGTTCCTGTTGTTCCTGCAGGGCTGGCAGCATCGCCACTGCGATCCTCACTACCTGGAAGCCCTGGCGGCCTATGAGTACCTGGAGCTGAAGCTGGATGTGATGCCCGAAGCCCTGCACCAGCAAGCGTTGTCGGTGAACGACGATCTCTATCAGGTGCCGCTGCTGCTCAATCAGGTGGTTGAGATTGGCGAATATGACTATCCGGTCCATCAGGTGTCTGAACACAACCGGGATGTGGATCCAGCGCACACCCTGCTGCTGGTGTACCGCAACCTGGATCTGGATATCGCCTTTATGGCGATCAACCCCATGACTCAGGCCCTTCTGGCCAAGCTGGATGCCACTCAGCCCATCTCCACGGAAGCGCTGATCCTGTCGATGCAGGGGCAGTTCCCTCAGTTTGAGCCGCAAGTGATCGAGCAGGGCGTGATCCAGATCCTGGGTCAGATGGCCCGCGCCGGGGTGGTGGTCAAACCTTGTTCATGATTTGAGAGTCCACGCGAGCTTGTTGTGAATTTGGCGGGAAACTGTTTCAAACATATTCCAATTTCGCCGAATCTGCTTCTTTGGTTGTGATCTTAAGCACACCATCCTGGGTGCGGGTTACGTAGACTGCGCTCAGGATTAAAGAGTCGGGTGTGGATTATGACCAAACACATTTTAGTGGTGGACGATAACCCCGGCAGCCGGGCGAGGATCCAGGAGGTCCTGACGGCGGCAGGGATGTCAGTGGTGACAGCAGACAACGGCATGCAGGCGTTGCTTGCGGCCAAGAGTACCAAGTTCGACGGTGTGGTGACCGATCAGGTGATGCCCATGATGGATGGGTGCCACCTGTGCCGGATGCTTCGCGAGATCCCTGCGTTTAAGCAGGTGCCCATCATCCTGTTAACTACCGAGGCCGGGCCGGCCTTTCAGGAGGAGATGGAGGAGTGCGGAGTACCGGTGTGGATGGAAAAACCACTTACGGAACAAAAGCTCGCGTTAATTGCGGCGGAAATGTTACATCCGTCTGTTGCAACCAAAACTAAAGCTGCTTAAGCTATAGCCGAAAAAGGTAGTAGTCATAAAAGGCCCATCTGCTGAACCTTATTTCAGCGCAGTGGGCTTTTTTGTTGTTTTTTTGCCGTCGCATCTGCGGCGAAATGGTAAGCCCTTTAACCATGAACCAAGATAAACTGACGCTGATCAAAAACAGCATCAAAACCGTTCCAGATTACCCCAAGCCAGGCATCATGTTCCGTGATGTGACCTCCCTGATGGAGGATGCCGAGGCCTACAACGCGTCTATCGACCTGTTCGTCGAGAAGTTCCGCGATTGTGGCATCACCAAGATCGTGGGCACCGAAGCTCGCGGCTTCCTGTTTGGTGCGCCTCTGGCCATCGCTCTGGGTGTGGGTTTTGTTCCTGTACGTAAGCCGGGCAAACTGCCCCGCAAGACCATCGGCCAGTCCTATGAACTGGAATATGGTCAGGACACCCTGGAACTGCACGTTGATGCCATTGAAGCCGGTGACAAGGTCCTGGTAGTGGACGACCTGCTGGCCACCGGTGGCACCATCGAAGCCACCGTGAAGCTGATCCGCTCCCTGGGCGGTGAAGTGGAACACTCCGCTTTTGTTATCTCCCTGCCTGACCTGGGCGGTGAGCAGAAGCTGGAAGCGCTGGGTCTGACCATCACCAAACTCTGCGAGTTTGACGGAGATTGATGGTCGACTAGCTAAGCCGGGCATTGAGCCCGGCTTTTTTGTACCTGGGTTCCCGTGATAGCATCAACCTCTTAACGAAGCATCGCCTTCGAAGGATTTTACGGGACATACCATGGCTTATCAGGTTCTGGCGCGTAAGTGGCGCCCGGCCAGTTTTAAAGAGGTGGTTGGTCAGCAGCATGTGCTTAAGGCACTGACCAACGCCCTGGAGCAGGACCGCCTGCACCACGCATACCTTTTCACCGGCACCCGCGGGGTGGGCAAAACCAGTATCGCCCGTCTGTTCGCTAAAGGGCTGAATTGCGAACAGGGGGTAACCGCCAACCCTTGCGGTCAGTGTGCCGCCTGCCAGGAGATCGCCCAGGGTCGTTTTGTCGACCTCATGGAGATCGACGCCGCGTCTCGCACCAAGGTGGATGACACCCGCGAGATCCTGGACAACGTCCAGTACCAGCCGGTGCGTGGCCGCTTCAAGGTGTACCTCATCGATGAGGTGCACATGCTGTCCCGACACAGTTTCAATGCGCTGCTCAAGACCCTTGAGGAGCCGCCTCCGCACGTCAAATTCCTGTTGGCCACCACGGATCCGCAGAAGCTGCCGGTCACCGTGCTCTCCCGCTGCCTGCAGTTCAACCTCAAGAGCCTGCCCGCCGAGCGCATCGCCGAGCATCTGAGCCGGGTGTTGCAGGCGGAGTCTGTGCCCTTTGTCCCCGAGGCGATCAACCTGCTGGCCAAGGCCGCCGAGGGCAGTGTCCGCGATGCCATGAGCCTGACTGATCAGGCCATTGCCCACGGCAATGGCGATCTGGCTTTGGCCGAGGTTCAATCGATGCTGGGCACCCTGGACGCCAGCTACAGCCTGCGGTTGCTGCAGGCCCTGGTGGCCGGAGACCTGGCCGCCATGATGGCGACCCTGGAGGAGATCGACCAGTTTGCCCCGGATTATGACGACCTGCTGAAACAGCTGCTGGAGTTACTTCATGCCCTGGCGATGACCCAGTTCTCCGTCAATGCGGCCCGGCTTCAGGAGCAGGGAGCGGCGCTGTTGCCCCTGGCCAGCCGCCTGAGTCGAGAGCAGGTGCAGCTGTGGTACCAGATGCTGGCAGAGGGGCGCCGGGACTTGACCCTGGCACCGGATCCGCGCAGTGGCCTGGAGATGACCCTGCTGCGTACCCTGGCCTTCTCTCCGGTGACTGAGGTTCCGCCTCTGTCACCGACTTTGACCGAGCAGCCGGCGGCCATTGCGCCCCAGGCGCCCATGGCTCAGGTTGCGCCTGCGCCCCAGCCTCAGCCCGCCCAGGTGGGCAGCAGCGATCCGGATGTCCTGGCTGCGGAGCAGCAGATGCTGCTGGACCAGGCGGAGCAGCTTCGGGGTGCACCGACGGCAGAGGTTGAGCCCCAAGCTCCCGCTCAGGCCACAGTGCCTGAGACAACCGAGCAGCCCGAGTCTCAGATGGAAGCGCCCCAGCCCAGTGAGTCGCAGGCCGAGGCCCCTGTGGTGGACGCCCCTCAGCCAGTGTCTGAGCCAGCGCCCGAGCCGCAGGATGTTCAGCCGCCACAGAGCGGTGCCCCTGAGGTCGCGCCGACCCAGGAGCCCGCGGCGACCGGTGGACCCATGAGCCTGGTGGAGCGAGCCCTGGCCAACCGGGAACGCCTCAGCCAGATGGGTCAGGCCGAGGAGCAGGAATCAAAAAAGCCGACGCCCCTGGTGAGCGCGGCTCCCAGGGGAGGCAAGGCCGCTAGCCCCAAGCCCGAGCAGGCAGAGCCTGCCGCAGATCACAAGGCAGAGGCTGTCATTCAAAGTGGGGACAGCCCAGAGCCAGAGAAGCCTGTGGCCGAAGTTGCCCAAGCTGAGCCTGCCCAGGAGGCCTATGCCCCGGAGTCCATCCCCCTGGAGGCCTATGGCGACTATGGCAGCCAATCTCAGCCACAGGAGAGGGCGCCTCACCACGAAGCGGTGATGACCCAACCCAAGGCTGAAGAGGTGACCACTCAGCCCAAGGCTGAGGTGGTGGCCCCGCCGCAGCCTCAGGCCCCTGAGGCAACCGTGCAGCCGCCATCAGCGCAAGCCGAGACGCCAGCACGCCAAGCTGCGGCACCGGTGTCACCGGCGCAGCAGGCCAGTGACGGCCCGGCGCCATCGGGCAATCCGGAGGATCTGGCTTGGTATCAGGCAATTTTTGACCTGGGCGTGGCCGCCCGGGCCAGGCAGCTGGCGATCAACTCGCTGATGCAGAAGCAGGAAAACCGGGTCACCCTGTTGCTCAAGCCCGAGCAGCGCCACCTGATGCACAAGAGCGTGATGGGGCAGATCCAGGAGAAGATGGTGGCCCTGTGGCAGCAGCCCATCGAGCTGGAGGTGGAGATCGGTGAGCTGCCCGGGCGGGAGACGCCACTGGATATTCGCCGTCGCCTGCACCGTGAGCGCCTGGCCCAGGCCAAGGTCACTCTGCTGGAAGACCCCAGTGTCAGCTGGCTGATGGAAGAATTTGACGCACAACTCATCGATGAATCGATCAGTTATAAATAAACTTAGCTAACGGGAACGAATCCGTTAACATACGGCCCTTAATACCAGCGTCATTAAGTAAGTGGTCAACCTAGGGCGCCGGAGAAATTGTTCCAATCAAGGCGTGGGGCGCAACTGCTGGTTGTTCTAACAGTAAGCCCCGCAACGTAGAGTGGAGCAATTTAAGCAAGCCATAGTGATCAATTACTTAGTGAAGTTGGTATCAAGCTTCAACCAGTAAAGAGAGAACCGAATATGTTTGGTAAAGGTGGTATGGGCAACCTGATGAAGCAGGCCCAGCAGATGCAAGAGAAGATGCAAGCGGCTCAGGCTGAGATCGCGGCCATGGAAGTGACCGGTGAAGCGGGCGCGGGCATGGTCAAGGTCACCATGACTGGTAGCCACAGCGTTCGTCGCGTTGAGATCGACCCCTCCCTGATGGAGGATGAGGTTGAGATGCTGGAAGATCTGATCGCCGCAGCCTGCAACGACGCAGCCCGTCGTGTGGAGGAGACCTCCAAAGAGAAGATGGCTGCCCTGACCGGCGGCATGGGTCTGCCCCCAGGCTTTAAGATGCCCTTCTAATGAAGTTCAGTCCCCTGGTCGATGACCTGATCAAAAGCCTGCAGTGCCTGCCTGGTGTGGGTCCACGTTCGGCGCAGAGGATGACATTCCAGTTGCTGGAGCGGGACAGGGCGGCCGGCCATAAGCTGGGCGAGGCTCTGTCCAAGGCGATGGCGGACGTGGGCCACTGTGGCCGCTGCCGCACCTTCACCGAGGAGCCTCTGTGCCCCGTGTGCGCCAACCCCAAACGGGGCGAGTCCGGTCAGGTCTGTGTGGTGGAGTCACCGGCAGACGTACTGGCCATCGAGACCAGCGGTCAGTATGACGGTCGCTACTTTGTGCTGATGGGGCACCTGTCGCCCCTGGATGGCCTGGGTCCCGATGAGATTGGCCTGGACAAGCTTGAAGCGCTGATCCGCGAGGAGACGCCCAAGGAGCTGATCCTGGCCACCAACCCCACGGTTGAGGGGGAGGCCACCGCCCAGTACATCGCTGACATGTGCAAAGGCAGCGGCATCCGCGTCAGTCGCATCGCCCACGGCGTGCCCGTAGGTGGTGAGCTGGAGTATGTGGATGGCACCACACTGGCCCTCTCCTTGAGTGGCCGCCGCGAACTCTAGAGATGGCTGACAGAAGTTTCAGCCTTGTCTGACAGCAGCTGTATAAAAAATCCCGCCCGTTGTGGCGGGATTTTTATTGGGGAACTACACTCAAGCCCATACAGAGATACATCTATTAAAACTCTATAACTATGGGTTGCTTAGGCACCCGCCCATGCTGGATTCATGGGAATAATATGGATTTTCGGGTAATGGACGACGACGTACTTTTCGACCTGATCGAGCAGGCCTACGACAGTGCCATCGATGGTCAGTGGAATGGCCTGCTGGATCGCATCTCTCCCGCCTTTGGCGGTTCCAAAGTGTTTCTTTCTGCCACCCGCGAGCCCGGACAGGGGCAGCATATGATCTGCACCACCCATGGTCTTGAGGATCTGCTTCAGGGCTACATGAGGCAGATCCATCTCGACCCCTGCTTTCAGGTGGTGATGCAACGCCCCGATGAGGCGCTGTGCATGAGCGACAGGATCAAGCCCCGCCTCGAAGCCAGTCCCGTATACCGCTGGTACCGGGAGATGGAGGCGGATCATGCCATTGGCCGGGTCTACCCGGTCAAGGAGTTGTCCGCCCTGTTTGCCATTAATCGGACTGCGCGCCAGCGTCAGTACAATGCCGGCGAGCAGGCGGGGTTCAGAGTGCTGTCATCCCATGTGGGCGGGGCGGTGCGCACTGCCCGGGCTCTGGCGGATCAGGTGCATCAGAGGCTGTGTCAGTGGGACGCGGACAAGGTCAATAATGATGCCGCCCTGGCCATAGTGCGCGCCGATGGCAGCCCGGTGTTCATGAGCCGGGCCATGGAGCAGTTGCTGGAGAGCGATGGGCCGCTGCGCTGGTTTCGGGGCTGCCTGAAACTCAAGGACCCCTGGCACGATCTGATTCTGGCCCGGGCCCACCTGCTGGCGGTGAACACCAAAGTAACCCGTCGCTTTGGCAGTTCCATTCCCGTGGGCGAGCGCCGGATGCAGGTGATCCCCCTGTCCGCCTCCGTCTATGAAAACGCCAGCCTGTGGCTGATCTCCTAGCGGTGACCGTCCGGCTCTGGACGACGATGCCAGGGCCGCCGCTCGCTGATGTACAACGGCCCTCCCGCTGAGGGCCGGGATCCCATCGCTTTTCATCAGGATTGGTGTAAAAACCACCATCAAAGTGAAACACACCCTAAAATTCTTCTGTGAGTGGTTGAAATCATTGAGGGCGACCCCATCTGAGAAAGAGAACAGATTCAACTTAGACTGCCAGGAGAAATAGAGCATGTCCGTGCAACAGGAAACCCATGGTTTTCAGACCGAAGTGTCCCAGCTTCTGAAGCTGATGACCCACTCTCTGTATTCCAACAAGGAAATCTTCTTGCGCGAGCTGGTGTCCAACGCCGCCGACGCCGCCGATAAACTGCGCTACCGCGCCCTGTCCGACGCCGACCTGTATCAGGGCGACGGCGAACTGCGGGTTCGCCTGAGCGTCGACACCGATGCCGGTACCCTGACCATCAGCGACAACGGCATCGGCATGACCCGCGACGAGGTGATTGAGCACCTGGGCACCATCGCCAAATCCGGCACCGCCGACTTCTTCTCCCAGCTCTCCGGAGACGCCGCCAAAGACTCCCAGTTGATTGGCCAGTTCGGCGTGGGTTTCTACTCCGCCTTTATCGTGGCCGACAGGGTGACCGTTCGCTCCCGCGCCGCGGGCTTCGATGCCGACGCCGGTGTCCAGTGGGAGTCCGCCGGTGAGGGTGACTTCACCGTGGCCAACATCGAGAAGGCCCAGCGCGGTACTGACATCATCCTGCACCTGCGGGATGAGGAGAAGGAGTTCCTGGATGAGTGGCGCCTGAAGTCCATCATCGGTAAATACTCTGATCACATCTCCATCCCGGTGGAGATGTGGCAGGAGGGCGAGCCTGAGCGTGAGCAGGATGGCGAGACCATCCCCGCCACCGAGGGCCAGTGGAGCGGGGTGAACAAGGCCACCGCCCTGTGGACCCGCAACAAGTCCGATATTTCCGAGGAGGAGTATCAGGAGTTCTACAAGCACGTCGCCCACGACTTTGAGGATCCCCTGGCCTGGGTACACAACAAGGTTGAGGGTAAGCAGGAGTACACCTCTCTGCTGTACATCCCTGGCCGTGCCCCCTTTGACCTGTGGAACCGTGAGCGTCAGCAGGGACTGAAGCTCTACGTGCAGCGGGTGTTCATCATGGACGACGCCGAGCAGTTTATGCCTCAGTACCTGCGTTTCGTCAAAGGCCTGCTCGATTCCAATGACCTGCCGCTGAACGTCTCCCGTGAGATTCTGCAGGACAACAAGGTAACCCAGAGCCTGCGCAGCGCCCTGACCAAGCGGGTGCTGACCATGCTGGAGCGTATGGCCTCCAACGATGCCGAGAAGTACCAGAAGTTCTGGGGCGAGTTCGGTAACGTGCTGAAAGAGGGCCCGGCCGAGGACCAGGGCAACAAGGAGAAGATCGCCAAGTTGCTGCGCTTTGCCTCGACTCACAACGACACCAGCGCCGAGACCGTCTCCCTGGAGGAGTACCTGAGCCGCGCCATCGAAGGCCAGGAGAAGGTCTACTACATCGTTGCCGACAGCTACCAGGCGGCCAAGAACAGCCCCCACCTGGAGCTGCTGCGTAAGAAGGGCATCGAAGTGCTGCTGATGTCCGAGCGCATCGATGAGTGGCTGATGAGCCACCTGACCGAGTTTGACGGCAAGCAGTTCGTCTCCGTCACCCAGGGTGACCTGCAGCTGCCTGAGTCCGACGAGGAGAAGGCCGAGGCCGAGAAGCAGGCCCAGGAGCACCAAGCGCTGCTGACCCGTTTCCAGGAGTCTCTGGGTGACAAGGTGAAGGAGGTGAAAGTCTCCCAGCGCCTGACCGATTCCCCCTCCTGCATCGTGACCTCTGATCAGGATATGTCCAGTCAGATGGTGAAGATGATGAAGGCGATGGGCCAGGAGGTACCGGAGGTGAAGCCGGTGTTCGAACTGAACCTGGAGCACCCCCTGGTGGCCAAGCTGGAGCAGGAGCAGGATGAGGAGCGTTTTGGCAAGTGGGCCGAACTGCTGCTGTCCCAGGCGATGCTGGCGGAGCGCGGCAGCCTGGAGGATCCCTCCCAGTTCGTGGCCCAGATGAACAGCCTGTGGCTGGAACTGTCCAAGTAATACCCTAACCCGGGCCGGAGCCAGCCTCCGGCCCCACAGGACCCTATATGCAACAGCAAGCACAGATCCTCGAAGCGAACGCCCAGAACATTCAGCAGTTGGTGGACCAGTCCATGGACCGCCCTGTGGTGCTGAACTTCTTCTCTGAACAGGCGCCAGAGTGCCAGCCGGTGACCGCCCTGCTGACCCGTCTGGCCACCGAGCGCGCCGGCCAGTTCATCCTGGCCAACGTCAACTGTGATACTCAGATGGAGCTGGCGGGCTATTTCCGCATTCAGGCGCTGCCCACGGTGCTGGTGCTCAGCAAGGGCCAGAGCGTCGACGGCTTCGCCGGCCCCCAGCCGGACGCCATGGTGGAGCAGATGCTGGAGAAGCACCTGCCCAAGTTGTGGCAGCTGAAACTGGAGCAGGCCAAGGCTCTGGCAGAGCAAAAACTGTGGGATGAGGCTTTGCCTCTGCTGCGCGATGCCCTGGCTCTGGAGGAGAACAGCGAGGTCAAGCTGGCCCTGGCGGAAGCCTATCTGCAGTTGGGGCGTCCCGGCGAAGCGGAAGTGCTGCTCGAGACCATTCCCATGGCGGATCAGGACAGCCAGTACCGGGTGCTGATGGCTCAACTGGAGCTGGCTCAGCAGGCGGCGGACACCCCGGAGATCCGGGCATTGCAGTCCAAGCTCGAAGCCAACCCGGATCAGCCAGAGGTGGTGGTGGAGCTGGCGGTGGCCCTGAATCAGGCGGGCCGTCAGGAGGAGTCTCTGGAGGCGCTGTTTGCCCTGCTCAAGGGCAACATGACCGCCGCCGACGGCGAAGCCCGGCGAGTTTTCATGGACATAGTCAACGCATTGGGGCAGGGCGACCCTGTGGCCAATCAATACCGCAGAAAATTGTACAGCCTGTTGTATTAGTGCTGCAAAACCGTCAAAATCGTGAAGCCGAGCCTATGCTCGGCTTATTAGGGTCTGTTGTTCTTTGGTGAGGCGTAAAATTGCCCAGTAAAGAGAAACAGTCCCTGAGATTTGCCCCTAATAATAACCCTACCACTGATTGCCAGTGCGGTTATGGCATGAAAGTTAATGAATTTTGAGCATCAGTGAACTAGATCGCGCTGAATTAACCAAAAGTCTACCTTAACTGCCCTTCACATCCACCTTGGGCTGTGCCAAGATCGCCGGATCAGAAGTCAAGAGAAATAGTGAGAGGACTGTCGAATGCGCATTATCCTGTTGGGAGCGCCGGGCGCCGGAAAGGGAACTCAAGCCCAATTCATTATGGAGAAATATGGGATTCCCCAGATCTCCACCGGTGACATGCTGCGAGCGGCCATCAAGGCTGGTACCCCTCTGGGTCTGGAAGCCAAGAAGGTGATGGACGCAGGTCAACTGGTTTCCGATGAGATCATCATCGGTCTGGTTAAGGAGCGTATTGCACAGGAAGACTGTGTAAACGGCTTCCTGCTGGATGGTTTCCCCCGCACCCTGCCTCAGGCCGACGCCATGAAGGACGCCGGCATCAGCGTGGATCATGTGATTGAGTTCGACGTTGCCGACGAGGTGATCGTAGAGCGCATGAGCGGTCGCCGCGTGCACCCCGGTTCCGGCCGCGTGTACCACGTGGTGTACAACCCGCCCAAGGCGGAAGGCAAGGATGACGTAACCGGCGAAGAGCTGGTGATCCGTGCCGACGACGAAGAAGCCACTGTGCGCAAGCGCCTGGCGGTATACCACGAGCAGACCAAGCCTCTGGTGAGCTACTACAGCGCCGCTGCCGAGCAGGGCCTGAACAAGTACCACAAGCTGGACGGCACCCAGGCCGTGGCCGCAGTGTCCGGTCAGATCGCCGAGCTGCTGGCCTAAGCGCCAAAGACTCAGCGTCAAAATGTGATTCTTTTCGAAAAGCCCGCGAACAGCGGGCTTTTTTCGTTGTCTATTCAGGCAATTGTTAAACCAAACTCTGCAGTCTCACGTATACTGGCGACAGGCCAATTTTGGATAGGTTTCATCGATGGACAAGAGCACTACCGGCGTTCTGCTGGTTAACCTGGGGACACCCGAAGCCCCGACTCCCAGCGCGGTTCGCGCCTTCCTCAAGCAGTTTCTCAGCGACCCCCGAGTGGTGGATCTGCCTCGCTGGCAGTGGTGGCCCATTCTCAACGGTATCGTGCTGACCTTCCGCCCCAAGAAAGTGGCCAAAGCCTATCAGTCCGTGTGGCAGGAGCAGGGCTCGCCGCTGATGGTGATCTCCCTGGAGCAGCAGAAGGCTCTGGAAGCCAGGCTGGAGCAGGACATGGGCGTTAAGGTGCCGGTGGCCCTGGGGATGACCTATGGCTCTCCCTCCCTCAGCGATGGTCTGGAGAGCCTCAAGGCTCAAGGGTGTGACAAGGTGGTGGTGCTGCCGCTGTTTCCCCAGTACTCCTGCTCCACCACAGGCGCGGTGTTCGACGGCCTGGCGGCGGAGTTTGCCAAGATGCGCACCATTCCCCACACCCGCCTGGTGCGCGACTACCATGACCATCCGGCCTACATCAGTGCCCTGGCCGGCAGCATTCAGGCTCACTGGAACAAGAAGGGCCGCGGCCAGAAGCTGCTGCTCTCCTTCCACGGCGTGCCCAAACGCTTCGTCGATGAGGGCGACATCTACCAGAGCCAGTGCCTGCGCACCGCCGAGCTGGTGGCCGAGCGCCTTGGGTTGTCCCCGGGGCAGTGGATGGCCTGTTTCCAGAGCCGCTTTGGCAAGGAGGAGTGGCTGACCCCCTACACAGACGAGACCCTGGAAGCCCTGCCCAAGCAGGGGGTGACCGCCATCGACATCATCACCCCGGCCTTCTCCGTCGACTGTCTCGAGACCCTGGAGGAGATCGCCATCGAGGGCAAAGAGGAGTTTATGGAGGCGGGCGGCAAGGCGTATCAGTTTATCCCCTGTCTCAATGCGGAGCCGGATCACATCCAGATGATGTCTGAGTTGATCCAGGCCGAGATGCAGAGCTGGTAATCCCCACCGGCAACTGCTAGAATCCCGCGCCAATCCGGGCCCGTAACGGGTCCGGCAGGGTCACCCCGCCAGGGAGCGCAATGACGCAAGGCGGGGTCTACACTAGCAAGGACGTTTCGCTCCTTTTCTGCCATGGTTACCGCCCAATGAAATTCCCTGGCCAACGCAAGTCAAAGCACTATTTTCCAGTTGATGCCCGTGATCCGCTGACCAATGAACTGAATCCGGTCATTCGTCCCAAGAACATCCACATTACCGGCATCGACCAGACCCTGGTGGACATCGAAGCCAAGGTCGACGACGACTTTATCGCCCGCCACGGACTGCGCAAAGGCAACTCCATGCTGATCGACGACGCCGCCGCTCACGCGCTCTACGAGGAGCTCAAGGGCAAGGCGCTGGTCACCAACGAGTTCGCCGGTGGCACCATCGGCAATACCCTGCACAACTACTCCACCCTGGCGGATGACCGCTCGGTGCTGTTTGGGGTGATGAGCCGCAATATTCTGATTGGCAGTTACGCCTACCGCTACCTGAGCGCCACCTCCAGCCGGGTGGACTTGAACCACCTGGAGCCGGTGGACGGCCCCATCGGTCGTTGTTTTACCCTGATCAGCCAGTGCGGTGAGCGTACCTTCGCCATCTCCAAGGGCGCCATGGATAAGCTGACCCCGGGGTTCATCGATAAGACCCTGGTGCAAAGCGGTGCCGCCCTGGTGTTGACCGCCTACCTGATGCGTGCCGGCGACGACCCCATTACCGACGCCGCCATGACCGCCATCGCCTACGCCAAAGAGGCGGGCGTGCCTGTGGTGCTGACTCTGGGTACCCGCTTCCTGATTGAAGAGGATCCTCAGTGGTGGCAGGAGTTCATCAACGACCATGTGGACGTGCTGGCGATGAACGAGGAGGAGGCGGAAGCCCTGACCGGTAAGCGGGACATCCTGCTGGCCTGTGATCAGACCCTGGAGTGGTGTGATCTGGTGCTGTGCACCGCGGGTCCTGCCGGCCTCTACATGGCGGGTTACTCCAGCGACGAGGTGAAGCGCCCCACCAGCCACACCCTGCTGCCGGGCTCCATCCCCGAGTTCAACCAGTACGAGTTCTCCCGCCCCATGCGCAAAGAGGACTGTGAGCAGCCGCTGAAGGTGTTCTCCCACATCGCTCCCTTCATGGGTGGCCCGGAGAAGATCCGCAACACCAACGGTGCCGGTGACGGCGCCCTGTCTGCCCTGCTGCACGACATGGCGGCCAACTTCTATCACAAGAAGAACCTGCCCACCTCCAGCAAGCATCGTTATGACGGGCTGTGTTACTCCTCCTTCTCTCAGATCTGCAAGTACGCCAACCGGGTGAGCTACGAGGTGCTGGCTCAGCACTCTCCGCGTCTGTCCCGGGCGCTGCCTGAGCGTGAGGACAGCCTGGAAGAGGCCTACTGGGAACGGTAAGCCGCTGCCTGAGCAAAGAGAAACCCGGCCTGTGCCGGGTTTTTTTTATGGCTGATGCATGGAGCTGAGAATCTATCTGCCATGGGCTTTTGCTCGGCGTGAGTCAGTAGCTGGGTTTGTGACAGCAATGGTCTTATTTCTGCTACGGGCGTGTCACACAGGGGCACCATAATGCCACCGTTTTCGATAATTCTCCTGGACACACCAACCATGAACGGACGGGCTTTTTTCAAGATACTGACCAAGCGCGGCATCCCCTGCAGCGCCCTGGCACAGAAGACTCAGACCCAGCTGTCACACCTCTATGGACTGAAGCACGCCTCAACGGTGCCCAACCACTACCTGCGGGCGGTGGTGACCCATTATCGGGACCAGCTCACCATCGATGATCTGGCCTGCCTGTCGCTCTACAGCTCTTCAGAGATCCTCAAGGTTGCCTAAGTACTGCTCCGCCTGAGCCAGTACCGCTTCCTGCTGCTGTGGGTCCATGCCGAACCAGTGTCGGTAGATCATTCCCATCCTGGGGTGGTGAGCGAAGCGGTCGCTGTGGCGGTTGATGAAGTGCCAGTAGAGGCTGTTGTAGGGGCAGGCGTTGTCCCCCACCTTGGCCTTGGGATCGTAGGCACACTGGCGGCAATGGTTGCCCATCTTATTGAGATAGTTGGCACTGGCGGCGTAGGGCTTGGTGGCCAGCACCCCACCATCGGCGTACTGGCTCATCCCCCGGGTATTGGGCAGTTCCACCCACTGGAAGGCATCGACATAGATCCCCAGGTACCACCGGTCCACCTCGTCCGGGTCGATGCCCGCCAGCAGGCAGAAGGTGCCGGTGACCATCAGTCGCTGAATGTGGTGGGCATAGCCGTAATTCAGTGACTGGCCTATGGCCTGAGACAGGCAGCGCATCCGGGTGTCCCCGTTCCAGAACCAGGCGGGCAGGGAGCGGGTGGCATCCAGGCTATTGAGCCGTTCATAGTCTGGCATGCGGCTCCAGTAGATCCCCCTGACATACTCGCGCCAGCCGAGGATCTGACGGACGAACCCCTCCACCTGAGCCAGACCGATCTCCTGTGGGTGGTGCTCATGGGCGGCGATGGCGGCGCGGATCACCTCCATGGGGTGCAGCATCTTGGTGTTGAGGGCAAAGGAGAGCCTGGCGTGATACAGGGTCCAGGCATGGGGGCCGGTTTCCGTCAGGGCGTCCTGAAACTGCCCGAAGTGGGGCAGCAGGTAGCGGCAGAAATGCTGGAGTTGCTGCAGCGACTGCAGCCGGGTTACTGGCCAGATCAGCTGCTCAGGGCAGTGTCCCAGGGTGTCGACGCCGTGCCGCTTTAGGCGTGCCAGGGTGGAGTGACAGTCATTGGCAAACAGGCAGGGGCTGGGCACCGCCAGGGCTTCCATGTCGCTGATGGGATTGCGGTTGCGGGCGTCAAAGTTCCACTGGCCGCCCTGGGGCTTGTCCCCGTCCATCAACAGGCGCTGCTCTCGTCGCATCCGGCGGTAGAAGGTTTCCATCTTCAGCGGGCGATCCGCCGGAAAGTAGTCGGCTATGGCGCTTCTGGGCAGAAGAAAGTGCTCGCTCTCCACCGATTCCACCTCTATCCCCGGCAGGCGCATCTGGGCCAGTTGCTGCTCCAGGCGAAACTCATCGGGAGTCTGGTACTGCAGCCTGGAGACCTCATGGAGGGCACAGTGGTGCATCAGTAACTGGGGCAGGGTGTCAAATCTCTGGGTGTCGTCCAGAGTCAGGTGCAGCACCTGATGACCCTGGGCCTTGAGGTGACGGGCAAAGGCCTCCATGGCCAGGAAGATGGCCGCCACCTTTTGGATGTGATGACGGACGTAGCCGGTTTCCTGTTTCAGCTCCGCCAGCAGGTAGAGGCAGTTGGGCTCCACCTGCTGGAACCAGGAGTGGTGGGTATTGAGTTGATCCCCGAGGATCAGCCTGAGCGTGGGTGTCATGGTGTCTCCTCTGGCCAGTCAACGTGACTCTCCTCCAGCGCCACCTGACAGTCTCCCCGCCATTTGTGGATGTAACGCCCCTGTGGGTCATGCATCTGACTCTGTTTCTCCAAATTGAAATGGCGTCCTCCCCGGGGATCGGCGCCGACGCCGGCGATGTATTGCCAGTTACCCCAGTTGCTGCCGACGTCGTAATCGATCAGTTGCTGCTCGAAGTAGGCCGCGCCGCAGCGCCAGTCCAGTTGCAGCTCATTGACCAGGGCGCTGGCCACCAGCTGCCGGCCACGGTTGGAGAGGTAGCCGGTCTCGTTGAGCTCATGCATGCAGGCATTGACCAGAGGGTAGGGAGTGGTGCCCTGACACCACTGAAGGAATCGGCTGGGGTAGAAGCTGGTGAGTGGCCGCCGTTCACCGATCCCCTTGAGGCGGAACAGTTTGTGGCCCCATTTCAGGGCGTACCACTGGAAATACTCGCGCCACAGCAGCTCCCGTTTCAGCCACTCGGTGGAGTCGTTGGCTCCCCAGCTCTGTTCGTAATGGCGCAGGGCCTGCCAGATGCGCCTGGGTGACAGGCAGCCGGCGGCCAGCCAGGGAGACCATTTGGCGGAGTTCTGCCACCCCTCCAGATCGTTGCGGGTCTCCTTGTAATGCCCCGGGGCCGGCCCATCCAGGTAGTGTGCCAGTTGTCTCTGCCCCTGGGATTCGCCGCCAATAAAGGGGCGGGCCCTGTGCTCGCGGATGTGGGGCCAGGGGGTGACCTCCGGCGGTGCGTCAGGCAATGCCTGGGGAACAGCAAGGGGGGGCTTCACCTCGATGGTGAGCATGGCTCGGCGAAAGATGCTGTAACTGGAGGGCAACTGCTCGATGTCGAAGGGGAGCTGCTCCAGATCAAACAGGGTATGGCCATCAAGGTGTTCCAGTTGAAGATTCGGGTGATGGCGGGCCAGCAGTCGGCTCAGTGCCTGTTCGTTGCTGGCCAGGGGGCGCTCTCTCAGCAGGTGCGTGACCCTATGGCGCTCTATCAGCCGGGACAGGGCGGGAATCACAGGTTGCCGAATCAGCACCAGTTGTTGCCCCAGTGTCGTCAATGCCCCATGCAGCTCCTGGCGAGCCTGATGCAGAAAGTGTTGACGTTGACGCCCAATCCTGCTCAGGCCAAAGGGGCCGGGTTGACCCAGAGGGTCTCCCAGGGAGACACACAGCATCTGACCGCCGAGTTGGGCGGCCCGGGCCAGCAGCGGATTGTCGTCCAGCCTCAGGTTGTGTTCAAACAGCACCAAAATAGTCATTTAAGTTTCACTGCTCTCTTAAATTAAGTTAAATTGCAGTTCTTCTCTATCTGTCTACGGTGACTCCATGAAACGGATCCTTCCTATGCTATTGACCACAATCCTTCTGGGTTGTGCCGCAACCCCCGAAAATAATGGTCATGCACTGTTCCAGGGGTTCGATGATTTTCGCCCCGGACCGCCAGGTGGCGTCGATCTGGTCTGGGCTGGTAAAGGGATCAATTCAAAGGAAACATTCAGAGAAAAGCTGAAAAAATACAACAAGATCAAGCTTGATCAGGTCTGGGTCGTGGTGGATGAAAACTATCCCCTGGATGAGGAACAAGTGGCCGAATTGACCGAGTATCTGACCCAGTCCCTGCTCAAGGGCCTCGAAGGGCGTTTTACCCAGGTGGAGGAGGCCGATGCCCAGACCCTGAGGCTGAGTCTGGCCCTGACCAACATTGAGACCCCCAACCCCATACTGGCGGTCACCAGCACCCTGCTGCCTGTGGGCCTGGGGATCTCGACCCTGTCCAAGGTAGTCACCGGGGAACACACCAATGTGGGCGAGGGCACGGTGGAGTTGCTGGTGCGAGACGGAGCCACCGGAGAGCCCCTGGTGGCGGCCATCGATCGGCGTCAGGGGGACAAGGATCTGAACAATTTGGTGGACCCCATGGCCGGGATCAAGGGAGCCATCGACTGGTGGATCGAAAGATTGGGCCGAACCTTTCGGGAAAGTAACTGAAATACAACAAAGAAATTAAATTAGATACAGGTCGGGCTTTTCTTGTAACAGCGACGTTATATACTGGGCGGGTTTAGGGGATCGGTATATGCGCATTTGTGTCTCTTGCTGGTCTGTTTCTTAGTCGAATTCTGAGAGTGGTCGGAATGAAAGAAGTTGCCTTCCGTTGGGTGGATAAATGGCTTATCCACCTGAACCTGAGAGAGAAATTTTACCTCCTGTTCCTGCTTCCCCTGATTACCCTGTTGTTTGCCGGCTGGGTCCTGACCCACCAATCCAACCAGTCACAGAAACTGGATAGCCTGCAACAACAACAACTGGTGTCCAAACTGCTGAATGCGGGCTCCATCCCTGCCGACCAGGCCCGGACTCTGCTGCAACAGAGTGGTCTGAAGGTCGAGGGGCAGGGCAACAACTACCAGGTGGTGGCCCCGTCCGACTCCGGCTTGCTCAGTCAGGTGGCGGGTTGGCAGTGGACCCTGCTGGGGGCGCTGTTGCTGCTGAGCCTGATGACCAGCTACTACATCATGACCTTTATTGGCGGCGCCATGTTCAGTACCTATAAGGCGTTGAATAACTTGGCAGACGGCGATCTGGTTCAGCGTCTTAACTACTTCCCGGTGCGGGATGAGTTCAGCCTGTTGGCGATCACCATAGATAAGGTGACCGAGCGGGAGCAGCAACTGGTGCTGGAGATGAAGAACGCCGCGTCCCTGTTGACCAGCATCGGCAATGAACTGGCCGCCATGAGTCAGCAGTCCGAGGTATTGGCGGAGGATCAGCAGTCTCAGATCGATGGTCTGGCCGGTGCCAGCGTCGAGATGGAAGCCTCCATCCGCGAAGTGGCCGCACACTCAGAAGACTCCTCCACCCTGACCCAGGACGCGGCTCAGGCCTCCAACCAGGGCCAGCAGAAGGTGGACCAGACCCGCGGCGCCATCGCCAGCCTGGCCAGGGAGATTGAACAGGCCCAACGCGCCGTGACCGATCTGGATGCCAGCACGGTGGAGATTGGCAAGGTGCTGACCACCATCAACGCCATCAGTGAACAGACTAACTTGTTGGCCCTGAACGCGGCCATCGAGGCCGCCCGTGCCGGCGAGCAGGGGCGGGGCTTTGCGGTGGTGGCCGATGAGGTGCGTACCCTGGCCAGCAGCACCCAGCAGGCAACCGTGGAAATTCAGGGAATGGTGGAAGGGTTGCAGAACCACAGCAAGGGGCTGTTGCAGGTGACCGAGAGCACGGTGAGCAATGCCCACCAGAGCCAGGAACTGATGTCCGCCGTCCACGGTGAGATTGAGCAGATCAGCGGTCTGAATGTTACCATCTCCGATCGCAGTGCCGAGATTGCCGCTGCGGCCACTCAGCAGGGCAGCGTGGCCGCAGAGATCGCCGCCAGCCTGGAGCGGGTGCGGGCCCAGTCCCATGAAGTGGTGGGGATGATCCGCGACAGTGCCTCCAACGTGGAGCGCATTGCCCAGCAGGCGACGGTGATTGAGGGACTGGTGAAAGACCTCAAGGCCTAAGCCGGTTTTGCTGTCGAAAGCCGCCGTCAGGCGGCTTTTTTGCGCCTGGTCCTGGGGTCAACATCTGGTACCATAGGGGTTAATGAACTGAGTTTACAAAGGAAATGTCATGCTATCCCTGCTGATGCTGGCGGCGGCCCCGCAGATGACCGATATGGACGCCTGTTTATTGAAGGCGGTGAAAGAAGCCGTTGGTGATGTGACCGTTGCCGAGCTTAGGGTGATCTGTGAGGAACAGCTGAATCCAGAGCGTGAGCTTCATGACAGTGCCCTGGAGCATCGGATCGCCGAGGAGCGGATCAGCAACGCCTCTGACTTCAGTCTGACCGCCCATAAAAACAACTATGTGCTGCCATTTACCTTCAACCAGACGCCAAACCAGGCGCCGTTCGACCCGGATGAGTTGCCCCTGCAGCACGCGGAGATGAAGTTCCAGTTCAGCTTCAAGATGCCTCTGACTGTGCCTCTGCTGGATGACAGTGGCCGGCTGTTTTTCGCCTACACCAATCAGAGTTGGTGGCAGGCGTACAACAGCGATTATTCTGCGCCCTTCAGGGAAACCAATCATGAACCCGAGCTGTTCTGGGTACAGAGTGTCGACTGGCAGGTGGGCGACTGGCAGGTGCCGTTCTGGGTGCTGGGGATCAACCATCAGTCCAATGGCCAGAATGGAGACAAGAGCCGCTCCTGGAACCGGATCATCGGCTCCCTGGTGTTTGAGAAGGATGAGTGGACCGTGCTGGCTAGTACCTGGTACCGGCTGCCCGAGGATGAGAAGGAGTCGCCCGAAGATTCCAAGGGCGATGACAACCCGGACATCCTGGATTATATGGGCTACGGCGAGCTGGGGGTGGTCTACAAGTACCATGACCACACCTTCAGTGGCCTGTTCCGCAACAACCTGGACTTCGATGAGAACCGCGGTGCGGTGGAGCTGGGCTGGAGTTTCCCCATAGGCAACAAGGTGCGTGGATACGTGCAGTACTTCTATGGCTATGGGGAGAGCCTCATCGACTACAACGTCCGCACCAACCGCATTGGTGTGGGTTTGGAGATGACCCCCATTCTCTAGCCCACCAGGGCAAGCAAAGCCGCCCCAATGGGCGGCTTTGTTGTCTCAGTCTCCCTGGTTGGCCGCAGAGGCGGTTTTGCCATACCAGTTGACGTTGCGGGTCATCATCATCAGCAGGCTCAATACTGCAAAGCAGAGTATGGAGCCCATCAGCAGGGCGTAGCTTTCCGCCTGAAGCAAGCCAAACAGCAGGGCGTAGAGCAGCACCAGGCAGAATGAGAACAGGCGACCCTGGCGGTTGCCCAGAATGCCGGCCACATAGCTGCCCAGCAGGACGGTCGAGGCCAGAGAGGCCGCCGCATATGCCAGGTTGAACCCTATGTGCTCGCTCAGGGAGAGCAGCAGCAGATAAAACAGCGCCAGGGCCAGCCCCACGAAGCTGTATTGGATGGGGTGGATGGGTCGGGATTGCAGCAGCTCCAGCAGGAAGAAGGTGGCGAACACCAGGGCGATGACCAGCACGGCGTAGTTGATGGCCCGGTGGGATTTCAGGTAGTGGTCCACAGGATCGATCAGTCTTACCCCCATTTGCCTCCCGTTCAAGCCGCTGCACTGGCCGGTGTTCTCCAGGCAATTCAGCATCAGAGGTTCGATGTTGGTGGAGAAGTTGTTGGTCTTCCACTGGGCGGTAAAGCCGGTGTCATCGACCGAGGAGGCCACCGGCAGGTAGTCGCCGACGAAGCTTGGGTGTGGCCAGGGGGAGCTGAGGCTCAGGGAAGAGAGCTCACCCACAGGCGTGACCTTCAGGGATTCCATTCCGCCCAGAGTCAGGTTCAATGAGAAAGGAACCGGCTGGGTGATGTCCAGCGTGGCCAGAGGCAGTTCGGCCCCTATCCCCTGAGGCCAGGATCTTAGGCCGGTTCCCGGTTTCAGGGCCAGCTCCTGCCCGGCCAGGTTCAGGGGGCTGAGATCGCCGATGCCGCGGCTGTCGCTGATGGCCATCACCATAGACACGGACTGTATCTCATCATTTGCCAGGGTGTTTAGCCAGGAGAGATCGAACTGCCCCTGAATCTGGGTCTCGGCCTGATAGAGGCGGGCGGTGTAGATCCCCCGGTATCTTTCATGGGTGAGCATCTGCGCATCCAGCTGGAAGCGTTTGGGCAGAATCAGTTTCTGTTTGCTTAAGGGGCGGCCGCGAGAGTCCCGCTCCTTGGGGTCCAGGTAACGGATGTGGACCAGGGGCCCCATCAATTGCTGTTCCCCGGCGCTGCTGTTGGCGATTTCGTCTCGTACCTGCTGCTGTCGCTGGGCTCGTTCGCTGGAGATGCCACTGATCAGGTTCAGGGGGATCTGCAGCAGGACAAACAGCAGCACTATGTAGCCAAATTTGGTGCTGATGTCGTTTTTAAAGAGGTGTTTCATCTCTGCTCTCCTTGTTTTTTTCCAGCTTATCGAGGGAAGTTGGAGAGAGAGTGGAGCCAATGTGGAGAGTTTATGGAGTTGGCAAATCCAGGCTGACCCGGACGCCCCCCTGCACATTCTCGATGATCAAACCGGCGTCATGAAGCTTGGCCACCTGGGCGACAAAGTTCAGCCCCAGGCCGGTGCTCTTCTGCCCATGCTCCCTGGGCAGGGAGTAGAAGCGCTCAGTCAGCCTGGGCAGGGCATAGTCGGGGATGGCCGGCCCCTGGTTGAACAGCGAGACTCGCCATGAGTGTGGTTGCCGTGTGGCCTGCCACTGCAGCTGGCCACCCCGGGGAACAAACTCCAGGGCGTTGTCCATCAGATTGAACAGTGCCTGGCGCAGCAGGAAGGGATCGCCTCGCAATCGGGCATCGTCCGGTATATCGACGTCGAGGTTCAGCTGCCCCTGCTCGAGTCGAGCCGAGGCGCCCTGAATCACAGGCTCGAGCAGCTCACCGAGCGCCAGAGTCTGGCGCTGGTCCAGCTGGGGCATGGCTTCGAGCTTAGCCAGTTCCAGCAGCCTCTCCACCAGTTGCTGCATCCGGGTGCTTTCCCGCTCGATGTTGCCGGCAAACTTCAGCCGTTTCGCTTCCGGCAGGGGGGACTGCAGAATCTCTCCGGCACCGCGGATGGCGGACAGTGGGCTTTTGAGCTCATGGGTCAGGGTCTGAACATACTCCTCCACATACTGCTTACCATCGAGCTGGTTGCGCAGGGTCTCCAGGGCATTGCTCAGGGCTGCGAACTCGAAGAACATCCGAAAGCTGGGCTTGGTGGCTTTTTCTCCGCGGCCCATCTGCTGGGCGTACTGCTCCAGCCGGCTCAGGGCGGTGTTGATGCGCCAGGAGACCAGAGCCCCGGCCAGCAGCACCAGTGTGGTCATCAGCACCAGCCAGATCAGCACCTTGCGCTTGGACAGGTCGATGAAGGGCTGAACCGACCGGTTGGCCTTGGCCACGGTAACGCTGCCGATGATCTCCTTGCCCTGGTAGATGGGGGCGGCCACATGCATCACGGTGGACAGGGGATCGTCCGGATCCAGGGCGGTGCTGCGGGCGCCATATTGCCCCCGCAACGTCAGATAGACGTCATTCCACCGGGAGAAGTCGGCACCGATGTCCTGTTGCCAGGAGTCGGCGATCACCTGACCCGTGCCATCGGTGACATAGATGCGGTGGCTGATGGACTTCTTGCCAAACTCCCAGATTCGGGCCTTGGGCTGGCGCAGGCCGTAAGCGGCGATCAGCTCGGCAAAGCGGCTCTGGCTCAGCTCGCCTTTGCTCATCTCCTCCGCCGCCAGCACCGCCAGCAGGTTGGCCACGTCCACCAGGGTCTCTTCGGTGACCTGGCGCACCGTGGGTTTGAGCTCCTGGATCACCGACTTGGTGACCAGGTAGCCGGTAAGGGCCACCGGCAACAGAAACAGCAGAAACAGGCGCAGGCCCAGGGGAATCTTTGGCCAGCGTCTCATCGGTTTGCCTTACAGGGGGTCATCATTGTTCATTCCGGATGCTGTAGAGGTAGCCAAAGCCCCGCTTGGTGCGAACTCGCCCCTGCAGGCCAAAGGGTTTGAGCTTGGCACGAATCGCCTTGATGTGGGAGTCGATGTTGCGCTCGTAGGCCGCCTCCGCGGGCATCTGCGCCGCGTCCATCAACTGCTCACGACTCAGCACCCGCTCGACCGACTCAACCAGCTTGTGGAGGATGCGATACTCCACCGTGGTCAGGCCAAGCGGCTGCTGCCGCACCCAGTAGTCGTAGTTCTCCGGGCGCAGGTCAGTGGGTACTTCAGCCTGGTCCGGCTGGGGCCTGGCCCGTAACCTGAGTTTGACCCTGGCCAGCACTTCTCTGGGGCTGAAGGGTTTGGTGACGTAATCGTCGGCACCGATCTCCAGGCCCACCACCCTGTCTATCTCATCGCCGCGTGCGGTGAGGAAGATAATGGGCAGGGAGGAAAAGGAGCGGATCTGTTTGCACAGCTCAAAACCACTCATGTCCGGCAGCCCGACGTCCAGAACCACCAGATCTGCGGCGCCCTGCTCTATGACGGCCAGCCCCTGTCGGGCAGTGGTGTGCCACAGGGTGTCAAACCCCTCCATCTCCAGCACATGAACCAGGGTGTCGGCGATGGCGGGCTCATCTTCGATAATCAGGATTTTCAAGGTGTTACTCTTTATTCGAACTGTTCAGGGATTATACTCATTAATTGGGGCAATACGGCAACCGGATAGGGTTGACCTGGATGCCTCGAAGAGCGTTGTGGGAATAAACCTTGGTTCGTTCAGCTAAGGTACTGATAAAGAACCTACAATCAGCTTCATTTTGGCCAGGGAGAGGATGAGAGATGAGACTTTGTACAGTGGCGCTGGCGTTGATGCTGGCGGGGGGCGCCTGGGCCGGTGAGGAGGTGGAGCGCAGCCCCATCACCAACAGCCGCTGGGAGGAACTATCCCTGACGCCCGATGTGTATGACAATCCCTATGCCGTCTCCCTGTTCAGTGCCCCCAATGGAGAGGACAAGGCGCGTCTCTGGTCTCAGACCAAATCGGTGGCCGCTTACGGCGTGGGGGTGGCCGGCTTTATCGCCCTGCTGCCGGAGGACATCTCCAACTGGGAGCGGGACGACATCGGCCTGTTCGACAAGTGGTGGGACAACGTCTCCGACGGCCCGGTCTGGGATCGGGATGTCTGGTACATCAACTACATAGGCCACCCCTATTTTGGCGGGGTCTACTATCAGGTGGCCCGCAAATCCGGCTACCGCCAGTGGGACGCCTTCGTCTACTCCTTCCTGATGTCCACCTTTTACTGGGAGTATGGCCTGGAGGCCTTTGCCGAGATCCCGGCGATTCAGGATCTGGTGGTCACCCCGGTACTGGGCTGGGTCTACGGTGAGTGGGCTTTCAACAAGGAGCAGGAGATCTGGGCCAACGGCGGTAAGGTGTGGGGGTCCGAGGGCTGGGGCAGCACCGCGCTGTTTTTCCTGGATCCGGTGGACAGCATCGGCCGGGGCATCAATAACCTGGTGGGACGCCAGCTGATCAAGGCGGGTACAGGTTATGTGACCCTCAATGAGCTCACCATGGCCGATGGCGGCACCGACACCCAGGTGCAGTTGCAGCTCAGGTACCGTTTCGGCGGCGGCGACGAGGGGATGAGGCCCCCGAAAACCGGCTATATGCCCAGCGACGATCCGGTGGACACCGGCATCGTCGGCCTGACTCTGGGGACCACCTGGGTGGAGCCGGACAGCAAGTGGGGCGTCAAGGCCGGCCCGGCGGCGGTGATGACCCTGGGGCTCTATTTTACCCCGAGCTTCTCCACCCGGCTGAGCTACGCCCGAGGGGACCTGGATGAGAAGGGCAGTGGCAAGCAGCTGACCTACGAGAACTACAGCCTGGATGCCCAGTACTACTTTATGGCGGAACAGGCGCTGCGCCCCTACCTCATTGGTGGGGTGGGCGAGACCATGTGGGAGCAGGACAGGGACAGGAAAACCTTCCAGGTGAACGGCGGGGCCGGACTGCACTGGCGCTGGCATCGCAACTGGGCACTGCAGGGACAGTGGCGTGCCTTCCACAGCACCAGTGCCTCCACCACGGATTCCATGGCCGAGGTGCAGCTGGTGTACCGCTTTGGCGGCGGCGAGCGATAACGGCTTGGACTCAGGATCAAAAAGCCCGGCATCTGCCGGGCTTTTTGATTATTTGGCGTTGAGGAAGGCGAAGCCTGTGGTGAAGGCCGCTTCCTGGAACTGCTTGAGTCCCACATCCTTGGTGGTGACCTCCAGGGGCGTGCGCTTCAGGCTCTCCTTGATGGCGGTGTTGGTCACCACCTGGGCATCCAGGCCCTCAATCAGCTGAATCGCCGCTTCCATCTTGAAGCCCGCCGCACTGCCGGCAAACTTGCCCTTGGTGGGGCGTTCGCGAATCACCACCTTATCCACCTGGTAGTCGCTCAACAGTTTGGCAAACTCGCTCTGGAAGGCGTGCAGCGCCTTGGTGCCCTGGGTGTCGGTCAGGGTCAGTTTGCGGGCCCGGCAATCGGGTACGTTAAACAGTCCCTTCTCCAGTGCCAGGATGCAGATAATGGCTTCGTTGCTCTTCAGTTCTACGGCGCAGATTCTCATCGGTTCCTCAGGTGTCCCCAGTGATGGCTAGATCGGCGGCCAGTATAGTGGATCCCGCGGCGCTGCGGGAGGGGGATTCTTGTCCGTCCTCCCTCTTTGGGGAAGAAATGGTCAGGGGGCCGGGACGGGCAAACAGGAATCCCTGCATTCGGGTGATGCCGCGATCCAGCAGGTAGAGGCGCTGCTCCTCGGTTTCCACCCCTTCGGCGATCACCTCGATCTCCAGCCGGTTGGCCAGTTGCAGGATGGAGTCCAGCACCGGCTGGGGGTCGCGGCGGTGCTTGATCGCCTGAATAAAGCTGCGGTCCACCTTCAGATAGTCAGGCTGGAACACCTTGAGGCTGGCCAGGCCGTTGTGGCCGGTGCCGAAGTCGTCGATGGCCACCTTAAAACCGCGCTGGCGGATGTTGTACAGGGTGCGCTGAAAGGGGCGGGAGTGGAAATCCAGCACCTCGCGTTCGGTGATCTCCACCACCATCTGCCAGGGCTCGATGCCAATCTGCCGGCTCAGGTGCTCGAGGAAATCCCCCAGGCTGCGCTTCTCCGACAGCAGCTGCTGACCCGCCAGGTTGATGCTCAGGTAGCCATGTTGAGAGGGTTGGTACTGGCACTGGGGCGCCAGCTCATACAGCAGCCGGTCCAGTTGCTGGTGGTACTCCAGCATGGGAATGAACTCGTCCGGCGGGACATTTCCCAGTTGTGGGTGACTCCAGCGTGCCAGCATCTCGTGGCCCAGCACCCTCTTGTCGCGGCCATCCACTATGGGCTGGAACACCGGGAAGATCTCCCGGTTGCTGAAGGTGTCCAGCAGATCTTCCGGATGCAGCCCCTGATAGCTGCGCCAATAGAGCAGCAACATGGTCACCAGGGTGGAGAAGATCAGCGTCAGCGGCAGCCCCAGAGACAGATCCCGCTTCAGGGACAGTGTCAGGTGTTGCGGGGCCAGGGACAGGCTGATGGAGAGGGGGCCGCGTTGTTCCTTGTAGTGCTGAGACAGCCAGTCCTGTTTCGCCTCTCCCAGGGAGACGATGGTCTGTTCCTTGAACTTGAGGGTAATTTTAGCGTTGCTGAGCAACTCCGGCTCGGGAAACAGCAGCTCCATCATGCGCCGGCTCTTGGTGATGCCAAACAGGTAGCGGCTGTCACCCAGGTGCAGTGCCATCATCTGATAGGACTGCAGGTGATGGCTGACGTTCTTCATCCAGGTGGGGCCTTGCCCTTCGAGCAACATGTTGAAGGCGGTGGAGGGGGCGATGATCAGATCTTCGTCGCGACAGAACCCCTCTTCGTCGCTCATGGTGGCCAGGTAGTCAAAGAAGTGGGACAGCTCCGCCTGGCGCTTCAGCTCCAGCTCAGAGGAGGCGTCGCACATCCCCCAGGGAATGCGTCCGGCCAGTTGTTTGAGCTCCTGCTCACTCTGGTTGTAGTAGGCGTCGAACAGGGACAGGCCGAGATCCAGCCTGGAGTTGATGTTGTTGGTGTGGGTCATCAGGCTGAGGGAGAGGCTGAACAGCACGCCCACGAGCAGACAGAGGGAGAAGTATCGCCACCCCAGTCGGATAAAGCGTCCAAGCTGCCACCTGAATTTGCTCATAAACAGGCTGTGGTCCCTGATTGACCCCCAAAGATGTAGCTCAACTTATCACACTTTGACTTTAAAAAAACTGAACGGATACAGACATGTGAGCAAGATGTGAACGGTTTTGACTTAAATTTACTGAGGCTAAAATCCCGGCCTCGGCCCTCCTTATACCCGGCAACCGCCGCCACCTTGCCCGGGATCACAGCTTCGGTCAGTACGCAAAGCCCGTCACACCGGGAGTGAGCGTCATTCAGTGGCGTGAATCACCTTTCCAAATGACATCCATTCTTATTGCTATAGTTGGTGGACCAAGTTCACGAATGCGGTTCATGGTTAAGATCGCATTTTAACGGCTCGTTAAATAAATAACCTTTCCCTTTGTGTTGGAAATTTGGACCTTCGCCCTATCTCAAAAGGAATACCACCTAAGGGGTATGGCTAGCCTGAGGCCAAAAAAACAACATTTAAATCAATGAAACGCAAAACGACACAGGTGAAGACCTTGAGTGAGACGGTGCATATAAGTGGTTTGGTGGTGAGCTGCACGGCGGAGCTGGAGGGGGCGGTGATTCCGGCCCTGACTGAGATCCCCGGTTGTGAGCTGCACACCAAGACAGACGACGGCAAGTTGGTGGTGACCCTGGAGCGAGACAGCCAGGCCAGCACCAGCGAAGCCATTGAAGCGATATCGGCCATCGAAGGGGTGATGAACACCGCTTTGGCCTATCACAGGGTAGAACAACTCTAATATATCAAGAGGATGATATGAGCTTGAACAGACGCGAGTTTATCAAAGCCAATGCCGCAGTGGCCGCCGCCACCGCCGCGGGTGCCATCTTGCCTGTGTCCACCGTCAATGCGGCACAGGGCAAGGACGATCTGGAGTGGGGCAAAGCGCCTTGCCGTTTCTGTGGTGTGGGTTGTTCCATCATGGTGGGCACCAAGGACAACCAGGTGATCGCCACCCGCGGTAACCCAGACTCCCCTGTGAACAAAGGCATGGCCTGTGCCAAGGGCTACTACCTGTCCAAGATCATGTATGGCAAGGATCGCCTGACCACGCCTCTGCTGCGTATGAAGGGTGGCCAGTACGCCAAAGACGGTGAGCTGACTCCGGTATCCTGGGATCGCGCCTATGAGATCATGGCCGAGAAGTGGAAAGCCTCTCTGAAGAAGAAAGGCCCAAGCTCTGTGGGTATGTTCGGTTCCGGTCAATGGACCGTCTGGGAAGGCTACGCGGCCGTTAAGATGATGAAGGCGGGATTCCGTTCCAACAACATCGACCCTAACGCCCGTCACTGTATGGCCTCTGCCGTAGTGGGCTTCCTGCGCGCCTTCGGCATCGATGAGCCCATGGGCTGTTACGATGACATCGAGCACGCCGATGACTTCGTCATGTGGGGCTCCAACGCCGCCGAAGCACACCCCATCCTGTGGAACCGCGTCACCGATCGTCGTCTGGGCCACCCAGGTGCCAAGATCCACGCCATCTCCACCTACCGTAACCGCTGCTTCGACATCGCGGACAACGGCCTGATCTTCAAGCCTCAAACCGACCTGATCCTGCTGAACTACATCGCCAATTACATCATTGAGAATGGCGCGGTAAACAAGGACTTCGTCAACAAGCACACCAAGTTCGCCATGGCCACCACCGACATCGGTTACGGCCTGCGTCCTGATCACCCACGTGAGAAGGAAGCCAAGAACCAGAAGTCCGCGAAGAAGATGACCCCCATCAGCTTCGACGAGTACGCCAAGTTCCTGAGCACCTACACCCTGGAGTACACCGTTGAGCAGACCGGCGTCGACGCCGACGCTCTGGTGGCCATCGCCAAGGCCTACGCCGATCCCAAGCGTAAGGTGATGAGCATGTGGTGCATGGGTGCCAACCAGCACGTTCGTGGTGTGTGGGTGAACAACTCCATCTACAACATCCACCTGCTGACCGGCAAGATCTCCGAGCCCGGCAACAGCCCGTTCTCCCTGACCGGTCAGCCTTCCGCCTGTGGTACTGCCCGTGAAGTGGGTACCTTCGCCCACCGTCTGCCAGCAGACATGGTGGTGATGAAGAAGCCTCACCGCGACATCACCGAGAAGCGCTGGGCCGTGCCAGAGGGCACCATCCCTGCCAAGCCTGGCTACCACGCCGTGTTGCAGAGCCGCATGCTGAAAGACGGCAAGCTCAACTGCTACTGGACTCAGGTGACCAACAACCTGCAGGCCGGCCCCAACATCAACGAAGAGACTCTGCCTGGTTTCCTCAACCCAGAGAACTTCATCGTGGTGTCCGACGCCTATATGACCGTGACTGCCTCCATGGCTGACCTGGTTCTGCCGACCGCCATGTGGGTAGAGAAAGAGGGTGCCTACGGTAACGCCGAACGTCGTGGCCAGTACTGGCACCAGCTGGTTAAGCCGGTTCCCGGCGCACGCTCCGACGTGCTGCAGGTGGTTGAGTTCTCCAAGTACTTCAAGATGGAAGAGGTATGGCCTGAAGAGCTGCTGGCTCAGAAGCCTGAGTACCGCGGCAAGACCATGTTCGATGTGCTGTTTGGTAACGGCGTGGTGGACAAGTTCCCCGTATCCGACTGCAAAGGCAAGCACAACGACGAGTCCGAGGCTCTGGGCTTCTACCTGCAGAAGGGTCTGTTCGAAGAGTACGCCGCCTTTACCCGTGGCCACAAGCACGACCTGGGTGAGTTCGACGAGTACTTCGGCGAAGGCATGCGCTGGCCTGTGATTGACGGCAAAGAGACCCTGTGGCGCTTCAAAGAGGGTCTGGATCCTCTGGTTAAGCCTGGCACCGGTTTCGAGTTCTACGGCAAGCCTGACGGTAAGGCGATGATCATCGCCAACCCCTACGAGGGCCCGGCCGAGGAGCTGACCGAGCAGTACGACATGTGGCTGTGTACCGGCCGTGTACTGGAGCACTGGCACACCGGCACCATGACCGGCCGCGTCGACGAACTGAACAAGGCCTACCCTAACGCCAAGATCTACATGAGCGACAAGGACGCAGCCAAGCGCGGCCTCAAGCGTGGCGATGAGGTGATGGTCAGCAGCCCACGTGGCGCTGTTCGCACCCGCATCGAGACCAAGGGTCGTTACGAGATGCCAGAAGGCGTGGTGTTTATGCCCTTCTGTGACGCTCGTCAGCTGGTGAATAAGCTGCTGCTGGATGCCACTGACCCCATGTCCAAAGAGACCGACTTCAAGAAGTGTCCGGTTCAGGTAGTCAAGGCTTAATCGATTAGGGAAGGGGCCGCCAGGCGGCCCCTATGGAGAGACCAATGAAAGCAAAAATTCTTATGGTAGCAGCGGCCCTGATCGTGGCCGGATGTCAAATGAATGCCACCGAACAGGCTCAGAACACCGCTGAGTCCCGTCGCGGAGAGGCTGCGGTAAACACCCAGGTGCCCGCCGCCCCCATCGCCAACTATCCCAAGAAGCAGGTTGTGGATGAGGTGTTTGCCGGCCAGCCGCCGCTGATCCCTCACAAGGCGACTTACCCAATCACCCTGAAGCGCAATGGCTGCATGAGCTGCCACAAGCCCAAGAAGCAAACCCTGCCTGTCAGCCACACCGACAACGGCAAGCTCAAGGGCCAGCTGTATCAGTGTAAAGCGTGTCACGTGCCTCAGGCCGATAACGTTGGCGCCCTCGCCAACAAGTAACACCAAAAAATAATAAAGACGGGGCGGCCCACCGCCCCGCACTTTGTCAAAACAGGAGACGACAATGAAACTACGCTACCTGGCCACCGTAACTGCCCTGGCCCTTTCCTCTGCCGCTGTGGCTGCCGAGCCCGCGTCCATCGCCGATGCTGTTGCTGAAGGCTCCGTGAAGCTGGATGCCCGTCTGCGTTACGAAAACGTCAGCCAGGACAACGCTCTGAAAGACGCCGATGCCCTGACTCTGCGTACTCGCCTGACTCTGGAGACCGCTGCTTACCAGGGGCTGTCTGCCCTGGTTGAGTTTGAAGACTCCCGCGATGCCTTCGGCATCAACGATTACAACGACGCTCTGGGCAGCAAGCCAGAGTACTCTGTGATTGCCGATCCCAACACCACCGAGCTGGATCAGGCCTTCCTGCGCTATCAGCGCGGCATGTTCAAGGGCACCCTGGGTCGCCAGGTTGTGACCATGGACAACCACCGTTTCGTTGGCCACGTTGGCTGGCGTCAGGACCGTCAGACCTTCGACGCGGTCAACCTGATGCTGACCCCTGCCAAGGACCTGTCCCTGAACTACGTCTACATCAACCAGCGTAACCGCATCTTCGCCGAAGAGAAGGACGTGGATTCCAAGGACCACCTGATCAACGTTGGCTACAAGACTGGCTTCGGTAAGCTGACCGCCTACGCCTACCTGCTGGAAATGGACAACGACACCACCAACGGCATCGACACCTATGGTGTTCGTTTCGCCGGTGGCGCCAAGCTGGCCAACACCCCGGTTAAGTACCAGCTGGAGTACGCCACTCAGGAAAACAAGGCCAACGACTTCGAGGCCGACTACTACCTGATCGAGGGTGCCGCCACCTTCGGCGTTGTGACCGCCAAGCTGGGTTACGAAGTTCTGGGTTCCGACAGCGGCCAGTACGGCTTCTCCACTCCTCTGGCGACCCTGCACAAGTTCAACGGTTGGGCTGACCAGTTCCTGGGTACCCCAGATGCCGGTCTGGTTGACCTGTACGCCGGTGTATCCGGTAAGGCTCTGGGTGGCAAGTTCGCTGCCATTTACCACGACTTCAGTGCCGACGAGAGCGTTGCCGCCGATGATTTCGGTAGCGAAATCGACCTGAGCTACACCACCAAGGTAGCCAAGAACTACACCCTGGGTGTGAAGTACGCCATGTACGACGCCGGTGACATCAAGGTAGATACCGACAAGCTGTGGGTATGGGCCAGCGCCAGCTTCTAAACATCCTGCCCCTGTAATGGAGCATGAGGGCGTGTAGAACCGGAAGGTTCAGCGCGTCCTGGGTCACCTGGGCGGGTGGCCACGACCTAAGGAGGACTCTTTTGAGTCCTCCTTTTTTTTGCTGTTTGTCCGGCCGGGACATTGCCGTCCTTACCCTTGCTTGGAGAGCACCTCCTCAAACAGGACCTGCATTAGTTTGCTGCCGTTTGGTGAGCTCCAGTCCTGAGCGAGTTCCGCGATGAGCTGGTTGGTGGTGGTCAGGGTCACGCCGTGAGCCTCCATTCGCCTCAGGGCAGTCTCGTCTGCCAAGGTGCTGGGAGAGCCGGATCCGTCCACCACGACCTGAACGTTATACCCCTGTTGGATGGCGGTGATGGCCGGATAGACCACGCAGACATCCGTGGTGATGCCGGCGATGATCAGGTTCCTGCGGCCGGCGGCGGCCACCGCCATGGCAAACTGGGGATCTTTCATGGCATCGACCACCCCCTGCCGCTGAATGCGGTTGGCGAAGGCCTCTGGTACCGCGGCGGCCAGTTCGTCAAACAACGGTCCCTGCACCTGATCCTCCTGACTGGAGGTGAGGATGAGCGGCATCCCGGTCTCCTTGGCCGAGCGGGCCAGGGCCAGGGTATGGCGCTTGATCTCCTCGAGGGTGTTGGACTTGACCCAGTTGAGGGTACCGACCTGGTGGTCGATGAGCAGCATGGCGGCATTGTCCGGGGAAAAAAGATTGGATTTCATTGTAAACCTCCTTGGGTGGATGTCAGGGTTGATTCTAGGCCTGATGAAGAGTTTGAACCTCTGGTCCGCCTTAGCCTGCCTCGGGGTATCCGGTACATCATTCGTCTTATCGGGGGCTTCGGTTGCCTGAGTGTGGACTTAGTGTAGTGAACCCTGTGTCCCTTTATTAGATGGTATAGTTGAAGTTAACTATCCCATTTTTGTTGGTAATCTCGGATGGATCTGAATCAGGTCAGAGTTTTTGTTCGGGTGGTTGAAGCCGGAAGCTTTGTGGGGGCGGCTCGGTCTCTGGGGATGCCGTCGACGTCGGTCAGTCGCAAAGTTCAGCAGTTGGAGGCAGATCTGGGAGTGAGGCTGCTCAACCGTAGCACCCGCAAGTTGTCCCTCACCGATGTGGGTCAGCGTTATTTTTTGAACTGTCAGCATAACCTTACTGGCTTGGAGCAAGCCGGCCAGCTCGTTCATCAGTCTCAAACGAAACCCACAGGAACCATGCGCATCACTGCGCCTCTGGATTTTGCTCTGATGTTTGTTCAACCCTGGGTCAGTGCCTTTCTTGTCCGCCACCCGCAAGTGAATGTGGAACTTGAGATCAGTGACCACCAGGTCGATCTCATCGAAGAGAGGATCGATATTGCCTTCCGCTCTGGAATCCTCAAGGATTCCAGCTTGGTGGCACGTCGCCTGTTGACGAAATCCTTGGTTTGCTGTGCCAGCCCCGAGTATCTGGCACAGCACTCGGAACCCCGTCATCCGAACGATCTTACCCAGCATCAGTGCATACTCTGGGGAAGGTCGCTGCAAGGGCACTCCTGGCAGTTTTTGGATCAGGGTAGGGCGGTCGGGGTGCCCGTAACGGGGCGGTACTCGGCAGACACCCAACACCTGTTGATTGAGGCTGTGCTCGCCGGGCTCGGGGTTGCCAAGTTACCTTTTCTGCTGATTAAGCCTTATCTGGAACAGGGTCAGCTTCGGCCCCTGCTTCAGGAGTACCAAGCACCGGCAGGCAACATGTACCTTATCCATCAGTCACATCGCCATGTGAGCCAGGCGGTTCGGTTATTTGTGGATTATGTGGTCGAGCAGATGCACAAGCCTGAACCCGACTCACCGGCGGGATGACCGGCTAGCGTTTTTCGCCCTCAGGCGGTGGCCGGTTGGGGCAGGGGGCAGCTGTCATGCCAGTGGGCCGGCCTGCCAAACAGGTAACCCTGCATGCTGGTGACCCCGCGCTCGAGCAGGAAGCGGCGCTGGGCATCGGTCTCTACCCCTTCGGCGATCACCTCCACCTCCATCTTGCGGGCCAGTTGAATGATGGCGTCCAGCACCGGTTTCTGAATGGCATCGCCGCTGACGGTGTGCACATAGCTCTTGTCTATCTTGATCACATCCGGGGAGAAGGTGCGCAGACAGGCGATGCCGTTGTGGCCGGTGCCGAAGTCATCGAAGGCCAGTTTGAAGCCGGCGTGACGCAGCAGGGCCAAAGTCTCCTGCAACTGCGGGCAGTCGTAGTCCAGGGCATGACGCTCGGTGATCTCCACCATCAGCCGATTGGCGGGGATCTCCAGTTTGTGGCAGAGCTCCAGCAGGAAGCTCAGAGGGTCCCTCAGCCCCTGGGTGAGCTGCTCGCCGGAGAGGTTGATGCTCAGGTAGGTGGTGCTGGGCAGCTTACCTCGGGCCTGGTCCGCCAGTGAGGTGAGCAGGTTATCCAGCAGTCCATGACGCTCCATCATGGGGATGAAGGTGTCCGGGGTAATCTTGCCCAGAGTCGGGTGGGTCCAGCGGGCCATCATCTCGAACCCTTTGACCCGGCCATTGCCGCCATGGACTATGGGCTGGAACACCGGGGCAATCTCCCCCCGGCGCAAGGCGGTGGTCAGGTCATCCAGCAGTACCCCCTGATGGCTGCGGCGTCGAATCATCAGCACCGGCAGGATCAGCCCCAGAGTCAGGGAGAGGGGCAGGCTGTAGGTCAGCCAGCGGCGCCAGTGATCACCACTTAACAGCAGGGCCATCATCTGTGCGTTGACCTTGCCTTGGCTCAGGTTGGTTTGCAGGCTGAGCCAGGGCACCTGGGTGAGGCTGTCTCTGGCATAGAACAGCCGCTGATCCACCTGGATCTGGATCTGCCGGATAAACTCCCTGTCCCTGGGGCTGATCAGTCGCTCCAGCAGGTGCGCCGATTTGGCCATGCCAATGAGGTAGTGCCCCGGGGTCTGCTCGAGAACAAACAGCTGATAGGGGGTCAGGGTGCTGTCATCGAATGAGAGCCACAGCGGTCCCGGATGGGTCGAGATCAGCTGTCCCACCTGAACCGGGTAGAGGGGATTGGTGGCACTGCGGCAGTAGCCACCCCGGTCGCTGAGATAGGCGAAGTGGTCGAACACATCGGAGTGAATGGCCGCTTCGGTGAGACGAAACTCGGTGGTGGCGTCACAGACCCCGGGTGTAAGCTCCTGGCCCAGAGTGGTCAGAGAATCGATGCCCCGATTCAGGTAGTTGTCGGTGGCGGCCACCACCTCTTCCACCCTGTCATCCAGCCGTTCGCTTAGGGCCAGGCTGCCCGCGAAGAGCACGCTCAGCAGGCAGATCAACTGAATCAGAATAAACCATCGCCATCCATGACGAATGTAGCGTCCGAGCTGCCATCTTATTTGAATCATTATGGTCCTGGCACAGGAAGAAGCTGATGCGATCCCCAAAAAAGTGACAAAAATGTAGCAAAATCCCGACGCCCTTTAAACCGAGACCGGCGTAGTTTCCGGGCGTTTCTGCCCACTTTCGAGGCAAAGTATTGAAATGCTGGTTATTAAAAATTTTGCTCAGATTGGCGGAGTGAAGAAGTTTTCTCTGGGGGAGGGCGGGTTAAAAAAAGGTTCTTCGCACATTAGCGGGAACTAGATACGAAAACGGCTGGAAAGGTTATTGTTTAGTCGCCAAACACAAACAATCACCACCAGCCGTTCTCGATGCAAAAGCTTACCTTGCCTATCTCACCGTGGGAAGGGTTTTCCCCCACTCATACTGAGCTCCACCACGATACTCTTACCATCCATTTAACCCCCTCGGGCCCCGGTCAATGTCGCTGTGGCCAAGCTGTCAGTCGGGTTCACGATGTCACTATCCGCACTGTTCAGGAGCGTGATGTTTTTGGCTACCAGACTTTGCTGTCTGTACCACTGCGCCGACTACGCTGCCCTGACTGTGGTGTGGTCACTGAGTGCCTTTCCTGGCTGGAGCCCCATGCTCGCCAGACCAACCGACTTATCCTGTACGTCGAGCAACTGCTTAAGCGGATGCCCATTAAGCACGTTAATGAGATGACCGGTTTGCACTGGCACACCCTCAAGCGGCTGGACATACAGCGTCTGACTCGGGAGGTCACCGAGCCGGACTGGAGCAAGGTACGACGTCTGGTCATGGACGAGTTTGCCCTGTTCAAGGGCCACCGCTACGCCACTGTCATCGCCGATGCCGACACTCACCAGGTGCTGTGGGTTGGCGAGGGCCGTAGTCGAGAGGCGATACGACCGTTCTTCCTGACGTTGGGAGAGCACTGCCAGCATATCGAAGCGGTAGCCATGGACATGAATACCGCCTTCGACCTAGAAGTGGCGATGCATTGCCCCAATGCCGCAGTGGTCTACGACCTTTTCCATGTGGTGGCCAAATATGGCCGGGAAGTGGTGGATCGGGTGCGAGTGGACCGAGCCAACGAGCTGAGGCAGGACAAACCGGCCAGAAGAAGAGTAAAGCGAGGTCGGTGGGTGCTGCTGAAGAACCGGAAGAACATGACCGACAAGCAGCACGCCTACTTGGAGGAACTGCTGGCTGAGAACCGGTCGCTGATGGTGGTGTACCTGATGCGGGAACAACTGAAGGAGCTGTGGTATGCCGACAGTCCCGATGCTGCTCTGAGCCAGTGGCGTTTATGGTGGCAACAGGTCACCGAGAGCGGCATCGAGCCGCTGATTCGCTTCGCAAAGAAGCTCAAACCCTACCTCAAAGGCATCATCGCCTCGGCTACCTTCCGGCTGCACACCTGCAAGCTTGAGGGAATGAACAACAAGATAAAGGTTATCAAGCGCATGGCCTACGGATACCGGGACAGCGACAACTTCTTCCTGAAGATACGAGCCGCTTTTCCCGGTAATGCGCGATGAACCAAAAAAAAAGGGGGCCGAAGCCCCCAAGTGACTAGTAAGCGTCTTTATGTACATTGGCAACGGCGCGACCCGAAGGGTCGGCCATGGCGGAGAAGCTCTTGTCCCAGGCCAGGGCCTCGGGGGTAGAGCAGGCGACGGACTTGCCGCCGGGTACACAGCGGGCACAGGCCTCGCCGGGGAAATGCTGCTCGAACAGGGTGCGGTAGAAGTAACCCTCTTTGGTGTCCGGGGTGTTGACCGGGAAGCGGAAGTGGGCGTTGGCCAGCTCCTGATCGCTCACCTGGGCCTCGGCGTGCTCCTTGAGGGTGTCGATCCAGGAGTAGCCAACCCCGTCACTGAACTGCTCTTTCTGGCGCCAGGCGACGGACTCCGGCAGGTAATGGGCAAAGGCTTCCCGCAGAATCTGCTTCTCGATGCGACCCTCGGTGATGGTCTTGGCTGCGGGGTTCTGGCGCATCGCCACATCCACGAACTCCTTGTCCAGGAAGGGCACCCGGGCTTCGATGCCCCAGGCGGCCATCGCCTTGTTGGCCCTCAGGCAGTCGAATTGGTGCAGCTTGTGGATCTTACGCACCAGCTCTTCGTGGAAGGCCTGGGCACTGGGTGCCTTATGGAAATAGAGGTAGCCGCCAAACAACTCGTCGGCGCCTTCGCCGGAGAGCACCATTTTAATCCCCATGGCTTTGATCTTCCTCGCCATCAGGTACATGGGGGTGGAGGCGCGGATGGTGGTGACGTCATAGGTTTCCAGGTGGTAGATGACGTCGGTCAGGGCGTCGATCCCCTCCTGAATGGTGAAGGTGACCTGGTGGTGGACGGTGCCGATGTGGGCGGCCACTTCGGCGGCGGCGGCCAGATCCGGCGATCCCTCCAGGCCGACGGCGAAGGAGTGCAGCTGTGGCCACCAGGCGGGGCTGGCTTCATCCTCTTCGATGCGGCGGGCGGCGTACTTCTTGGCCAGGGCCGAGGTGATGGAGGAATCCAGGCCGCCGGAGAGCAGCACGCCGTAGGGCACGTCCGACATCAGCTGGCGTTTCACCGCTTCTTCCAGGGCCTGGCGCAGGGTGGCGCTGTCTGCCGGGTTGTCGGCCACAGCGCTGTGCTGCTGCCAGTCGCGCCGGTAGTAGGTGACCGGTTCGTCCAGCCAGCTTGCCTGATAGCGCCCGGGCAGGAACTCCTCTATCTGGCGGCACTGGGGCACCAGGGCTTTCATCTCCGAGGCGACGTAGAAGTTGCCTGAGGCGTCGTAGCCGGTGTAGAGGGGGATGATGCCGATGTGGTCCCGGCCAATAAGATAACGCTGTTTGGCCTTGTCCCACAGCACGAAGGCGAAGATGCCATTGAGACGATCGAGAAACTGCTCGCCGTATTTGCGGTAGAGGGCGAGGATCACTTCACAGTCGGAACCGGTCAGAAATTCATACTCCGCTTCCAGCTCCTGGCGCAATTCTCTGTGGTTGTAGATCTCGCCGTTAACGGCCAGCACCAGATCGCCCTCTTTGCTGTAGAGGGGCTGGGCTCCGTTATCGATATCGACAATCGCCAGTCGCTCGTGAACCAGGATGGCGTTGTCGTCGCAATAGATTCCGGACCAGTCCGGGCCCCGGTGGCGCATCTTTTTTGACTGGCTCAAGGCCAGAGATCGCAGTTCGGAGGCTGGAGTCTTCAGATCCAGAATACCAAAAATACTGCACATGGTAGTGGTTCTCCGTTGTCGTCTAAGGGGCAGGTTGCTGTCACATTGCCACTCTTTGGTTCATTTGCCAACTGCATGTATAGTCAGTGTAAATGAATTGATAATCGGTCGCGCCCATGGGCACGACCACAAAAGCTCAGCCGATGGTGCGCTTGAGCTGTTCCAGTAAGGTGGGCAGGGAGGTGTCATCGTCCCAGCTCAGGCTTTTGTAGCTGTCACCGCGGAAGGCGCGATCGACTTCTATCAGGGCATTCATGCGACCGCCCTGAGGCACGAAGGAGACCTCCACTTCCCGCACCCCGAACAGGCTCATGCCGCCGGGGACAAACTCCAGCTCCTGATAGGCACCGCTTTGGGAACTGAAGCCTGCACCATTGAGGTGCCCTTTTTCCACATCGGCTTTGTGCAGTTGATAACCCGCTTGCTCCATGGCGGCCAGCAGGGTGTCCATCGCCGGGGTGGGGGCGACGGCCAGGATGTCACGGTCGGAAGGATCGATGGCCAGGTCCACCTCAAGACCGGTTTGCAGCCACACCTTGCTCTGGTTGCGGCGACCGCCCACTGTGGTGATGGGGGTTTCCGGGTGGAGCACGCCCTCGAAAGGCAGCTCATAGGTTTGGCCCGCTTCAATGGTCATTTTTTCACTCAGGCGCCAGCTCTCCAGGGCCACGTGCTGATAGACGGTGGAGTCGTCCACCTCCGCCTTGGCTTCGGTCACCAGAGTCAGAGACAGCCCTGAGATCTCCTGGTCCACGTCGCCCCCTTTTATCACTATAGTGGCGGAGAAGGGGTGGCCGGGCATCATCACATCCTGATGCAGCTGGGTGTCCACCTTGGCGGCGCCGATTCCTACAGACGCCAGTAGTTTCTTAAGCATGATTCTTCCTCAAATCTTCTGTTGGCCGCCGTCATTGGCGGCCCTGATTAACTTGCCGGGCGCAGAGCGTGGAATTCGCTGCCCTGATTGAATCCGGGCCACTGTTCGCTGTTGGCCAGTGCGCTGCCTGCCCGGTAGAACACCTCAATGTCCTCCAGGGCCCCGGAGAGGTTCCAGTGTTCCCGGTAGATGTCACAGGTGTTGTGGTAGCACCCCTTCATCTCCTCTCGCATCTTGTTCCGATACTCGGCCAGAGCGTCGCTCTTGGGGGTGGAGCCGCCTCCGGCAAACACTGCCGGAACGCCCTGTTTCACGAAGGAGAAATGGTCGGAGCGGAAGAAGCCGCCGGCTTCAGGGTAACGCTCCGGCGCCAGCACACGCTGTTGACCCGCTGCCGCCTCGGCGAGATAGTCGTCCAACTGGGACTGTCCCAGGCCGACCACGGTGAACTCCTTCACTGCGCCATAGACGTTGGTGGAGTCCAGGTTGAACACCCCGGCGGTTTTCTTCAGAGATTCGGTGGGGTTGGCCACGTAGTAACGAGAGCCCAGCAGGCCCTGCTCCTCGCCGGTGACGGCGATAAACTGGACGGAACGCTCCGGTGGCTTGGGGGCCTCGGCGAACTGGCGGGCGATCTCCAGGATGCCGGCCACGCCGGTGGCGTTGTCCAGGGCGCCGTTATAGATGGTGTCTCCATCGCTGCCGAGGTGGTCCCAGTGGGCGGTGTAGCTCACTACCTCATCGGGGCGCTCACTGCCGGTGAGCTTGGCCACCACGTTGTGGCTGGTGGCGTATTCCACCTTCTGGCTCAGCCTGGCGTCAGCGCGGGCGTTCAGTGACAGGTTAATGGGCGACTGGGCCGCCTGGGCCATCAATGCTTCCAGACTCTTGCCTTCTTCTGCCAGCAGCTTCTGGGCCACCTCTTTCTGAATCCAGCCCTCGATCATGGGATGGGGCTCGCTGCTGCCGGCCAGGTCCAGTTGCGGGCCGGTCCAGCTGTTGGCAACCACGGACCAGGGGTAGGAGGCCGGCTCGGTGTCGTGAATGATCAGGGCCGCGGCGGCGCCCTTGCGGCCCGCTTCGGCAAACTTGTAATCCCATCGGCCATAGTAGGTCATGGTGTTGCCCTTGAAGTGCTCGGGCTCCCCGGTGGCAAAGCCTGGGTCGTTCACCAGAATCAGCACCGTCTTGCCGGTAACGTCCAGCCCCTGGTAGTCGTTCCAACCATACTCGGGGGCATCGATGCCGTAGCCAACGAAGACGATGTCACTGCCGGATAGGACCTGGGAGGGGCGGTCGTGAAAGCTGTTGATGACCGCCTGTTCCGGCAGGGAGAGAGACTCGCCGCCCAGGCTCAGCTGGGTGCCGGGCTGTGTGGTGTAGGTGACCATGGGGACAGGCTGGAGGTAGGAGTCGCCGTTGCCGGGCTCCAGGCCCATGGCACGAAACTGCTTCTCCAGATAGGCCAGGGTCAGGGCTTCCCCTTGAGTGGTGGGCTGGCGGCCCTGATAACGGTCGGAGGCCAGCTCCTTGATGTCGGTACGGAACCTGGATTCATCGATACCTGACTGCTGGGCCGGAATCTGGCTGCAAGCACCAAGCAGCATCAATGCCGGTGCCAATAGGGTGAGTCTCATGCTAAATCCTTCTTTAATGTGTTGGCTGAATCTGCCGTTCAGCTGATGTGCAAGACCCTATCATCCTTTGGCGACAGCCACTCGACAAGATTGACTTGTAAGGAATTCTTTTTGTCCTATGTGGCCTATGCTCCAAGGTGCCCTATTGTTGCCATCCGGCTTCGGGTATCGGAAGGCCAGGTTAGCCGCTCACCTCGCTGCCCGGGGTTGGCCCCAGGCGACGTGCCCCCGTAACGCTCATGCTGGAAGCTGATGGGGATTTTTCATCATTCCCATGCTGAAAATCAACATGTCTTAAAAATAAACCTTCAAGGCTTTTTATTTCTCAACTGATGCCGCTTTTTATTGGTGATTTATTATTTGATAGGCAAAAAAGTGTTCGATCACTGACGAATCGGCAATCAACACATTCGTTGTGTGTTGTCGAGAAGGGGCAGGTGCGGTCAGGTGGCAGGAGAAGGGCAAAAAAAGGTGGCACTGAGGCCACCTTTTCGAAGCTTGCTCTGTCGGTCAGACCACATCAATCTCCGCCACACAGGGGAAGATGTGGGTGGGCCTGAAGGGGTGGGTGTCCAGCTCCTCGATGCCGGTGACACCGGAGAGCACCAGGATACTCTCCAGCCCTGCCTGAACACCTGCCTTGATGTCGGTGTTCATGTTGTCACCCACAATCACCGTATCACCGGAGTGGCTGCCCAGGTGATCCAGGGCGCTGCGGACGATCCAGGAGGAGGGCTTGCCCACATAGAAGGGGGTTTTGCCGGTGATTCTCTCGATGGGGGCACACAGGGCCGAACAGGCCGGGCTGTAGGAGGGGCCGTGGGTGTCCGGATTGGTGGCAATAAAGCGGGCACCGTTGGCCACAAAGTTGGCAGCACGGTGGATCATGTCCCAGTTGAAGGAGCGGGTCTCGCCCACCACCACAAAATCGGGGTCGATGTCGGTGATGGTAAAGCCCGCCTGATACAGCTCGTGGGTCAGGGCACCCTCGCCGATGACATAGGCTTTATTGCCGCTCTGGTGCCTGAGGAAGTGGGCGGTGGCCATGGCGGAGGTATAGAACGCTGAATCCGGCAGGTGGATGCCTGAGTTTGCCAGGCGGTTGGCCAGATCCTTGGCGGTCTGGGCCGGATTGTTGGTGAGTAGCACCAGCGGATTTCCCTGCTCCTGCAGCCGCTTGATAAAGCGGTCGGCGCCGGGGATCAGCTGGTTGTCGTGCATCAGCACGCCGTCGATGTCACAGATAACGCTCTTTAACTCAGTCGCCATGTATGGCTCACTCCTCGCTGGCGTACCCCTGTTCGGGCAACAGTTGACCATCCAGAAGGGCACCCTGGTCGTTCATGGCCAGGCGTCCCTCACAAAACCATTTGACCACCAAAGGATAGATGCGGTGCTCCTGGGTATGCACCCGTTGAGTCAGCGCCTCTATGGTGTCCTCTTCAAACACCGGCACCTTGGCCTGGAGGATCACCGGTCCTCCGTCGAGCTCCTCGGTCACAAAGTGGACCGAGCAGCCGTGCTCGGCATCGCCGGCGTCCAGGGCTCGCTGGTGGGTGTTGAGACCTGTGTACTTGGGCAGCAGGGAGGGGTGGATGTTAAGCATCTTCCCTGCAAACTTCTGCACCAGCCCAGGGCTCAGAATTCTCATAAAGCCAGCCAGGACCACCAGGTCTGCATTCAGTGCATCCAGTTGGGCGGCCAGGCGGGCGTCGTAGGACTCCCGGCTTTCTCCCTTCTCGGCGAGCAGGGTGATCCCTTCGATGCCGGCGTTGGCTGCGCGGGTGAGGCCATAGGCCTCGCCCTTATTGCTGATGACGCCGACGATCTGGCCGGGAACCAGACCTTCGGCGCAGGCATCGATGATCGCCTGGAGGTTGCTGCCGCTGCCGGAGATGACAACGGCGATTCGGGTCTGCTGTGCCATCTTAAGCGATCACCACCTGGGGTTGGTCATCGCCGCGGGCATCGATGTTGCCCAGCAGCCAGGCGTTTTCCCCTTCCGCTTTCAGCAGGGCCACGGCGGCCTCTGCCTCGGATTGAGGCAGGGCGATCACCAGGCCGACGCCACAGTTGAAGGTACGGTACATCTCGTGCTGGTCGATGTTGCCCACCTGCTGCAGCCAGTTGAACACTTCTGGCCACTGCCAGGAGTTGCCGTCGATCACCGCCTGGGCATTGTCAGGCAGGACTCGGGGAATGTTCTCCCAGAAGCCGCCACCGGTGATGTGGGAGATGGCGTGCACCTTGTGCTGCTCCAGCAGTTTCAGCACGGGCTTGACGTAGATGCGGGTCGGGGCCAGCAGGGTCTGGATCAGAGGTTGACCACCGATGGTCTGCTCCTGTGGGTTGTCCACCCGCTCCAGTACCTTGCGGATCAGAGAGTAGCCGTTGGAGTGCGGGCCGCTGGAGCCCAGGGCGATAAGGGCGTCACCTGGGGCCACCAGGCTGCCGTCGATGACGTCGGCCTCTTCAACCACGCCGACACAGAAGCCGGCCAGGTCGTAGTCTTCCCCTTCGTACATGCCGGGCATCTCGGCGGTCTCACCACCGATGAGGGCACAGCCTGCCTGTTCACAACCATCGGCGATGCCGGAAACCACCTGGGTGGCGGTGTCCACGGAGAGTTTGCCTGTGGCGTAGTAATCCAGGAAGAACAGGGGCTCGGCACCCTGCACAATCAGGTCGTTGACGCACATGGCCACCAGGTCCACGCCGACGGTGCCATGACCGTTGTAGTCCATGGCCAGGCGCAGCTTGGTGCCTACGCCATCGGTGCCGGAGACCAGAAGGGGCTTGTTATATTTCTCGGGCAGAGCGCACAGGGCGCCAAAGCCGCCCAGGCCGCCGCGCACTTCCGGGCGATGGGTACGCTTTACCGCAGACTTAATGTTGTCTACCAGGGCGTTACCGGCATCGATGTCGACACCGGCGTCTTTGTAGCTGAGGGAATCGGCTTTGTTCACAGAGGCCTCGTTGTTTTTGTAGGGATTTTTATAGTGTTGATGTTCTGGCGCGCATTTTACCAGTTGCACACTGTGTGCCCAAGTTTTTCTCTGTGATGGCGGTTCACCAAACGTAAACCGGTTGAAAACTCTTCGTTTATGGTGTTTTAGTGTGATCGGCCTCCCGTCGTGGGCTGGCTGGCAGCACACTCTCTTCCCAAGGGTGGGGATTCACGCTATGATTCCGCTGTTTACCTGTAGCCTACCATTCGGAGAATAAGATGAAAGTCACTGAGGTCAAGCACCCGCTGATTCAACATAAACTGGGCTTGATGCGTGAAGCTGATGTCAGCACTAAGCGCTTCCGTGAGCTGGCAAAAGAGGTTGCCGCTCTGCTGACCTACGAAGCGACCTCCGATTTTGAGACCGAGTCCGTGGAGATCGACGGCTGGAACGGCCCCATCACCGTTAACCAGATTAAGGGTAAGAAAGTGACCGTGGTGCCCATCCTGCGTGCAGGCCTGGGCATGATGGATGGCGTTCTGGAGCACATCCCTGCCGCCAAGGTGTCCGTTGTGGGCATCTACCGTGATGAAGAGACCCTGGAGCCTGTGCCTTACTTCGAGAAGCTGGTCTCCAACATCGATGAGCGTATCGCTCTGGTTGTGGATCCCATGCTGGCCACCGGCGGTTCCATGATCTCCACTCTGGATCTGCTGAAGAAGCGCGGTTGTACCAGCATCAAGGTTCTGGTTCTGGTTGCGGCTCCCGAGGGCCTGAAGGCTCTGGAGGAGGCTCACCCGGATATCGAACTGTTCACCGCTTCCGTGGATGAGTGCCTCAACGAGAAGGGCTACATTCTCCCGGGACTGGGTGACGCCGGGGACAAGATCTTCGGAACCAAGTGATTTCAGAGACGGCGCCATCGGCGCCGTTTTTTTGAATCCCGTGAAAGCCGGGTGGGGCTGTGCCCCAGCTTTCGACCCTACATTGGTCCACTAGAGACCAATCACATAATTACGATAAATAACAACGAGGTTAACATGCAGCAGCAAGCTGTTACGGCCGGGGCTGCGCCTGTCCCGGCAACCTGGCGACAGGTGGTCGCCGGTACCCAGATGCTTTTCGTGGCCTTTGGTGCCCTGGTTCTGGTTCCCCTCCTTACCGGTCTGAATGTCAACGTTGCCCTGTTCACCGCCGGTGTGGGCACCCTGTTGTTCCAACTGGTGACCAAGCGTTCGGTTCCCGTATTCCTGGCTTCCTCCTTTGCCTTCATTGCCCCCATCTCCTATGGCGTGGCCCAGTGGGGCGTCTCGGCCACCATGGGTGGCCTGATGGCGGCCGGCCTGGTGTATGTGGTGCTGTCTCAGGTGGCCCGTGCCGGTGGCATGGAAGCGATCAACAAGTTGCTGCCTCCGGTGGTCGTGGGTCCGGTGATCATGGTGATTGGTCTGACTCTGGCCCCTGTGGCGGTGAACATGGCTCTGGGGATGCAAGGGGACAATCAGGCCTATGAGACTGGCTTGGCGCTGTCTATTGCCCTGCCTACCCTGATTACTGCCCTTGTGGTGGCGGTGATGGGCAAGGGGATGCTGCGTCTGCTGCCGATTCTGTCTGCGGTGGTGGTGGGGTACAGCCTCTCCTGGTTTGCCGGCATCATCGACTTCAGCGGCGTGGCCGCTGCGCCCTGGTTTGCCATGCCTGACTTCACCACGCCGAGCTTCCACTGGGAAGCGATTCTGTTCCTGATCCCGGTGGCCATTGCCCCGGCGGTGGAGCACATCGGTGACATGCTGGCCATCAGCAATGTGACCGGCAAAAACTACGTGAAGAAGCCGGGCCTGCACCGTACCCTGCTGGGCGATGGTGTGGCCACCATGGCCGCCGCCAGCCTGGGCGGACCACCAAACACCACCTACTCTGAGGTGACCGGTGCGGTGATGCTGACCCGCAACTACGACCCCAAGGTGATGACCTGGGCGGCGGTGAGCGCCATCCTGCTGGCCATGGTGGGTAAGTTCGGTGCCATCCTGGCCACGGTGCCCACCGTGGTGATGGGCGGCATCATGATCCTGCTGTTCGGCTCCATTGCAGCAGTGGGCATGAGCTCGATGATCAACAACAAGGTGGACGTGTCCGAGCCCCGTAACCTGGTGATTGTGGCGGTGACCCTGGTGTTCGGCATTGGCGGCATGACCATTAAGATGGGTGAGTTCACCCTGCAGGGTATCGCCCTGTGCGCCGTGGTGGCCATCCTGCTGAACCTGGTATTGCCAAAGAACTTCGGTCACGAAGACGAGGCCTGATAGCCGGCTCATCTAACGAACAAGAGGACTCATTGAGTCCTCTTTTTTTATCAGGCTTTGCCTTCGGCCTCTTTCTTCCTGGCTTCAGCCAGCTTGGTGTTGGCCTGACTGAGCTCGGCGGTGATGCTCATGATCTCACTGCGTTTGGCATCCAGCAGTTTCTGTTTGGCTTCCGGGTCCATCTCTTTGCTTTTGAGCTCTTCCAGTTGCTCCTTGGCCTTCTCCAGCCTCTCCTTGATCAGCTTGATCGACTGTTTGATTCGCTCGATAGCAGGAGATTCCTTCTTCTCAGACTTCTTGCTCTCTCCAGTGGTGGCCTGCTCGCCGGCCAGTTTCTGTCTGGCTTCCTGGGAGATGCTGACGGTGATGCGGTTCTCCTTTGGCGTGGACACATTGCCTTTGGGGGCGGTGGTGCCGGCGTCGGTGGCGGGCACGGCTTCCCGGCCCTGGGAGGTGGCCAGGGTGATGTTGCTGCCCTGATGTTGAGAGATCTGCATGGAGAGCTCCTGTTGACGGTCTGATGGTGAGTGTATCGGCAGCATATAGAATCACTTGAGAGTGATTACGGGAGATAACTCAAATAAATCAGTAAGTAAAAGTAAGCGTTGGTTTGAACAAGGGAATAAGAAGGGACAGAGCCTTGTCCGTCACCTTCATTACTTTCTGTTGGCGGAGAGTATTGGTTTAGTTGGGTAATTTAAGATACTGAATGTAGTAATTCAGATGCTGGATATCCACCAGAGAGACCAGAGCATCCAGATCTTCTACGGCCAAAGTGCCATATTTTTTCCGAATCATCTCCTGGCCAATCAACTCTTTAATTACTGAGATGCAATATTGTTTGGTCACCCCGGAGAAGCTGGCGATATCTTCATATTTCAGTGGCGCATCTCGAAACTCGATCTCATGCCCATAGAGAAAGATGATCACCAGGCACATGATGATGTGTTGTTTCTTATCCAACAGGCTGCTCATCACCGACCAGTCACGGGTGGCGGCATTGCTGATTTCATAACGTCGCAGGCAGAACTCAAAAAGGGCTTCTGATCTGCCGGCCAGGCGGTGCAGACAGTGACCAGGAATGGCCCGAAGTACTGTGTTGTCCAGTGCCACATAGCTTTTGTTCAGCCAGGGGTTGATGCCATTGGGGGCATGGCTGGTGAGCAGGGTCTTGGGTAGCCAAATGCCGGTGACTTTACTGAGCTCAGCCGGATAGTCCACCACCTCCTTGAGTACACCACTCTCGACGAAGTTCAGGGCGGCTTCCTGAAAGCTGGGCAGGAAGCACTCACCTTTTTTGAGTTTTATCAGGAAGCTCTGATCCAATATCTCGGCGGTGAGAGGTTCATCTATGCCGTTTCGGAGCAAAAGATCAGTCAGGGTGTCCGGAGGAGGGGACCAAGAAAAGCTGGGGTTCTTCATCAATTTCGTCTGTTCAACCTTGATTGTTTGCTGCAGCCACCACTTGTTACAACCGGGCCACAATGTCAGTTATTGTCGTCAAAGTCTTCACGTGTTTTGAGGGGAGAGCCGGTTGGATTCCGCCGAAGCCATTCTTTTGAGGCTTTTTTTTAAAGATTGGAACGTTAAAAGAAAAAGAGTAAAAAAAATGTGAATGACCACTTTACAGGGTTTTTGACTGAGAAATGGGTTCTATCACCGTCCGGAGCGGAGTCTATCACATCCATTAGTGTTTGAATGGTCAACGGGTTTACCATTTGCGGTCTGTTCTGCGAATTTATTTTATCTTTGTTACATTCGGCTCAAAAACGTCAGTTTGTGTATAAAGTCGCTATTGAGTTCGCCGATATCCAAGACAAGTTCGATTACAAACTTGGTAAGGGGGTGTCGTGCGAATTGCCACAAATACGACATCGATGTTCACCAACCAGTTGCTGCAACGCAGCAGCAGTGGTGTTGCGTCGTCGATGGAGAGGATGTCGTCTGGGCTAAGAATCAACTCGGCAAAGGACGATGCGGCCGGGTTGCAGATTACCAATAGGCTAACCTCGCAAATTAATGGGCTTAATGTCGCGATTAAGAATGCATCTGATGCCATCTCGATGGCGCAAACTGCAGAGGGCGCCGTTCAGGAGGTGACCGAGTCCCTGTTTCGTATCCGTGACCTTAGCTTGCAAGCGGCGAACGGCTCGAACAGTGATGAGGACAGGAAAGCGCTTCAGAAAGAGGCGGCCGCTCTGTTGGAGGAGATTGACCGAACCAACACCACCACCTCGTTTGGTGGCAAAAGGTTGTTCAAGGAAACCGATGCTTCCCGGGTGGATCCTGTGGAGAGGGAGATCGTCAGTAAGCTTGCCAACAGCTGGCTGAAAGAGTCTGAGGACTTGATTAAGGATAAGCTGGGTATTGATGGCAAGAACACCACGCTGAAGATCGACCTTGAGCATATGGATGGGCCTGGTGGAACGGCGGCCAGTGTTTCCTCCCTGGTTGCGGGCAGTACCGCCTATAACCAGGTGATGACCATTGATCTTGACGATTTTGGCGCCGGTGCCGGTGGAGGCAGTCTCGAGTTGGATGAAACCATCCTTCACGAGATGGTGCACGCTATTCAAGGGGCGAACTTCGATAAATGGGGAAGCACTGCGACCTGGTTTAAAGAGGGCAGCGCCGAGGTGATGCGTGGGGCCGACGACAGGTTGAGTGCGGATATCGCCAATAATGGTGGCGGTGCCACAGGCATTGGCGCCATCTGGACTCAGCTCAAAGCGGATGTGGCCAGTACAGCCAACCCGGGCACGGCCATTGAAACGGCAGCCGCCTATTCCGGCGGTTATGTGGTCAACCGCTACATTGACCATGAGCTGGGTGGTGGTGGACTGAAGGCGGTCAACACGGCCATGGCTGGCGGTGCCACCCTGGACGCGGCCCTTAACACCGCTTCCGGAGGCCGATGGACCGACGTCAATGCTCTGTTCGCTGAGCTCGATGGCGCAGGTGGCGGTGGTGCGGCGACCAAGTTTGAGGAGTTCATCAATACCCAGATGAATCTCTCCAATGCCGACAATGGCTCATTGGCCGGTTTCGATGTGACTGGCAGTGGCCCAGAGCTGGACAATGTGATGCAGGGTGTCACCGGAGATGGCAGCGGTGCGGCCTCCTTCGATGAGTACTTTGTGTCCGGTGACGATGACAACGACGACAGCGACTTTGCCCCGGGCAGTTATGACCCGACGGGTATCGGCGCGACGGAAGTTGCTCTGGCTGACTATGCTCCGGAGATCGGTGAGGGAGAGGGTGGGTATCAGATTGCTGCCCAGGTTGGCGCCAATGCCCATGAGGAGATTACCTTCAACCTCGGCAGCTTTGGCACCAAGTATCTGGGATTGGACAGAGTCGATCTGACCAAGGACCCTCAATCGGCCATCGAAGCGGTGGATGATGCGCTCAAGATTGTTGATTCGTCACGGGCCTCATTGGGGGCAACGGTGAACCGCCTGGAGCACACCATCTCCAACTTGACCAATATCACCGAGAACACCTCGGCCAGTCGTTCCCGAATTCGGGATACGGACATGGCAAAAGAGTCCTCGAAACTGGCCAAGCAACAGGTGCTGCAACAGTCCGCCTCGGCGATGTTGGCTCAGGCCAATCAGCTGCCGTCTGCGGCATTGTCTCTGCTGTAACAAGCCCACAAAAAAAGCCCCGTCGCAGTTGCGGCGGGGCTGACAGTAATGATGATTGTGGTGCAGCAGGCTCGTTGATATGGGTCGAGATTAACCAATGAGCAGGGAGAACCTTGCTGACCGACGCCAATTCTATCCTTCTGGGTTTTCCCGCTTTGTCATCCAGTGTTCATTTACCCCGTACCGGGTTCACACTTTTGTCTTCCGGCGGAGAAATCAGGCAGTCATTCAACTTCCCTGCCTCTGTGATACACTCTGGCCATTGATGTTGACCCCGGGAATCTTCGTGAAACGACTCGCTTTTTTACTGCCTCTGCTGTTCTGCTCATCCGCCCTAGCGGTGGAGGTGGCCAACCTCTATCAGGCCCAGGTTCAGGTGGAAGGACGTGAGCGTGCCGAGCGCCAGCAGAAGATTCCCGATGCCCTGATGCAGACTCTGGTGCGACTGACCGGAGATGACGCCGTAGCCGAGGACCCCCGCATGAAGGGGATGCTGGGCAACCCCACCCGCTTTGTCTCCAGCTTTGGCTATGGCGGCGATCCCCTGACCCTGACCATCCAGTTCGATGGCTCGCTGCTGGTGAAAGAGATGCAGCAGCGACAACTGCCGGTGTGGGGCAAGCAGCGGCCCCTGACCCTGGGGTGGGTTGCCCTGGAGGATGAGCAGGGGGAGCGTCAGCTGATGTCAGAACAGCTGGACGCCCAGATGCTGGAGGCCTGGCGCGAGCAGTCCGAGTTGCGTGGCCTGCCCCTGTCCCTGCCGTTGATGGATCTTGAGGATGCCATCCGGGTGGGCCTCAATGACGTCTGGGGCTTTTTTGTGGACCCTGTGGCCGAGGCCAGTGAGCGATACCAGGCGGATTTCTTTATGCTGGCCAGGGTCTGGCCCGGTACCGAAGGCTGGTATTACGCCCTGGCCCTCTACCCCTATCAGCAGGGAGACCAGGCCGACCGCTATGGTTTTGGCAGCGTCCGCCGCAGTGTGATGCAGAAAAGCGGACAGGCCGAAGGGCTGGAGCAGGGGCTGATGGCCCTGCAACGGGAACTGGCCGGCTACTACGCCCGTCGTTACGCCACCGTGGCCAGCGAAGAGGAAGCCCAGAAACAGCTGGTGTTCGAGATTCAGGGCAGCATGTCCGAGCTGGTTGCCGTCGAGCGTTATCTGCGTGGCCTGAGTGCCATCGCCAGCCTGCAGGTGACCGCTTTGCAGGACCGTCAGGTGAGCTTTGCCGTTGAACTGGTGGGCTCCGCCGATGCCCTGGCGCAGATTCTCGAGCTGGAGCCTCGGGTGGAAACCCTGGTGTCTGACGATGAAATGGTCACTCAGACCCGATATCGCTGGATCGGCGATCAGTGAAATTGGGACGGGCGGGAGCCCGTGCTACAATGACGCCATCTTGCGGACTGGAGCTGTAAATCCCTAGTGCAATCGAATTCACCCATTCAGCTCTCCCTGCCTGTACATCTGCCGGACGATGAGACCTTCGGCAGTTACTACCCGGCGGCCAACCAGCAGTTACTGGAGGCGATTCGTCAGGTGGCCGAGGGCAAAGGGGAGACCGTCACCTACCTGTGGGGGCAGGCCAAGTCCGGCCGTACCCATCTGCTGCATGCCGCCTGCGCCCACGCCCGGGAGCTGGAACGGCAGGCGTTCTACCTCCCCCTGGGAATCCACGCCAGCATGTCGCCTGCGGTGCTCGATGGGCTGGAGGAGATCTCGCTGGTCTGTCTGGATGACATCGATCAGCTGGCCCGAAATCCCTTCTGGGAGGAGGCGGTGTTTGATCTGTACAACAGGATCAAGGAGCGCGGTGACTGCAAGCTGATTGTGTCCGCCAGTTGTCCCGCCGGCCAGGCCGGGTTCCTGCTGCCGGATCTGGTGTCCAGGTTGAACTGGGGGGTGCATTACCAGGTGCAGTCCCTGACCGACGAGGAGAAGCTGACGGCACTGCAGCGCCGGGCCAAGGCACGGGGACTGGAGTTGCCCGAAGATGTGGGCCGCTTTATGCTCACCAGACTGGCACGGGACCTGCGCACCCTGTTTGATGTGCTGGACAGGCTGGACAAAGCCTCCATGCAGGCTCAGCGTCGACTGACCATCCCCTTCGTCAAGGAGACCCTGCACCTCTAGCGGGTCGACTCAACGAGCATAAGAAAGGCCGCGTCTGCGGCCTTTTCTGTTTTAGTGGTTTTCCAGCTTCCAGTCCGGAGCCCTGCCCAGGTGGCGGTGCTGTCCCTCCTTGGGGGAGAGCAGGGGTGGCATGGCCTGGACCCGCGGGGCCGAGGTGGCCTCTTCCAGGGTCAGATTCTGGGCCCAGCTTTCGCCGCTGCGCATCTGGTTGGGGCTGGGGAGCCCTGAGATCACCTGGTCGGCGTTCAAGGAGGGCATCAGCTCGGTGAGCACCAGGTCCAGCCTGGGCAGTATCGCCGTTTCGCCGATGCGGCCCCGCTGGCCCCAGTCCACGGTGATGCTGGAGGCGGAGACCTGCTCAGGCAGGTCGGTGACCGCCACATCCCGGCGAATCTCATACCTGTGCATCATCATCGCCTCTTCAAACAGCATCGCCAGATCCTCTCTGGAGGTGGAGTAGCTGTAGTCGTCGTTGGCACGGTCGCCGGAGAAGAAGGCGGTGATGTCATCGGGCTGGTAGCTCTTCTGCAGGGTGGTGGCCTTGGTGCCTCTGAACTGCACGTCAGCCAGCGCCTTCATCTCGCTGCTTTGCAGCGGCAGGTCCCGGGTCAGGTGATCGGAGATCAGGGCATTCTGTTCGCTGCGCTGATAGAAGGCCTCAAGCAGGGTGGCACTGTTGATGCTGTCCCAGGTGCTGCTGGGGAAGAAGTCATTGGCATGGGCCAACTCGTGGTAGAGCAGGCTGGCCAGGTCGGGCTCCAGGGCGCCCAGGCTGCGGCTCGCTTCTAGGTGGGGCGGGTAGTAGACGCTGGCGTAGCTGTTGCCCTTTACATAGCGCCAGGGAAGCAGGAAGTTCAGTTCGCTGCCGAAGCCGCTGCGAAAATCCGGATCTTCATTGATGGTGGCCATCTGCCAGGGAGCCTGCCACAGATCCGACGGGTCAAGATAGATGGCGCCGGTGGCGACCCAGTAGAAGGAGGGGCGAACATCGGAACTGATCACCACAGCGGTAACCGCACCCAGCAGGCGGCGGAAGTCGCCATGGGTGTCGCGCTGTTCCAGGAAGCGCTTAAAGGCGTCCCCCATCCAGGGGTGGGAGACCACCACCCGCTCCATCACCTGGTCCACCGTGGGGTTCGGGTGGCTCTGCCCCAGCAGCGGCAGGGTCTCTATGCGGCAGGGGGAGGAGGAGGTCAACTGAGTGGAGTAGACGCAGCGCCCCAGGGCATCGGCCCAGGGGGAGTCTGAATCCCAGGCGACCACTCGGGCCAGGGGGGAATCAAACAGGGCGCCGGAGACCGGCGAAGGTTCGGCGGTGACCAGCAGGTAGGCGTTGTCAGCGACATTCTGGCCATTGTCACTGGCGCTGGCGCTGATGCGAATCAGGGTGTCCTGGGTCACTGCGGGGGCGGTAAAGGTCAGCAGTTCAGGGTCACTGTTGTCCATGTTGCTGATGTCAGGACCGGAGCGCTGCTGCCAGCTGATGTTCTGCAGGGGCTGGCTGCGATCGCCGCTGCGACCCAGGCGCATGGAGACCCGTCCGCCGGAGGGCACCACCTGATCCCCTCGGATCCGGGTTGCCGACACCGGCTCCGTGGTGCTGATGTCCACAGGCGCTTGGATGACGTTGCCCTGGGTGTCGGTTATGGTTAGCTGAAACTCGTAGAGGGTTGCCTGGGGCGCCTCGAACGCCGCCATGGGCGATCTGGGGTTGGTGATGTTGACCGCCGGCCCTGAGACTTGAGACCACTGGAAGCTGAGATCCCGGCTGGGGACACCATCGACGGTGGCCACCAGGGCCACACTGCCGTCGGCCGCCGGGCTCAGGTTCAGCCTCAGCTGTGACGAGGGAGGAAGCGGCGTGGGATCAGGGGAGGAACCTCCGCCTCCTCCGCCACAGGCGGCGAGCAGAGTTAAGGCGGTCAGTGCAATCCAGTGCTTCTTCATAGGCTCTCTCCCATAGGGGGTTAACATGGGTGCAGCTGGCCTCCCTGGCCTGCCCGTACCCTTTCTATTGCTTCTTTTTCTTCAGCCCCAGGCCCAGTTCTCTGCCGCGGCTGCGGGCGTAAAAGCTGCTGGCCAGCAGCCAGCTCAGGAGCATTACTGTGGCCAGGGCTGGCCACCAGAATGCCTCTCTGGCCACCCAGAGTTGGGTCAGGCTGGCCACCAGATAGAGGCAGGCGATGAAGCCGGACCAGGCATGGGTGTAGGGTTTCCCCTTGAGCATGCCGGGAAGGGGCAGGAACAGGGGCACCAGCATCATCAGGCTGAACCCCAGGGAGTATCCACTTCCTGGCGCCAGCCACAGTTGCCAGAGGGGAATGTACAGCAGACAGCTGAGGTAGCTGCCCAGGGCGATGCGGCCCAGGCTTTCGCTGTTGCTCACCATCTTATTTGAGGATCTCCAGCACCTGCTCAGGGGGACGGCCGATGGCGGCTCGGTTGCCATGGACCACGATGGGGCGCTCAATCAGTTTGGGGGTGCTGAGCATGGCGGCGATCAGGGCGTCATCTCCGGCATCGGCCAGGTTCTGCTCCTTGTATTCCGCTTCCTTGGTGCGCATCAGCTGGCGGGGAGTCAGCCCTAGCATCTCCAGAATCTGACGCAGTTCCGTTTCCGAGGGGGCCTGTTTCAGGTACTCATACACTTGAGGGGTGACCCCCTGCTCCTCCAACAGGGCCAGCGTTTGACGGCTCTTGGAGCAGCGGGGGTTGTGCCAGATGCGGGTCGTTTGGGTCATGGTTATGAACTTCCTGTGATCATGATCTCATTATGGGGCCATTCTACGTTGGCCCGCCATCAGATCAAAGGGATTTCATCTCCTGTTCCGACTTGCGCAGTTCCTTGATTCTGGCATCGATGCGTGCCTTCTGCAGCGGATTGTCCCGGGTCTGGCGGTAGGCGTACTGAAGCTGTTCAATCGCCTGGCCGTAACCGGCCGACAGGGCCAGCAGCTCCGCCTGGACCATATGGCGCTCGGCGGTCAGGCCCATCTTGCGGTAGACCTGGGAGAGCAGATCGTAGGCCACCACGCTGTCCTTATTGAGCAGAATCTGGTGCTCAAGCAGGGCGCGGGCCTCTTTGAGCTGACCCGTCTGCAGCAGCACGTTGGCTAGGTTGATCTCGATGACGCTGTTGTCGGGCCTGAGCTTCTGTGCCTGGCGCAGCAGGGAGATTGCTTCCTTTGGGCGCTTCTGCATCAGCAGGATGTCGGCGGCGGTGTCCAGGTAGAACAGGTTTTGCGGATCTTTGGTCAGCAGGGCCTTGAGCTCCTTCTCCGCCTCATCGAAGCGCTCCATGTCCAGCAGGGTCAGGGCCTTGCCGTAATGGGCGGCGTCGATGACCACAGGGTCGCCCATCTTGGCCTGCTTATCGAACAGGAACAGGGCGTGGTCTCTGTCTAGCTTGGAGTAGCGCACCTGCACCCTGGCCTTGGCCAGATGGAACAGCAGATTCTCCGGTACCGGACGATAGGGGTAGAGGGCAGCCCGGGCGCGGGCGTCGGCCACCCGGCTTTCCGGCAGGGGGTGGGTCAGCAGCATCTGCGGGGGCTTGCTGGCAAAGCGGTATTTGGCCGCCATCTTGCCGAAGAAACTGGGCACGGCGTTGGGATCGAAACCGGCGGCCGCCAGGGTCTTGATGCCGATGCGGTCCGCCTCTTTTTCGTTGCTTCGGGTGTAGTTGATCTGCGCCTGCTGGCTGATGGCCAGGGTCGACTGCAGGGCGGCTATGCCCGCTTCCGGGGAGGCCATGGCCAGGATGATGGAACCAATCACCCCGGCCACCGTGGCGGGGGCGGTCTTCTTCTGGGCTTCAATGGCCCGGGCCAGGTGGCGCTGGGTCACGTGGGCAATTTCGTGCCCCAGTACCGACGCCAGCTCACTCTCGTTGTCCGCCTCCTTGATGATGGCGGTGTGAACCCCCACATGGCCGCCGAAGAAGGCGAAAGCGTTGATTTCGTTGTTGTTGATCAGAAAGAAGGTAAAAGGGGTTTTGACGTTGTCTGCCCTGGCCACCAGCCGGTTGCCCAGGTCATTAAGGTACTCGTTCATCACAGGATCGTGGATGATGGGAAGCTGACCACGCAGCATCCGCATATAGAAGTCCCCAATCTGACTCTCCTTGTCGATGGAGAGTGTGCTGGAGGCCACGGTGCCAAGCTCTGGCAGCTCCGGTTGAGCCTGGGCTGCGGTGAGCCCCAGGGTCGCGCTCAGCAGCGCGGCTCCCAGAGTAAGTGAAAAACGTCTGATCACGTGTGTCCTTGATGTCCGTTTCTGATGATGTTCCGGCCAGTGTACCTGCATCCGCCTGTGAATGACCACAGTGTTGCGCAGGCATTTACCCGAAGTTAAGGGAGTAATGCTATGTTTTAGCTTAGGTTATTCCGGTCTTTGGTTGTCGTTTCGCTCCGGGGTGGCCTGGATTGTTATCGGGGTGCGTTGGCCTTTGCCGTTCTGGGAGCGACTTGGCATCCATGGGGAAACGACAATCGGCAGAGCGCAGCCTGCCTTAGTTAGTCTGCGCAGAGGCCCTTTGGGTTCCAGCGACTTTACATAATCTTGCATCCCAGGTTTGTGGTTTGCCTGAGCTAGGGGGATAATGGCGCCCGATTCGTGGCGGTTTTCTTGCGGGGATGAGTTTCCCTGATGAGGGCCCATTTAGTCGGCAGGGAAGTCAGGATGCAATTTGTTGATCTTTCATCTTATCGTTGTCCAATGGCCTTCGTTCAGGCCAAGCTGGCGATGAAGGATCTACGTGGGGACGGGGCGCTGGAACTGCTTATCGGCGACCCGGCAACCTTGCGGGATCTGATCCCCTATGCTCGGCGCTGCGGCTTTTCGGTGGAATCCGAGACCCGGCCACAGGGGACGGCAGTCTATCTGCGCCCGCAACATTAAAAGACAGAAAAGGTTTTAGAAAAGTATGTGGAATCTACTCCGCAACTGGTACCAGGAGAAGTTCTCCGACCCTCAGGCGGTCACCCTGGCGCTGATCCTGATGGTGGGCTTTGCCATCATCTACTTCTACGGCAAGCTGATTACTCCGCTGCTGGTGGCCGTGGTGCTGGCCTACATGCTGGAATGGCCGGTGGCGCAAATGGCCAACCGGGGCCTGCCACGCTCTTTGGCGGTGTCGCTGGTGCTGCTGGTGTTTGTCGGGGTGATGATGATGTTCTGTCTCATCGCCCTGCCTCAGATCTGGAATCAGGGGATCAGCCTGGCTCGTGAACTGCCCGACATGATTGGTCAGGCTCAGGGGATGGTGCTGACCCTGCCCCAACAGTATCCCGAGGTGATCAGCGAGCAGCAGGTCCATGAATTGATGCAGAACCTCAACAACCAGATTCTGGCCTGGGGGCAGCAGGTACTGCAGATCTCTCTGGGTTCCCTGGTGGACCTGGTGGCCCTGGCGGTCTACGCCATTCTGGTGCCGCTGCTGGTGTTCTTTTTCCTCAAGGATAAGCGTCAGCTGCTGCGCAGCCTCAGCCGCTTTGTGCCCAGCAATCGTGAACTGGCCAAGCAGGTGTGGGCCGAGATGAACGGCCAGATCGTCAACTACATTCGCGGCAAGGCCATTGAGATCTTGATCATCGGCGTGGCCAGCTACCTCACCTTCCTGTTTATGGACCTGCGCTACGCCGCCCTGCTGGGGCTGGCCGTGGGCCTGTCGGTGCTGATCCCCTACATCGGCGCTACCGTGGTGACCATTCCCGTGGCCCTGGTGGGCCTGTTCCAGTGGGGGGTGACCCCACAGTTCGGCTATCTGATGCTGGCCTACGGCATCATCCAGATGCTGGATGGCAACGTGCTGGTGCCGATTCTGTTCTCCGAAGCGGTGAACCTGCATCCGGTGGCGATCATCATCGCCGTGCTGATCTTCGGCGGCCTGTGGGGCTTCTGGGGGGTGTTCTTTGCCATCCCCCTGGCGACCCTGGTCAAGGCGGTGATCAACGCCTGGCCCAGCACTGAGATGGTGCAGGAGGCGGGTCAGTGAGTCAGCTTCCCGTCAACGAGATCTTCGAAACCATCCAGGGCGAAGGGCAGTTTACCGGCATGCCGGCGGTGTTCCTGCGTCTTCAGGGCTGCCCGGTGGGGTGCCCCTGGTGCGACACCCGCCATACCTGGGAGGTGGAACCTGAGCATCAGGTGGACCCTGAACAGATCATCGGGGTCAGTGGCGACAAGCCAATCTGGGCCCAGTATGACGAAGCCCAGCTGGTGGCCCTGCTCACCGACGGCCGCTACAGCGCCCGTCACCTGGTGATCACCGGTGGCGAGCCCTGTCTCTATGATCTGACCGAACTGACCGAACGGATGCACGCCGCCGGCTGGCGCTGTCAGATTGAGACCTCCGGCTGTGCCGAGGTGCGCTGTGACGAGCAGACCTGGGTGACGGTATCGCCCAAGGTGGGGATGAAGGGCGGTCTGCCTGTGCTGGCGCAGGCGCTGGCGCGGGCCGATGAGATCAAGCACCCCATCGCCACAGAGCGTCACATTGAGGAGCTGGATCAGCTTCTGGAAGGCCAGGCCCTGCCGAGAAACCCACAGATCTGCCTGCAGCCCATCTCCACCAAGAAGCGGGCGACCGAGTTGGCCATCGACACCTGCATCAAGCGTAACTGGCGACTGTCGGTTCAGACCCACAAGTATCTGGATATCGATTAAGCGGCTCGACAGCCCCGATAAAAAAAGACCGCCATCTGGCGGTCTTTTCTGTTTCTGGGCAGGTTATCTGGGCTGATCGGCCAGCAGGTACTTGTCTATCTCCGCCCTGGTCATCTTGTGGATGCCGCTGGCCGGAGCCGCCTGGATGGTGAAGAAGTAAAAATCCGGGCCCAGGGTGTCACCCAGCATCTCTCTGGAGAAGGTGAGGTAGGGCGCATGTTGGGCGTCGTCTTTGCTCAGCTTACCGGCATCCTGGCCCTTGTCGGTGCAGCACCAGGAGTGAACCCCCAGAGTGGCGCCATCCTGATAGACTCTGTGGTAGCCGGCGGAGAAGAGATCCACGCCGCCGGAGTGGGCCTCGCCCCCTTTACGAATCTCTGTGGTCAGCTGGGCATTGCGCACCAGGCGGCTGGTGTGCAGGTTGATGGCATCGTTCACCGAGCCCTCCACATTCTCCAGGACCAGGGTCTTCAGGCCAGGGTTGTTCTCCAGCAGAGCCTTGAGCTTGATGTAGCTGGAGGTGCCCAGGGCGCCGTTGACGAAGGCGGTGGTCTTGGCCTCATCCAGGCGGAAGCTGGCGTTGCCTGCGCTCAGCAGGGCTTCATTGAAGACAAATTCAACGTTGTACAGCCCCTGGGTGACGGGCTCCTCGACGCTGCCCTCCATCTTGAAGTTGTCGCCCTCAGAGGTGACGGTGATCGCCTTGTGGCTCAGCTCGTCTCCCACCCGGTCAATTTTAAAGCTGGTGGCGATGGGCGTTTCCTTGTCGAAGTCGAAGCCAAAGGTCAGGACGCCCTCGGCGAACTTGACCACAATGAGCTTCTCCTTCTGGGACATGTCATAGAACTCCACCGGGTACTCTTTTCCGTCCAGGGTAAGTTTGATCTGGTCGTACTGGCTCTGGAAATTCGCCACATAGGCGGCCACCTTGTCGGGCTGAATGAAGTGAGCCTCTTTGGTGCTGGCCTTGTCATTGTCGCTGTTGCCGCTGCTGCCTCCACCACAGGCTTGCAGTGCCAGGGTCAGGAGGAGTACCGAGAAAACTCTTAACGTCATGGTTGTCTCTCTGTCTGTGTTTTGTTGCAGAGATTTAACCAAATAACCGGCCTGCGCTTTGTAACCCTTTGTATCCTTGCGCTGACTCAGGACCAAAAAAATCCCCGCCGGGGCGGGGATCTTCAACTCGTTACAAAACCGTCAGCACTCGACGATGTTCACCGCCAGACCGCCACGGGCGGTCTCCTTGTACTTGGTACGCATGTCCTGGCCGGTTTCCCACATGGTCTTGATCACCTTGTCCAGGGAGACCTTGTGCTGACCGTCGCCACGCAGCGCCAGGCGGGAGGCGTTGATCGCCTTGACCGCGCCCATGGCGTTGCGCTCGATGCAGGGCACCTGCACCAGGCCGCCCACGGGGTCGCAGGTCAGGCCCAGGTTGTGCTCCATGCCGATTTCCGCGGCACACTCCACCATGGCCGGGGTGCCGCCCATGATCTCGGTCAGGGCGCCGGCGGCCATGGAGCAGGCCACGCCCACTTCACCCTGACAGCCCACTTCGGCGCCGGAGATGGAGGCGTTTTTCTTATAGAGGATGCCGATGGCGGCGGCGCTCAGCAGGTAGCGGCAGGCGGTCTCTTCATCCACCGGCTGCACAAACTTGTCGTAGTAGCAGAGTACCGCGGGCAGGATGCCGGCGGCGCCGTTGGTGGGGGCGGTGACCACCCGGCCACCGGCGGCGTTCTCTTCGTTCACCGCGAGGGCAAAGAGATCCACCCAGTCCATGGCGTTGAGAGGATCGCTGCTGTTGCACCCCTCCACGGTGAGTCTGCGGTAGAGGGTGGGGGCGCGGCGGCGCAGCTTCAGGCCACCAGGGAGGATCCCCTCGTCCCGGCAGCCACGCTCCACACACTGTTTCATGGTAAGCCAGATGGTCCACAGCTGGGCGCGGATGGCGGCCTCGTCGGCCACCACCTTTTCGTTGGCCATCATCAGTGAGGCGATGGACAGACCCTGCTCATTACACAGCTCCAGGAGCTGAGCGGCGCTCTCGAAGGGGTAGGGCAGAACCGGGCCCTGACTCAGAGTCACCGGCTGGGCGATCTCACTCTTGTCCAGGACAAAGCCGCCTCCGACGGAGAAATAGGTCTGCTCATAGACCACCAGTCCCCGCACCAGGGCGCGCAGGGTCATGGCGTTGGCATGTTGGGGCAGGGTTTTGCGTCTGTGGTAGGTGAGGCCATCGGCCCGGGTGAAGCTGACCCGGCGCTGGCCTCCCAGAAGCAGGGCTTCTTCGGATTCAACCTGGTCCAGTTTGCCCTGGACGCTGTCGGTGTCGACGGCTTCAGGCTCGTCGCCCAGCAATCCCAGCACCACGGCTTTGCCGGTGCCGTGACCCTTGCCGGTCTGGCCCAGGGAGCCAAACAGCTCACACTGAATCTCATCGGCCTGCTCAAACTGCTGATGCTCTTTGAGCTCATCGATAAAGCGATTGGCTGCCCTCATCGGGCCCACGGTGTGGGAGCTGGAGGGGCCGATGCCGATACTGAACATATCGAACACGCTGATCATAAACGGTATCCCTGTTGTGTCGTTGCCCGCAGGCGGATGGCTGATGGTAACCCAGGCGGAGGGAAAGCAAAATCCGACCTGACTCAATTAGCATAATATCTCGTGGCTGTGCTGTCCTGCCGATGTCTGTGCCGAAGCGGGTGTAACCTCAGGGGAAGTGCTCTGGAGAAAAACTGTTCGGGAATGGGATTCACACTGGATTGGGCCCATACTGGTTAGAGACACACTTCTGGGGTGGGGTTGAATTGGGCTCACCTGGCAAAATTCGACCAACCGTGATCCAGATCAGGGTTTGCCCTTTGAATGGTCCAGCCCTGTGGCTATAGTGGTCCCAAGCTAATGGAATGGTTTCGCTATGATTATCTACCTGCACGGCTTTGATGCCACCAGTCCCGGAAATCACGAGAAGGTGCTTCAGCTGCAGTTTGCGGATGAAGATGTACGTTTTATCAATTACTCCACCCTGCATCCCCGTCATGACATGCAGCATCTGCTGAAAGAGGTGGAGAAGCATAAGAAGTTCAGCGACGATGCCAATCCGCTGATCGTCGGTGTTGGCCTGGGCGGCTTCTGGGCCGAACGGGTGGGCTTCCTCTGTGGCATGCGTTCCGTGGTGTTCAACCCCAATCTCTGGCCGGAAGAGAATATGGTGGGGCTGATTGACCGACCTGAGGAGTATCGGGACATCAAGGAGAAGTGCGTCAAGGCGTTCCGCGAGCGAAATCGCGGCCACTGCCTGTGCGTCCTGGCCCGCAATGACGAGGTGCTGGACACCAAGCGCATCGAGTCGGAGCTGGGGGCCTACTACCCGGTGATCTGGGATGAGACCCAGACTCACAAGTTCAAAGATATCTCCAAACAACTCAGGGCCCTGTCCCAATTTAAAACAGAGGAGCGCGACTGCGCCTGAAGTTTTAGCCAATCTTGGGGCGGTGTTCACAAAATCACCGCCCTCTCTTTACGCTTGTTATTGATACTGTTAGTTTTTATTCACTTTAAGGAAATGCTAATGTACTGATCGCTGTTAAGGAAGACAGTTTGTTCAACCGATTCAAAGTCAAAGCCGTTCTTATGGCGCTGCTCATGGCAGCGATCTTCACTTCCGACCCCTTTGGCCTTCAGAGTGCTTCAGAAAGCCACAACGAAACACTGGTCAATCGCTATCTCTCCCCTTTTGTTCCGGACACCTTCGCAGATCAGATAACGGTTGTTCTCATTGATGAGCGATTTGTCGCCAATACCCAGGATATCTACCCTGTTCCCTATTCGGATCTGGCAAGGGTTCTTAAGAACCTCAACGCTCTTAAGTCTGGTCCCATCTTTTTTGACATTCTTCAGCACTATGAGCATTCACCTGGATTGAATCGGTGGCTCAATCGGTTACGCAGAAGTGATGCGCCGGTGGTCATGGCCAGTTCCCCCAAGTTTGATACTGATGCCCGGCTTAGTGACCCGAATAGCCTGCGTCATGCGATTGCCGGTGTTTCCACTCTTGGAGCCGTGTCTTGGGATGGAGTTGGTTACCACTACCCTCTGGTGTGGGAGGAGGGAGGTCTGGTCCGAACCAGTGCTGCGCTGCGCCTGTACCGGATTTGGTGTCAGGACAATGGCCGTGAGTGCGAAGGAGATGCTCGGTTTCAAGAACCTATGACGGTGCGTTGGAGTAACCGTCATGCACCGGATCAGGAGAGGATTCTCAATCTCAGCAGTCAATGTCAGCAGTCGAAGGGAGCCGCTTACCGGCAATCGCTGTCTGCCATTTTCGGGGACCTGGCCCAAGGTTTACTCTCCGATGACGATACTGAGCTCAGTGGGCGCTACCCCTGTCCGCAGATCCTTACCATCAGTGCCTGGGAGTTGATGGAGCCCGGTGCACTCAAGGATCCTGAGCTACGCAATGTGATTGAGAACCGGGTGGTGATGGTTGGTTACGATCTGGAAGGGCTGGCGGACCGAGTGTTGTCGCCGGTTAACGGAAACCTTCCGGGAGTGTTCCAGCATGCTGTGGCCCTCGAGAATCTGATGCTGTTTGGTGACCAGTACTGGCATAAGCCTTCGGAGTTTGATGGATGGGGTTTTGGCTTTTTCGACGTGGTCAGTTGGTTTATTGAGTTTCTTGTGCTGTGTTGGGTGTTTGATTACCGGATGCGATACATCGAAGTTCAAACCGAGCTGTGTCATGAAGAGCGGCTCTCTGCGGCTCTGTCAGGGTTAAAACAGGCGCTGCTGTTTGCGTTACTCACATTTGGAACTGCGATGCTGCTGAGCTCCCAAATGGGGATTGGCATCGTTAACCTGCATATTCTGGTGCTGATAGTTCTGTTGGCCCTGCCTACCTGGTGTTTCTATTTGGTGTCTGCTCTGAGGTGGACACTGCTTCCCGATTTTTCTGGCGGTACCTGCCCCGATTCCACAGAGATGGGCGGTGCCTTAACGACTTCGCGTCAAGGAAGTGATGATGATTAAACCGTATATATCCGCCATTCTGGCTCTGGGTGTGCTGGCTCCTTCAGCACAATTGGTTGCCGCAGAGAAGGTGCTGATCTTGGATTTCACCATGGACACTGTGGAGATCTGCGACAGGCAGGAGAACTGCAAGGATGTGCCCAGGGCCGAGCTTCCGAAAGACACCGGCTTGCCCCTGGAGGTGAAGAGTTACGACAAGCCGACCGGAATGTTGATGTACAAGCTGGAGGAGGTTGAGTACTGGGTCCATCAGTCAGAAGTCAGCCTCAATCAGAAGGCCAGTGCCAGCTACATCTGCACTTCGCACACGATAGCCCGCAAGAGCGATGAGGAGACTTTTGGCTCATTGGGGCTGGGTGAGGGGTGTGACCAATGAAGAAACTGTTTGTTCTGGTGGCCGGACTGGCTCTGGTGGGTTGCAAGACCACCTTGCCTCTTGTGGGAAGTAGCACTTATGAGACGGTTAACGGTACTTTTCTTAACTCCACCGCCCTGGCCGATGCCAAGGCGAAATCTGTGAAGGAGAAGGCCCCCGAGGAGATGATGGTGGCCTACCGTCCTGGCGCCGATCGTCACCTGATTGAGAGTCGCAAGATGGATGAGTACCTGCAAGGGGTACTTGGCAAGGTCCTGGCTCAGTGGCCTCATCCATTGGAGCGGCCTATTAAGGTGAAGGTCACCGCTAACCGTGCCTTTACCGCACGGGCTGAAACCGACACCATTATTCTCTCCATGGGGCTGATTGCAGACATCGAAACCGAGGATGAGCTGGCCTTTGTCCTTGCCCACGAAGCGTCTCATATCCTGTTGGGACATCAGGATACCAACGATTATTTCCTGGCGCAGAAGGTGGTGGTGGAAAAGGCAGCAAATGTGGCGATCAACGCAGCGTTTCTTGCTGACCTGGAACACACTAAAACCGAAAAGGGATTCAGGATCTCCACCAAGAACAGTGAAAAGTCTCAGCAGCAGATGGTGGATGCATATAAGACCGGCCTAACCATCAACCGTCTGAGCCGGGATGTCATCAGTTCGGCGGTGTCGCGTGGGCAGGAGGATGAGGCGGACCTGCTTGGGTTGGACCTGATGGTTCTGGCGGGATACAGCCCTGCCTCTTACCAGTCAGTTCTGGAACGCATGGGCAGCAGTCAGACCTTTTCTGAAGAGCAACTTCAGGAGAAGAAACAGGATTTTCAGCAATTCGTTACCCTAGCCACCAGTGGAGAGATCCCTGAGGGAGGAAGTACCTGGGAAACCATCGGTTATATGGCGGCCAATGAAGGGACAACTCGGCTACTTCAGTGGTTTTCTGATCGGCATAACAAACCGGAAGCGCGTATCTCCGACCTGGCACACTATGTGAAACGGGAGTATCGAAAAGAGCGTCGTCGTCGTCAAAGCAGTGACGCCCTGCAGGCACTTAAGAGTGACAATGAGCTGAACCGTTACTGGTTCGCATCGGAAGCGTTCAGAGCCTTGGATAAGGGGTTTGTTGACAAGGCTGAGGCGCTCGCTCGCAAGTCCTTGACCGGCAGTACTTCGCGTCACGCTTATCCGCGATTTGCCATGTACAGTGTGCGCATGGCCCAGGGTAATAAAACTAAGGCGGCACAGAACCTGGACTTGATTGAGAACTGGGAAGATGCCTCCATTCAGACCTTTATCTTGGCCTCTCAGGCGTACCGCGATCTGGACCAGTTGGACAAGGCTGATTCTATTCTTACGAGGGGGGAGCAGGTGGTTGGCAGTCGCACTCCTTTCCATGTGGATCACATCGCTCTTTATCGGAAGCTTGAAGATCAGGACAAGGTCGCGGCTGAACTGGAGGGGTGCAAGGGCGTAGGTACTGAAGAGATTGTTGTTCAATGTCATCAGGCAGCAGGTATAGCTTATGCCGATGAGAAAAAGGATGACAGTACCTTGGGAAGCTTGGCGGATTCGGTTACCAGCCTGATTAAGCTATAGAGATATCAATGGAAGCCGGCTTTTTTTGCGGAAGCCGGCAGTTCCGATGAAGCTGCTATATTGAAACTAACTGTTGACGGTAGGTGCTTCGATGAAACGGCTGTTGGTGAGGGTGACAGGCAAGGTCCAGGGAGTGTGGTTCCGGGCCTCAGCTCAGGAGACGGCACTCCGGCTTGGGGTGACCGGTTATGTACGCAATCTGGATGACGGCAGCGTAGAGATGCTGGCCCAGGGGGCAGACAGGGCGGTGGATGCCATGCTGGATTGGGCCCATCAGGGCCCGCCCAGTGCCCAGGTATCCGATGTGCTGGTGTCCGATTACGACGGCAGCGATCTCTACCTGGACTTCGAAGTTACTGAGTAAGCTCGGTACTCTGTGCGCTTGCCGGCGTCGCAGTCGCCGGCTCAATCTCAGGTAAAGCCTCTACGGGCGCCTCTTCCAGCGGTGGCATCTTGCTGGGCTGGGTCATTCTGCGGATCTGCACCACCATCCCCAGTCTGGGGTGATCGAAATAGTGAATCTCCCGGCTGCGCACCCGGCGGCTCTGTTCCAGCCTGATCCGGTTCAGGAAGGGTTCGGTCTCCACTTCGGCTTCAACGGCTTCCTCCTGCTGCAGTGCAGAGACCATGGGCGCCGCATCTGCCACTGGATTAACCTCTTCGCTTTCCAAGGCGGTCACCGGCCGTTCCCCCTCTTCACGCAGCTGCAGCTGGGTATCGATGTGGAGGAACTGGTTGAGATAGATGCGAATCCAGCCATCGAGCTGCCACATGGGTTCGCTCTGTTCCACCTGGGGCATCAGCCAGGAGAGATCGAAGGTGCCGCTGTCGGCGGGGCCTTCCTCCGGGATCAGCCGGCCATCGGCCTGATAGCGGTCGGCGAAGTTATGGCCGCTGTAGAGGCGGTAGGCCTGGCTGTTGCCGCGGCTGTAGACCGGCTGTTGCCAGCCGGTGTGCAGCAGCAGCTTGACGCCGCCGCGCTTCAGTTTGGCCAGTGCCTCATCGAACTCAATCTCGCTCTCCGGCAGCAGGTAGGGCTCGCCCAGGCGGGGATCGCCCATGTTCATGGCGGTGACCCGAACCGGCAGGTCACTGGGCTGCTGTGGCTCATCGGTCTGAGGTTGGCACTCGGGCTGATCCGGCTGCCAGCCAAAGCTCTGACAGTCGCTCAGCGCCAGCTCCAGAGAGCTGGTGTCCGGCATCACCGCCGGGCCGAGCAGATCCCGCTGGGCGGCGATCTTCATCGGCGTCAGCTCTTCCGGGAAACGCTCGCTGGTAACCTGGGGACGTTCAAACACCACCAGCTCCACCTCAAACCAGGTGGCCTCTTCGGCGGCGGTCATTCCGCTGCCCAGCAGGGCGGTGAGCCCAAACAGGGCGTGGTACAGTGGTTTGCTCATCAGATCCCCAGTTGGCTTAACAGCTGCTCCACCGCCTCCAGACGGGCAGGGGTTTCCTGCAACTCGCCCTGAAAGCGCAATTTATTGGGGCCATCCATCCGCAGGAGGCCAGGTTGGGATTGTAACAGACCTATGAGGATTTCCGGAGTCACACTGGTGTCCGGGCCAAACTCGATGCTGCCACCCTTGGCGTGACCGTCGATGCGACGGATGCCGGCGGCCATGGCCCTAAGCTTCAGTCGGGTCAGGGTCAGCAGATTCTCGGTGGCATCCGGCAGTTTGCCGAAGCGGTCCACCAGCTCCACCCTGGCTTCGGTGAGCTCGTCCACGCTGTTGCAGGAGGCGATGCGCTTGTAGATGGCCAGCCTGGTGTTGACGTGGGGGATGTACTCCTCCGGCAGCAGGGCCGGCACCTTCAGCTCCAGCTCGGTCTGCTCTGCCAGGATCTGGTCCAGGCTGGGCTCCTTGCCCGCCTTGAGGGCCGCCACTGTCTGCTCCAGCATGTCCATGTACAGACTGAAGCCCACCTTGGCGATGTGGCCGCTCTGTTCATCCCCCAGCAGTTCGCCGGCACCGCGGATCTCCAGATCCTGGGTGGCCAGCATAAAGCCTGCCCCCAGATCTTCCAGCTGTTCGATGGCCTCCAGGCGCTTCTTGGCGTCCTTGGTCAGGCGCTTGCCCTGGGTCAGCAGGTAGGCGTAGGCCTGGTGGTGGGAGCGGCCCACCCGCCCCCGCAGCTGATGCAGCTGGGCCAGGCCGAAGCGGTCGGCCCGCTCGATGATGATGGTGTTGGCGCTGGGGATGTCGATGCCGGTTTCGATGATGGTGGTGCACACCAATACGTTGAAACGCTGATGGTGGAAGTCGCTCATCACCCGCTCCAGCTCCCGTTCGCGCATCTGGCCGTGGGCGATGGCGAAGCGGGCTTCGGGCACCAGTTCCGCCAGATCCTTGGCGCACTGCTCTATGGTTTCCACGCTGTTGTGCAGGAAGTAGACCTGGCCACCACGGAGGATCTCCCGCATCAGCGCTTCGCGGATCAGGTTGCCCTCCTTGGGGCGGACGAAGGTTTTCACCGACAGTCGCCGCGCCGGTGGGGTGGCGATGATGGAGAGATCCCGCATGCCGGACATGGCCATGTTCAGGGTCCGGGGGATGGGGGTGGCGGTCAGGGTAAGGATGTCCACCTCGGCTCGCAGCGCCTTGATCTGCTCCTTCTGGCGGACACCGAACCTGTGTTCCTCATCGACGATGAGCAGCCCCAGATCGGTGAACTTGATGTCCGATTGCAGCAGCTTGTGAGTGCCGATGACGATGTCCACCTTGCCTTCGGCCAGTTGGCTGAGCACCTGTTTCTGCTCACCGGCGGTCTTGAAGCGGGACATCACCTCGATGCGCACCGGCCAGTCGGCGAAGCGGTCGCGGAAGTTCTCATAGTGCTGCTGGGCCAGCAGGGTGGTGGGCACCAGTACCGCCACCTGCTTGCCTCCGGCCACCGCCACGAAGGCGGCGCGCATGGCCACTTCGGTCTTGCCGAAGCCCACGTCGCCGCACACCAGGCGGTCCATGGCGTTGCTGGTGCGCATGTCCCGCACCACTGCGTCGATGGCGTTGTGCTGGTCGACGGTCTCCTCGAAGGGGAAGCCGGCGGAGAAGCGCAGATACTCGGGCTCATCCAGTTCAAAGGCGAAGCCCGGCTTGCTCTCTCGCCGGGCGTAGATGTCCAGCAGTTCGGCGGCCACGTCCCGCACTTTCTCGGCGGCTTTGCGTCTGGCTTTGTCCCAGGCTTCGCTGCCCAGGCGGTTGAGCTGAACCTCCGAGTCCTCACCGGCGCTGTAGCGGCTGATGAGGTGCAGGGCGTTCACCGGCACGTAGAGTTTGGCCTGGTCTTTGTATTCCAGGACCAGGAACTCGGTGCTCATGCCGCCGGCGTCCAGGGTCTGCAGCCCCTGATAGCTGCCGACGCCGTGCTTCAGGTGCACCACGGGCTGGCCCACTTTGAGCTCGGCCAGGTTGCGGATCAGGGTGTCGGAGCTGACGGTCTTGCGCTGACGGCGGCGCTGACGCACCCGGCCCCCAAGCAGCTCCTCTTCGCAGATGAGGGCCAGTCCCTCCTGCTCCAGCATGACGCTCTGCTCCAGAGGGCTGACGATGATGCCCATGGTGGCGTCATCCTCAAGGAACTGGTCCAGATGGTTGAACTGGGTCAGGGAGAGCTGCATGGGGCGCAGCAGTTCCAGCAAGGCCTCCCGGCGACCCTCGGACTCGACGCTGAACAGGGTGCGCTTCACCCCATCCAGTCTTTCGGCCAGGGCCTGGGTCGGCACCTTGAGCTGATGGTTCACCGCCACGTCGCCGATGGCGGCGACTTTGGCCTTGGGCTCTTTGGCGATCTCGCTGACGTCACGGGAGAGCTGGATGCGACCATGGGGTTTGATGCGGGAGAACAGCTCTTCGGTGTTGAGGAACAGGGTGGTGGGCGGCAGCAGTGGCCGCAGCGGATCCACACCATAGTTGTCGTAGCGCTGGGTGGCATCGGAGAGGAACTTGTCACAGGCCCCCTGAATGTCCCCGGCGGTCATCAGCTGCACCTGCTCCGGCAGGTAGTCGAACAGGGTGGCGGTGGACTCGAAGAACAGCGGCAGGTAGTTCTCTACCCCGGCGGGCATCAGGCCGCGGCTGATCTGTTGATAGACAGACTCGGCTTCGTTGCTGATGCGGCTGAAATGCTGGCCCCAGCGACTGCGGAACCCTTCGATCGCCTTGTTGTTGGTGGGAAACTCCCGGGCCGGCAGCAGGCGGACCCTCTCCAGGCTGCCCTGGGTGCGCTGGCTGTCTACGTCGAAGGTGCGGATGGACTCCAGCTCGTCGTCGAACAGATCCAGGCGCAGCGGCTGTTCGCTGCCCATGGGGAACAGATCGATGATGGAGCCGCGTACCGCAAACTCACCATGTTCATACACCTGCTCCACATGGTGGTAGCCCGCCTGGGTCAGGTTATGGCGCAGGGCCTCGATGTCGATCTGCTGGCCGGGCTCCAGCAGCAGCACGCTGCTGCCCACATAGTCCACCGGCGGAAGCCTGACCAGGGCGGTGTTGACCGGCACGATCACCAGGCCACTTTGAGTCTGGGGCAGTCGATAGAGGGCTTCCAGGCGCTGGGAAACAATATCCTGATGGGGAGAGAAGCTGTCGTAGGGCAGGACCTCCCGGTCCGGGAACAGGGTGACCGTCATCTCTGGGCAGAGGTAGGAGAGCTCCTGCTCCAGGTGCATGGCGGACGGGGTGTCCTGGGTGATCAGTAAGCTGACCCCCTGATGCTGTCGGGCCAGGCGGCTGATGGTCAGGCTGAGGGCACTGCCGGTAAGGCCGGTAAGACGGCGCTTGCATCCGGCGCCGGCGGGGGCCGGAGCCAGGGGGGAAAAACTACTCATGATTCGGGCTTACTGAAGTTAGGTGCGGCTATTGTAGGCAAGGGGGGCGGGCGCTTCCACCCCGCCTTGTCAGGGAGTGTGTTGTTCGCGTCGGGCCTGGGCCCGGGCACGCAGCAGTCTCTGCTCCACCTGCAGGCTGGCATGAACCAGACGCTCCTGGTCCGCCTCGATGATGCTGGTGAAGTCCAGGTCCCACAGGTAGCCGTCCTCCTGGGGTAGACACTGGGTCAGTTCGGCAACGGCGAATACGGCGACGTTCTCTTCGGGCACCAGCAGCTTGATCTCGAGGATGGTGCCGGGCTCCAGGGCCTCATCACTGTGGACCTGGGCACCACTGCCGCCAAAACGAACCCCCTGGCAGCGGTACTGGGCCTCGGTGCTCTTTTCCAGCTGAAGCTGCAATACCATATCCAGCTTGAGGTTTTGCAGGCTCAGGTACTCCGCCAGCTCGGCGGCGTGCTGGGCCAGGCTGGCCATCAGGGGCTGACAGCGCTGCTCCACTTCGTTGACCTGGGCCATCAGTTTGAAGGCCCGTGGCATCATGGCCAGCAGGGTATCGCCATCCACCAGGCGCTTGTCTGCGGGCAGGGGGTCGGCAAACAGGGTGAACTCGCAGCTGACGCTGAAAAAGCTTTGTTGCGTTTCGGACATGGCCTGAACTTGTCTATTGGGGGCGAATAACTTTATTATCCGATAACTTATCTATTTGGCAAATGGTTAGATGTCGCCCTCTGTCTCCCTGCTTATCGGGTTGCGTTACTGGCGTGCCCGTAAGGACACCCAGTTCGTCTCCTTTATTACCTTCTTCTCCGTGGCCGGTATCGCCCTGGGAGTGGCCGCGCTGATCGTGGTCAGCTCGGTGATGAACGGCCTGGAGGGGCGGCTGAAGACCCGCCTGCTCGGCGCCGTGCCCCAGGTGCTGGTGTCCGAGTCCCGTTATCTTGAAAGCCCCGCCGAGTTGCAACAGACTCTGGCCGCTCAGCCCGGGGTGGTGGGCGTGACCCCGCTGGTGAGTACCGAAGCGATGCTTCAGGGAGAGGGGGCCCTCAGTGGTGCCCAGATTCTCGGAGTGGATCCCGACCAGGAAGCCGGCTTCTCGACGGTTTCCGATCATCTGCTCAGCGGTCGCTGGCAGGATCTCGAGGCGGGGCAGTACCAGATTCTGATGGGCGCCCGCCTGGCCAGTCGCCTCAACCTGATGCCCGGCGACAAGGTGCGGGTGATCTCCGCCACCGGCGCCGTCTACGGTCCCATGGGGCGCCTGCCCAGCCAGCGGGTGTTTACCCTGGCCGGGGTGTTTGAGCTTGGCGCCGAAGTGGATGGCAACCTGGCCTATGTGCACATCAACGACGCTGCCCGCCTCACCCGACTGGGCAAGGGAAAGGTGGCGTCCATGCGCCTCTATCTGGATGATGCCTTCAAGGCGCCCTCTCTGGCCGCCCAGCTGCAGACCCAGCTCGGAGAGGCGTTTCGGGTGCAGGACTGGCGCAACGACTACGGCCAGCTGTTCAGTGCGGTCAAGATGGAGAAGAACATGATGGCCATGCTGCTGGCGCTGATCATCGCCATCGCCGCCTTCAACGTGGTCTCCGCCCTGGTGATGATGGTCACCGACAAAACTTCCGACATCGCCATCCTCAAAACCATGGGGCTGAGCCGCGCCTCGGTGATGGGGGTGTTCTCCGTCCAGGGGATGACCAGTACCCTGCTGGGGGTGGTGATCGGCGCCCTGGCTGGCCTGGCGCTGGCGTTTAACCTGCAAGGGGTGATGGCCGCCCTGGGGATCTGGCTGTTGCCGCCCGGGCAGCCTCTGCCGGTTATCCTCAACTATGGCCAGATTGGCCTTATCCTGGCCGGCGCCATGCTGATCAGCTATCTGGCCACTCTCTATCCCGCTTGGCGGGCTTCCCTGATTCAACCCGCTGAGGCGTTACGTTATGAGTGATCTGTTGCTGCGTTGTGAGCAGCTGGGCAAGGAGTATCGGGAGGGTAAGCTGGCCACCCGGGTACTGACTGACCTCAATCTGGAGGTGCATGCCGGTGAACTGCTGGCGGTGGTGGGCAGCTCCGGTTCGGGCAAAAGTACCCTGCTGCACATCATCGGCACCCTGGACAGCCCCAGCGAGGGCCAGGTGTGGTTTAAGGGGCAGGAGCTGTTTGCCTTGAGCGATGGCGCCCGCACTCAGCTGCGCAACCGTGAGCTGGGCTTTGTCTATCAGTTTCATCATCTGCTGCCGGAGTTCACTGCCCTGGAGAACGTGATCATGCCTCTGCTGATCGCCGGTCAGTCCAAGGCCCAGGCCAGAGCCCGGGGGGAGGAGCTGCTCAATCGGGTGGGGCTGAATCACCGCATGGCCCATAAGCCCTCTGAGCTTTCCGGAGGCGAGCGCCAGCGTGTGGCCATCGCCCGGGCCCTGGTGAACAAGCCGGCGCTGGTATTGGCGGATGAACCCACGGGCAACCTGGATGAGACCACCGCCGAAGAGGTGTATGAGCTGATTCGGGAGCTGGCCGCCCAGGAGGGGACCGCCTTCGTGGTGGTCACCCACGACCGGGAACTGGCCGCCCGGCTGGATCGCCAGCTGATGATGCATGGCGGCCGATTGCAGGAAGCCCAATGAAGAACCTGGCTCTCATCTGGCAACTGGGGTGGCGATTCCTGCGCACCCGCCACAGTAACCGCTTTATCTCGGTGATCTCCCTCTCCTCCATCATCGGGGTGGCACTGGGTGTCACTGTGCTGATCCTGGTGCTCTCCGCCATGAACGGCTTCGAAAGGGAGCTTAAAGACCGGTTGCTGGCGGTGGTGCCCCAGGCGGAACTCATCGCGGTGGACAGCCCCATTCTGGACTGGAACGCCATGGCGGATGATGCCCTGAGTGAACCCGGCGTGGCGGCAGCGGCTCCCTTTACCCTGGTTAACGGCCTGCTGCAAAAGGGAGAGAAGCTCAAAGGGGTGTCGGTGCGAGGGGTGGACCCTGAGCTGGAGGCTCAGGTCTCCGATGCCCAGAGTTATATGTCTTCCGAGGCCTGGGGCTCACTCTCCGGTGATGACTCGCCCCTGGTGCTGGGCAAAGCCCTGGCGGCCGAACTGGGCCTGAGTCTGGGGGACAAGGTCACCCTGCTGGTGCCCCGGCCTGCCGCCCAGGGGCAGCGCCCCCCCAAGCGGGTGGTGTTTACCCTGACCGGGCTGTTTGATCTCGGCGGCGAGATTGACCGCACCATGGCCTTCACCAGCCTCAGCCGGGCCTCACAGATACGGGACTTTGGCCAGGGCGTGGGCGGCCTGCGCCTCAAACTGGATGATCTGTTCGCGGCGCCTCAGGTGATTCGCGCCGTGGGCTATCGCCAGACCCATTATCTCTACCTCAATGACTGGACCCGTACCCAGGGGCACCTCTACTCCGACATTCAGCTGATCCGCAGCCTGATGTACCTGGTGCTGGTGCTGATGGTGGCGGTGGCCAGTTTTAACATCATCTGCTCTCTGGTGATGGCGGTGCGGGACAAGCAGGCGGAGATCGCCATTTTGCGCACCATGGGCCTGGAGCGACGGGCGGTGATGGGGGCTTTCCTGGTACAGGGGGCCCTGACCGGTCTGACCGGCTGCCTGTTGGGGGCGGCCCTGGGCAGTGCCCTGGGCTGGCGGCTGTCCGATCTGGTGCGCGCCATAGAGCAGAGCCTGGGGGTGACCCTGCTCTCCGGGGATGTCTACTTTATCGATTTTCTGCCGTCACAGCTGATCTGGAGTGACGTGGTGTCGGTGACGGTGCTGGCCTTCCTGGTGACCGTGGTGGCGTCTCTCTATCCCGCCTGGAAAGCGGCGGCCCAGGAGCCGGCTCAGGCACTCAGGTAGGTGTCACACTGACACTCGGCAAAGAAAGAGGCACCCATGGGGTGCCTCTGTTGCATCAGGGGATCAGCAGCAGTTTGCCAGTGACCTTGCCCGCCTCGATGGTGCGATGGGCTTCGGCGGCCTCGCTCAGGGGCAGGGTGCTGTAGACCGGCTTGATCTTGCCTTCATCCAGCAGCTGGTAGAGTGCCTTCATGGAGCTTTCTACCAGTGGGTAGTCATTGAAGAAGGTGGCGTAGATCTCCGAGTAGGTGATGGTCGGGGCCTTACCGAAGTGCTTAAAGGCCTCCGCCTGCAGGTTGGTTTCGCCTGCGCCGCCCAGCAGCCCGAAGATCACCACGTGGCCCAGAGGTTTGAGCAGCTCCAGATCCTGGACAATGGTGTCACCTGCCACCGGGTTGAAGATGTAATCCACCCCCTCACCACCCGTAGCCTGTTTGACCTGCTCAACCCAGTTGTCATCTGAGGTGTCGAACATGAAATCGGCTCCCTGGCTGAGGCCATTGGCCAGCTTTTCTGCCTTGCGCTCCAGTCCCACCACGGTGAGGCCCGCATTTTTGGCCAGTTGGATCAGCGCAGTGCCCACACCGCCTGAGGCCGCATAGATCAGTGCGGTCTTACCGGGCTGCGCCCTGACGACGTTGTGCAGCATGTGGTAGGCGGTGAAGTAGTTCACCGGCAGTACCGCAGCTTCAAGCAGATCCGCATCACCAGACAGAGTCACCAGTCGGTCGGCCGGCACCGCGGCATACTCGGCGTAGGCGGACGCACCGATGGGGCCAAGGAAGGCCACCTTCTGCCCCGGCTTCAGCTCCGTGTTGTTGGCATCCACTATGGTGCCGCTGCCCTCGACGCCCGGAATAATGGGCAGCTCCGGCATCATGCCTGGAGGCATATTGCCTTCACGGATGATGGTGTCGATAAAGTTCACCGGGGCGGCGGCGATCTTCACCAGCACCTCGCCTGTTTTTAGGGTTGGGGTGTCGACGTTCAGGTATTCAAGGGTGTCGGCTGCGCCGGTTTGCTTGATGCTAATTGCTTTCATTCTGGGACTCTCCTCAGTGGCTATGGGGCAGATGCTAGGGGGGAATCCCTGTGGAGAACAGGCGTAAGAGCGGTTAAGATAATTCCATAAATGAGATTATCGGGTGCCCGATGAGAAAGTTATATGATGATCTGGAGCTGTTCTGCGCCGTGGTGGAAGCGGGGTCGCTGAAGGGGGCCTCCAGCACATTAGGGGTGCCCCACAGTACCGTCAGTCGCCGCATTGAGGCTTTAGAGCGGGAGATGGGACTCTCTTTGTTGCAGCGCACAACTCGCCAGCTGAAGGTGACCTCTCTGGGGGAGCAGATATACCAAGATTGTTCTCCCATGCTCAGGTCTATCAAAGACTCGCTCACATTGGCCAAGGAGAGAGAGCAGTCGTTCCAGGGGAGCTTGAAGGTCAGTATGCCCGTGAGAGCCGGGTTGGATTTTCTGGGATGCTGGATGTTGGACTTTGCCGCCGACCACCCCCGGATGCAGCTGGAGATGGAGCTTAGCGATACCTATGAAGATATGATTCACCGGGATATCGACTTGGCATTTCGAGTCGGCCCATTGAGCGACTCCTCGGCGGTAGCATCTCGTTTATGGGATATTCCCTATACCCTGTTGGCCCACCCTGAGCTGTTGGAGCGTCATGGAGTTCAAGGCAGGATCCTGGACATCAGCCAGCTTGAGCAGTTGCCCTGTATTCAGGTGAAGCCGGTAATGAAATGGGGCTTTTGCTCTCAGGAAGGACAGATACTCTATGTTCAGCCTGGGCAGGGCGCTAGGGTGAATGACCTGGCGCTGGCCCATCACGCCGCTGGGCTGGGGCTGGGAATTGTCTTCGGTCCCCGTGAAATGCACCGTAATAAAGATCTGGTGGAGCTTCAGGTGGAGGGTTGGCAGCCCATTCAACGAACCATGTACGCATACCATATTGGCAAACGACACCTGAACAGCCGCATCCAGGCGATAGCCGAGTATGTTCGTCAGCGTCGTATCCAGTGGGAAACAGAGAGAAACCTCTGACACAGAAAAGGCTCCTCTCGGAGCCTTTTTTGACGGAATTTACCGGCGAAGCTCAGCTGCCATTGCCATTGCCATTGCCATTGCCATTGCCATTGCCATTGCCATTGCCATTGCGCTGTTTCTGGCGCTTCTTCCAGTTAAACAGGATGGAGTAGCGCCACAGGCTGTTGATCACGAAGTAGGTAAACAGGGAACTGAGCACCCCAAGTACCAGACACCCTAACAGGAAGGGTTCGCCAATCTGGCCCAGGCTGGTGCTGAGCCACTCCCAACTGAGCTCAAACTGGAAGTGCCCCGCTTCGATTCCCAACAGGGAAGCCCCGACCAGGTAGGCCAGATAGAACATGAAGGGCATGGTGACCGGGTTGGTAAACCAGACGGTGACCACCGCCAGGGGCAGATTAACCCCGAGGATGATGGCGGCGGCGGCGGCCAGGATCATCTGAAAGGGAACGGGAACCCACGCCATGAACATGCCGGCGGCAAGGGCGCCAGCGGCAGAGCGACGATTCAGGTGCCACAACCCCGGTTGATGGATCACATCACCGAAGAGTTTCAGGTGCTTGTGGTCCTTGAGCTTCTCAGGGTTCGGCATCAGCCGTTGAATGGTCTTTTTTGGCATAGCGGTTTGTTATCGCCTAAACAGAGTCAGGTGAACAGTTTTCTTCTAGGTTGGGTGGCAGCCATCAGCTCAGGCCTGTTCTGGCCGGCACTGCTGCCTCCCGGGTTTCTGGTCGTCATTGGAGCGGCCGCCCTCTGGCTAGTGCGGCAAAGGCCGATGCTGGCCGGATTGCTGCTGGGCATCTGCTGGTTCTCCTGGCACGGCGACCGTCATATCACGGCGTCGCAACCCCTGAATGAGGGGGAGCACCAGCTGGTGGCAAGGCTGCTCACTTTACCAACCCGCGGCGCACTATACCAGCGAACTCTATGGCAGGTCGAGAGAATCGGTGAAAGGTCACTGAAGTTTCACCATCCCAATCGCATCTGGCTGAGCTACCAGGGAGAGACCCAATGGCAGGCGGGCCACCTCTATCAACTCAGGGTTAAATTGCGGCCCCCCATGGGTACCTTCAATCAGTTTAGCTGGAACCAGCGGCGCCATGCACTGGCCAACCGGGTGGTGGCTCAGGGACGCATCCTGGCGATGGAGCCCCTGGCGCAGAACAGCCACTGGCGGGTGCCCCTGGCCCAGACTCTGGAGCAGGCGGTGGCCCAGCTGCCCAGAGGGGATCTGCTGCGTGCCCTGGCCATGGCGGACCGGCGCGGCCTCAGTGATGAGCGCTGGCAGCAGCTGAGGGCCGCAGGCCTGACGCACCTGGTGGCGATCTCTGGACTGCATCTGAGCCTGGTGGCCCTGTTGCTGGTCACTGTGCTGGGCTGGTTGGCAAGGCGGCTGTTCCCCTCTCAGGGTGGTGGGGCACGTCTGCCCGTATTGATGGTGGCCGCCCTGGGGGTGACCGCCTATGCCCTGCTGGCCGGGCTGGGGCTGGCGACCCAGAGGGCGCTGATCATGGCTCTGGCGGCCATGGTGATGCTGGCCACCGGGCGATTCGGTCGTCCCTGGGAGCTGTTGCTTCGGGCCGCGGCGCTGTTGCTTTTGCTGGACCCCCTGGCGGTGCTGGGGCCGGGCTATTGGCTCTCCTGCTGCGCCGTTGCCATCATCATGCTGTTGGTGGCCCAGGCTCCCGGTTGGAGTCATGGCCGTCTGGCCAGCCTGGTGTGGATTCAATGTGGATTGACTCTGCTGCTGGGGCTGGTGCAACTGGGGTGGTTCGGCTCCCTGTCTCTCCATGCCCTGTGGGCCAATTTGTTGATGGTGCCCTGGGTGTCCCTGGTGGCTCTGCCCCTGACCCTGCTGGCCGCCCTGTGGAGCTGGAGCGCTTTGCCCTTTGCCGATGCTGGCTTGTGGTTGGCGGACCTGTCTCTGTGGCCTCTGGAGTGGGTGGCTCGACTGGCCCAGTCTCTGCCGGGGGCCAGTCTTGGCTGGGCCCATGGCCTGATGACCCTGATACTGCTCCCTCTGGCCCTGTGGCTGGTATGGCGTCCTCCTGTGCCCCTGGCCAGATGGCTGGCCCCCCTGTTGCTGATGCCGACACTGCTGACTCAGGTGGGAGAGCCCCCTTCGAGCTGGCGGGTGCATGTGATGGATGTCAGGCAGGGGCTGAGTGTGGTGGTGGAGAAGCAGGGCAGGGCCCTGGTGTACGACACCGGGGCGGCCTTTCCTTCCGGTTTCAGCTACGCCGAGCGGGTGGTGGATCCCTTCCTCAGAGGCAGGGGCATTGTCAGCCTGGATTATCTGGTGCTCTCCCATGGCGACAACGACCATGCGGGCGGGGCCGGGGCGATCAAACGCTTGTGGCCCGGGGTCGAGGAGATCTCGGGGGAGGGGTGCAAGCAAGGCCCCTCTCACTGGCAGGGGCTCGATCTGGCCTGGCAGAAGTTCGACTACCGGGGCAACAATGGTTCTTGCATCCTGCGCATCTCCGACGGTCAGCACAGCGTCCTGCTTCCCGGTGACATCGAGGCGGCCTCCGAGGCCAGGATGAGCCCGAAGCGGGCCACGGTATTGGTTACGCCCCACCACGGCAGCCGCAGCTCCAGCACCGAGTCCTGGGTCAGGGCGGTCGCCCCCAGCATCGTTGTGCACCCGGCGGGCTGGCGCAACCGCTGGGGCTTCCCCCACCCGGAGATCGAGGCCAGGTACCAGGGCAGCGGGGCGCTTCAGAAAACCACGGGGCGTCAGGGGCAGGTGAGTGTTCACTTTCACCCTGAAGAGGTGAAGGTATTGAGCTTCAGTGAGCAACTGGCTCCCTATTGGTACAACCAACGACGGTGGTAATTCATGTGGTAATTGACGGTTAAATCGACATTTGTTCACCTTGCGTTGGTATCCATGCCCTGTGTGGGTAGAATGGCCCCTTAAATTGAAATTCGGTTAACTCTATGAGCGCCAAACCAACTCCTATGGAGAAGGGACAGACCTGGGCAACCTTCAAGCGTCTGTGGCCCTATGTTCTCCCCTACCGCGCCGCCTTCGTTGTCTCCATCTTGGGGATGATCACCTATGGTGCGGTGGACGCCGGTATGATCTGGCTGGTTCAGCCCCTGATTGATAATGCCCTGACGGCGGGCAACAGCGATGTGCTGAAGATTGCCCCCTTTATTGTGGTGGGCATGTTCCTTGTCCGTGGCTCGGCCAACTTTGTCTCCACCTACTGCCTGGCCTGGGTCAGCCAGAAGGTGGTGCAGAGCATGCGTCAGATGGTGTTCGAGAAGTACCTCAACCTGCCGGTGAGCTACTTTGACACCCAGAGCTCCGGTGACCTGATCAGCCGCATCACCTATGACACCGAGCAGGTGGCCCGCGCCTCCAGCAGCGCCCTGGTGAGCATGGTGCGCGATGGCGCCACGGTCATCGGCCTGCTGTTCATCATGTTCTATCAGAGCTGGCAGCTGTCACTGATCTTCTTCCTGATTGGGCCCCTGGTCGCCTGGGTGATCACCCTGGTGAGCCGTCGTTTCCGTAAGGTCTCCAAGGCGATTCAGAAGGCGATGGGCGGCGTGACCACGGCGTCTGAGCAGATGATCAAAGGGCACAAGAATGTGATCGCCTTCGGTGGTCAGGCGATTGAGGCGGAGCGTTTCGCTAAGGTCAATAACCGCAACCGTCAGCAGAACATGAAGCTGTCGGCGGCTCAGGCGATCAGCCAGCCGGTGATTCAGATCATCGGCTCCGTGGCCCTGGGCGTGGTGCTCTATGTGGCCAGCTTCGACTTTATCTTCCAGAGCCTGAGCCCTGGCACCTTTATCACCATCGTCGGGTCCATGATGGGTCTGATGCAGCCGCTGAAACACCTGACCCGGGTCAATGCCGACTTCCAGCGGGGCATCACCGCCGCTCACTCGGTGTTTGAGGTACTGGATACCCCGAATGCGCCGGACGGCGGCAGCCATAAAGTGGACCGCATCGAGGGTGCCATCAGCTTCAAGGATGTGACCTTTTGCTACCCCAACACCAACAAGGATGAGCCGGCCCTGCGTGGGGTGTCTCTGGATGTGCCTCCAGGCAAAACCCTGGCGCTGGTGGGCCGCTCTGGTTCGGGTAAGAGTACCATCTCCAGCCTGTTGCCCCGTTTCTACGACGCCACCGCGGGTAGGATTCAGGTGGACGGGGTGGATGTGAACGAATACGTCCTGAGTAACCTGCGCAGTCAGATTGCCATGGTGTCCCAGCAGGTGACCCTGTTCAACGACACCATCGCCAACAACATCGCCTACGCCTGTGAGCGCTGCAGCCGGGAGCAGATCGAAGCCGCCGCCGAAGCAGCTTACCTGATGGAGTTCGTCAAGGATCTGCCTCAGGGGCTGGACACCATGGTGGGTGAAAATGGCATCCTGCTCAGTGGCGGTCAGCGTCAGCGCATCGCCATCGCCCGCGCCATCCTGCGTGACGCCCCCATTCTGATTCTGGATGAGGCCACCTCGGCCCTGGATACCGAGTCCGAGCGTGCCATTCAGGCGGCACTGGATAACCTGCAGAAGGGGCGCACCTCAGTGGTGATCGCCCACCGCCTGTCCACCATCGAGAACGCCGACATCATCATGGTGGTGGACAAGGGCCAGGTGGTGGAGCAGGGCAGCCATCAGCAGCTGCTTGCCCACGGGGGCATCTACAGTCAGCTGCACCAGATGCAGTTCGGTGACAATGAGTAGCTGGTTTGAACGGGCCTGGCAGCAGGGGAGCCCGGTGCTGTGGCTGCTGGCCCCACTGACCGGGCTGTTTATCCTGATCAGCGGCCTGCGTCGCCTGCTGTTTCGTCTGGGTCTCCTGCCCAGTGCCAGGTTGCCGGTTCCGGTGATCGTGGTGGGCAACCTCAGCGTCGGTGGCAATGGCAAGACGCCGGTGGTGCTCTATCTGATTGAGTTGCTTAGTCGCCACGGCTACAAGGTCGGGGTGATCAGTCGCGGCTATGGTGGTCAGGCGGAAGCCTGGCCTCAGTGGGTTTCTCCAGACACGGACCCCGCGCTGGTGGGGGACGAGCCGGCATTGATCGTTCAGCGAACCGGGGCGCCCATGGCGGTGGGACCGGACCGCATCAAGGCGGCACAACTGCTGCTGGAGCGGGCTGAGGTGGACGTGATCCTGGCCGACGACGGCCTGCAGCACTACCGTCTGCGTAGAGACATTGAGTTGGTGGTGGTCGACGGCGAGCGCCGTTTTGGCAATGGCTTTCGGATGCCCATGGGGCCCATGCGAGAGCCGGTGAGCCGTCTTAAGAGTGTGGACATGGTGATCTGCAACGGCGGAAAGCCTCAGGCTGGCGAGTACCCCATGTCACTGGCGCCAGACCAACTCAAAGCGGTGGATGGCAGTGACCGGGCCTTCGACCCGGACCTGGAGATTGTGGCCATGGCGGGAATCGGCAATCCCCCAAGGTTCTTCACCTCGCTTGAGGAGCAGGGACTGTCGCCGCTGCGCTGCGTCCCCTTTGCCGATCACTATCTGTACAGCGAGGCGGAGCTGGCGGCACTGACCCCGGACGACGAGCTGCTGCTGATGACCGAGAAAGATGCGGTCAAGTGCCGTGGTTTTGCCCGGCCCAACTGGTTTTACCTACCGGTAACTGCTAATTTACCGGAAGAATTTGATGGCGCACTGCTGTCACGACTGAAGGAATAAACAATGGCGTTCGATACCAAACTGCTAGAGATTATTGCCTGCCCTGTGTGCAAGGGTAAGCTGGAGTTCAATGCGGCTGAGCAGACCCTGACCTGCAAGGCAGACCGTCTGGTTTACCCCATTGATGACGGTATTCCGGTGCTGCTGGAGAACCGTGCCACCGAGCTGAAGGAAGACTGAGCATGAGCTTTGTGGTGGTGATCCCCGCCCGCTATGCCTCGACCCGGTTGCCGGGCAAACCTCTGGCGGACATTGCCGGCAAACCCATGATCCAGTGGGTCTGTGAGCAGGCCCAGGCCAGCGGTGCCGACAGGGTGGTGGTGGCCACCGACGATCAGCGGGTGTTCGACGCGGTTACCGGTTTTGGCGCCGAAGTGGTGATGACCTCAGAGCATCATAACTCCGGAACCGAGCGCCTGGCCGAGGTGGTTGACCTGCTTAAGCTCAGTGAAGATCAGGTGGTGGTCAATGTTCAGGGTGACGAGCCGCTGATCCCACCGGCTAACATCCGTCAAGTGGCGGAAAACCTGGTTTCCAGTGGCTTGCCCATGTCCACCCTGGGGGTGGCCATCGAAGACGCCGAGGAGATGTTCAATCCCAATGCGGTCAAGGTGGTGTGTGCCGCCGACGGCCGTGCTCTGTATTTCTCTCGTGCGCCCATTCCCTACCACAGGGATGGTTTTGCCGATGGACCCGCGGTGAGCCCGGGCGCGTTGCGTCATGTGGGCATCTATGGTTACCGTGCTGGTTTCATTCAGCGCTACATCAGCTGGCAACCCAGCCCCCTGGAGGGGATTGAGTCTCTGGAGCAGCTGAGGGTGCTCTACTACGGCGAGGGGATTCACGTGGAGGAGGCGAAACAGACGCCGCCTGCAGGGGTGGATACCCCGGAGGACCTGGACAGGGTCCGTGATATTCTAAGTTGAAAGCAGGCGGCCCCAAGGCCGCCTTTTTTAGGCCTGCCTTCAGTCCGGCCAGACTTCCGATCTGGCCTTGTTGATCTGCTGCTTAAAGGTGGTGGTGAGGGAAGCGCCATTGAGGTATTCGCTGGTGCCCCACTGGTAGGTGAGGCAGAGCACCGCCGCCAGAATCAGGCCGCGCCAGGTGCGGGTGCCAAACAGCAGGCTGAAGGCAACAGCCCCAAACAATCCCCCTACCAGCCAGGCCCAATGGCCGCTGATTCTGTCCAGTGACAGCTCCAGCAGTGCCAGGGCGACACACACGGTCAATGCCCCCAGCAGGGGGCCGGGAGTGGGTGAGCGGATCAGCACCGCCGCCCCATACACTGGCACCATGGAGACCAGTAACACCAGGGCGGCGAAAATCAGCAGATCAATCATGCAGCCTGTTTCGATCCTCGTAGAGAGTGGTGACCCAGCGCTCGGTGGTGATGAAGCGCCAGCTCCAGGAGGCCATGGATGCGGGGAAGGCTTTTTGCCAAGCCTCAAGTGGCGCATCCTTGTCCTGTTTTTTCGCCCATACTATTGAGTCTAGCAGCATTTTTTCGAACTTTTGCAGATCGGCCTTGTTGGCCAGCTTGCCGTGCCCCGGTATCACCCTGGTGTCTGCATCCATCCACTCCAGCGCCTTGGTGACCGCATTGAGGTACCCCTCCACACTGCCTCCCCCCTTGAGGTCGACGTAGGGGAACATGCCGTTGAAGAAGAGATCGCCCATGTGCACCACATTGGCTTTCTCGAACCGCACCAGGGCGTCGCCGTCGGTGTGGCCATGGGGCAGGTGGATCACCCGGATGGTGTCGCCGTTGAGGTGGAAGGTGATCCCCTTATCGAAGGTCACCACCGGCAGGTGCTCGGGGGAAAACTTATCATCGTCTGCCAGTCTCAGCCGGACGTTGTGATGGGCAAAGACCGTGGCCGGAGGAGCAAACTCGGCGTTGCCGCCGGTGTGATCCCCGTGGTAGTGAGTGTTGAGCACATAGTTCACCGGCCCGGGCTTGATGGCGGCCAGCGCCTGCTGGATGCGGCCCGCCAGGGGGGCGAACTGGTCGTCGATGATAAGAATGCCATCGTCACCGGCGCTGACGCCGATGTTGCCACCGCTGCCTGTGAGCATATGGACCCCGTCGGACACCTGCTCGGTGAGAATCTTCACATCCTTAAAGCGATCCTCGGCGCTCAGAGGCATCGAAAACAGCAGGGTCATGAGAAGCAGTTTGCGCATAACAGATCTTCCTGATTGTTGTTTGTTGTTGAAAATAGCATCGATTCTGTGCGGTTGATAGACAAGTCACTTCCTCCATATAGCGACTTTGGCTTCTGGGTGGCGTCCTCAGATGGACCGGCAAGAAACAGGGCGTGTTACCGAGCCGTGCAAGGATTTTTTCTGCCGGCCTCGACTTTGGTTGATCTGCACCAGCTGCAGAGTGTGAGTTGCTGCGCAATCCGCCGCCCTGGTAAAAAGTCAATATGTAAATACCGGGTCATTTGCAAAATTTAGCCTCCTATCATCGCTTCAAGGCCCCAAAGGGCTGCTTATAAAAAGGTGAATAGTGATGATGAGAGAAACGCAAAAATGGCTGGCCTACGCGGCCATGGCCACGGCGCTGACCGCCTGTGGTGGCAGTGACGATAAGGATACCGCCGAGACCCCTGAGCCACCGCAAGTGACCGACCCGAACCGGCCCGCAGAGCGGGTATTCGGCCCCAGGCCGACCCATACCATGGCGGGGAAGAGCTTCAATCTCTACTGGAACGAAGGCAGCGGCTTCTATTTCTATCCTGGCGGCATGGTGATCACCCCACCGGCTACCCGCCCCATAGTGATCACCGGCGATGAGGTGCTGCAGTGGCTGGATCAACACCATGGTGGTGAGTCCATCAAGAACCAGTATGTGAAGATGTTCAAGCCGGGCAACTTCACCGAGTTTGATGCCCTGGTGTACGCCGCCGAGAACCGTAAGCAGGAGATCTGCGACCGCTGGGGCAAGGCCGCCGACTGCGAGGTCAATCTGGAGTACCAGTGGGATCCAGGCCGGCGCAGTTTTGATATCACCATCAATGGTGACGGCAACTGGATGACCGCCCAGGACTACGACGGCGGCGACGAAACCGCGGTCAACAACTGGGGGCTGGAGCACATCGGCTACTTCAGGCCGGACGAGATTCTGGTGAAGCACAAGATGAACTTCGGTTTTGCGCCTTACCCCCAGGACGAGGTGGAGTTCTACTACCAGGCTCAGCGGGAGGAGATCACTCGCCTCGAGGAGAATGGCGGCAAGGTCATCGTTGCCGAGATTCAGGTTCAGACAGGCATGCGCCTCAATAGCCAGATGGAGTTTGAGACCCGTTACATCAAGGAGTACAACAGGGCCAACCCCTACGAGTCGGTGTTCACCGAGGAGCGCTCCGAAGCTCAGCTGGACGACAATGGCCAGCCCATGTACCACACCGGCTTTATGATGGAGGGGATGTTCATCAGCTGTGGCATCGAAGGGCTGATCTGTTGGGACTATGAGCCGGACTACCGGATTCGCAATGTGGAGGTGAAGCCCCACAACCTGCGTCCCGACTATTACTACGATGGCGTGGTGACCATGGCCGACGTGGCCCTGTCTCTCAATGATGTTCCCGGTCACTCGGGCAGCCTGATCCTCTGGCCCTCATTGGACACCAACACCACGGTGGAGACCTACGCCATCAACGACATCGACGGCCTCTACTCCAGCGGCTTCTATGGCTGGAATTACAACTGGAGCCATAAGATGCTGTTCGAGCGCGAAGGCGCGCCTTACCAGAAACTGGGCCAGACGCCTTTCGATTACTCGCCCCATATCGTTGGAGACATGGCGGTACTGGGTAGCCCGGATGTGATGGTGTTCCAGTATGGCGACTTCTACCGCTCCTACTATGAGGTGCAGGAGTTCCTTCAGGGGGATGAACACGACCCTTACCGGTTGACCCGAGGCAGTATTGCCGAGCCTATGGCGCCCCTGTCTGAGGCCCACTTTGGCTGGAAAGTGGCAAACTGCGGCATGTGTCATACTCCCAAGGATATGGACTATGGCAAGCACCCCTCTCTGGTGGACGATAGGGTGATAGAGCCTGCCAAGTGCGCGGAATGCCACGGCAACAACGGTGCGCCCGAGGGGCACGATCAGAAGGCCGGTTGTTATCGTTGCCACTTCGACATGGTGGGCCATGGGGATGCCATCGAGGCCAACTTCACCGCTCACCCCTTTGAGAAGCTGGGCAAGGGCCAGAGTGCGACCTTCCCCGATCCCTACTCCTGTGTCAGTTGCCATGCGAACCAGCAGGATGTGTTGGTAGGCGGTAAGTAAAACCCTTTGAACTGGACACCCCTGACAGGCCTGGGGTGTCCGCTTTGGCAATGAACTCTGAGGTTGCTATGAAACGAGGCAGATTAAGGGTTGAAGAGGAGGAGCTTCTGCTCCCTGCATTGGCAGAGTTTGGCATCAGCTCCTTCTACTACACCCTGTTTTATCTTCCGGAAGGTGACGATGCGTTGGACATGGAGTTTGCCAACAAAGTGGATTTCAAGACCTACTCGCCGGCCAGGATGCTGAGGAAGAGCTATGTGTCCGGCGGTGACCAGGCCACCTTGCCCTACATCGAGCAGTACCTGAAGCGTTACGCCGAGCAGGATCGCTGTTTCTATTACGATGCGTCTGAGGAGTTCGAGTTTTATCAGCCCAGATGCGGTGAGCGTAAGAACCAGGCCCTGCTGAAGCTGATGGCCAGTCATCACGTGAATGCGGAGATGGGAACCGGGGTAATCGACAGGGTCAGGCCTGGGTTCTTTGGTTTTTTCTTCCTGACCTCCTCCCTGCCGTCGGAGCAGTTCGAGGTGGCCGCGCTGAAGCGGAAAACCGAGATCCGTGCGGTGTTGGAGCGCTTCCATCATCAGGTGTGTGGCCGTTACTTCAGGGAGCTCAATCCCTGGTTTGATTCAGGGCTGATACCTGAGCAGGCGCTGGAGATACTCCAGCTGTTGTCCCGGGGCTACATCACCAAGGAGATCGCCGAGCTGAAGAGTCTCTCCAGTCGCGGGGTGGATTATCATCTGGATAATCTTAAATCCTGTCTCAATGCCCGAAACCGGATCCATCTGGTGGCCAAATCCTACGAACTTGGGATTCTTCCCTGAACCGACCAAAAAGCCCGGCAGATGCCGGGCTTTGTTTTTGGGAGTCTTTGCCTTAGTACCTGTAGGTCAGGTCCATGTAGTAGTAACCGCCATTGAACCCGAAGGGGGTGTTGGTGAGCGGGTAGACGAAGATGCCGTTGAAGTTGTTGTCCTCTGGGCGCTTTTCCGGATAGGTGTCAAACAGGTTCTGAGCACCGGCGGTCAGGGTCAGGTCATCGGTCAGGGCATAGCTGGCACTGAGATCCGTGGTCCACTTGGCGTCATATTTCACCTCGGAGCGGGAGTAGCCCACGGTGTAGGTGCCGAAGTAGCTGAACCTCAGGTGGGTAGTCAGATCCTTCAAGCTGTGGGTGAAGCCGATGTTGCCCTTATGGTGCAGGTTGGCGTCGGTGGCGCGGATCTCCTCTCTGCGGTCGAACAGCTGCTCCTCCTGGCCACTCAAGATGGTGGGCAGGTTCACCGACTGAATCTCGGTGTCGTTGTAGGCGTAAGCCAGGTTGGCTTTCAGCTCACCCCAGCTGCCCAGGTCAAACTCCTGGGTGGCCACCAGGTCCAGGCCCTGGGTGCGGGTGTCCAGGCCGTTGATGAAGAAGCGGGCAGACTCGGCGTTGGTGCCGGCGAACAGGGCTTCAATTTGTGGGGAGGACTCCTTGTCCACCGAGCCGGAGAGGATGATGCGATCGTCCACATCGATGCGGTAGGCATCCAGGGTGACGGTCAGGCCGCTGTCGTGGCTGTACACCAGACCCAGGCTGTAGGAGTGGGAGATCTCCGGCTCCAGCTCATTTACACCCAGGGCCTGGGTGATGGGCGCCAGGGTGTTGAAGGTGCCGGACTCACGGGGCACAAACTCGCCGGTGACCGGATCCGGGTCGAAGAAGGTGGAGATGTTGGTGAAGTACAGCTGCTGCACGCTGGGGGCGCGGAAGCCGGTGTTGGTGGTGGCACGCAGCGCCAGGGAATCGGTGAAGTCCCAGCGCCCCGCCAGCTTCCAGCTGGTGTTGCTGCCAAAGTCAGAGTAGTCCTCGTAACGGGCGGCGGCGGCCCAGTAGAACTGGTCGCTGTACTGGTTTTCCAGCTCCAGGTAGAGCCCCAGGTTGTGACGGTCCTCGTCTACCGCAGACTCGGGAGTGAAGCCGCCAAAGCCCTGGCTGCCACCGGATTTGCCCTGGTAATCGCCGCGGATGTAGGAGGCTTCCTCACCGGCTTCCACTTTATAGCCGCTGTTGCGCCAGCTGGCGCCCAGGGCGACCACCAGTTCGGAGTCGTTGACGAAGTCATAGTAGCGGGAGGCGTCGATGTTGAGGTTGAGCTCGTTGGTGGTCAGCTTACCCGCATCGAATTCGGTTTGGCTGGTGGGGCCCAAAGAGGCGTTCAGGCTGTTCTTTACCCGGTACTCGAAGCTGTTTTGGCCATAACCGGCGGAGGCATCCAGGCTCCATTCGCCCACCTCGAATTCATAACCCACCAGTAGGGAGGCGTCGATGATCTCGGGGTTGATCTGGGGCAGGAAGCCGTCGGGGTAGATCTCCGGTACGTTGCGGCTGTCTCTGGCGCGGCGGTAGAAGGCGCCGGAGGTGGACTCACGCTCGGAGTAGCCGCCGAAGAAGTACAGCTGGTCGTCGCCACTGATGGCGGTGCCGGCGTTGAGGAACAGGCCGTAGTTCTGGTAGTCGCTGTCACCCACATGGTGGTTGTTGCGGTCGAAGGTCTCCTCGCGGGGATCCGGGCTGCCGTCGGCCAGCTCAGGGTACTGCTGGCGGGGGTCGTTACCGGCGCGGTTTGTGGGGTTCTTGTGATGGCTCTCCAGAGAGAGGTTCAGGAAGCCCTCGTTGCCAAACTGCATGCCGTGATTCAGGCCGATGCGCACCTGCTCACCGTCACCTTCGTAAGTCTGGCCCAGGTGGGTGCTGATGCTGCCTCCCTGGTCGGCGTCCTTGAGCACCACGTTGATCACCCCGGCGATGGCGTCGGAGCCGTACTGGGCGGCGGCACCGTCACGGAGAATTTCGATGCGCTTGATGGCGGACATGGGGATGGCGTTCAGATCCACGTTGGAGGAACCCTTGCCCACGGTGCCGGAGAGGTGCACCAGGGCGGTGGTGTGGCGGCGTTTGCCGTTGACCAGCACCAGGGTGTGATCCGGGGACATGCCGCGCAGGTTGGCGGGGCGAACCGCGTCGGTGCCGTCGGTGACCGAGGAGAAGGGGAAACTGTAGCTGGGGGCGGCAAACTGCAGCGCCTTGGCGGTTTCCAGCTGACCGGTGGCGGCCAGGTCTTCGGCGGAGATGATGTCTACCGGGGCGGCAGAGTCGGTGGCGGTGCGCAGGGCGATGCGGGAGCCCACCACTTCGATACGTTCAACAGCGGCCTCTTCGGCGGCCAACAGGGGGGCTGGCAGGGTTGCTGCGACAGCCAACGCAACAAGGTTTCTAAACATCCGTACTATCCAAATAACCAAAGTGAATATGAAAGTGTGAGGATGTTAACATTTCCAAGTTCGCCGAATTATAACCAAATCGTCTGAATCATCGTGCTCCGGTCTAAAAACCGTTGAAATAAACTCCTGTTTTAACTTGGCTTAAGTCTGTTGTTAAGAGTTGGTTTTGGGGCCTGAAAAAAGGGAGGCCTAAGCCTCCCGAACGACGGTGGGAAAACTCATTACATCCAGTTGGGCAGTTTGTCGTCGCTCCACTGCTTGATGCGGGCGCAGCGCTGGGCGTAGAAGTGACGCATGCGACTGAGCAGCAGGTAGCAGTAGGGCACCAGGAACAGGCTGGTGACGGTGGAGAACAGCAGACCGCCGATGATGGCCAGGGCCATGGGGGTGTAGGAGGGGCCGCCGCCGGCCAGGCGGGTGTCATTCAGGGCCAGAGGCACCAGCCCCAGCACCGTGGTGGCCACCGTCATCAGCACCGGTCGCAGACGGGAGGCGGCCGCCTCGATGATCGCCTGCTTGAGACGGTCGATGTCCGGCTCTCTCTGGTTGATCTGGTCCACCAGCACGATGCCGTTGTTCACCACCACCCCCATCAGGATCAGGATGCCGATCATCCCCATGATGGACATATCCTGCCCCAGCACCATGAAGGTCCAGTAGACCCCGGTGATGGAGAACAGGATGGAGGTGATCACTGCCGTGGGCAGAAGCAGGGATTCGAACAGCGCCGCCATCACAATGTAGATCATGGCGATGGCCAGCAGCATGTTGATCATCATGATCTGCTCGCTGTCCTGCTGCTGACGGAAGCCGCCGCCGAAGCTGTACTCGTAGCCGGGGGGCCAGTGGATGGAGTCCAGCACCTTGGTCAGGTCTTCACGCACCTCATCCATGGAGCGGTCCTCGACGTTGCCGCCGATGGTCAGGGCGGTCTGGCGGTTGAAGTGGCGAATCCCCTGCAACTGGGGCTGGCTGTCGATGCTGGCCAGCATCTCCAGGGTGTAGACCCGCTCTCCGTCTCGGACTATGGGCAGCTGCTTGAGCTGCTGCAGTGAATCACGCCACTGGCGCTCCCAGGCGAGGAAGATCTGAATCTCGCCGCTGGGGTCGTGGCGGAAGGAGCGCAGGTTCTGGCCACGCACCGCCAGGGCCAGGGTCTGGGCGGCGTCGCTGACCTCCAGCCCCAGGCGGGAGAGCAGTTGGCGGTCAAACTGCACCACCAGCTCCTGCTGGCCGGCACCGGCGTCGGAGCGCACATCTTCCAGTCCTTCGATGCGGTTCATCAGGGGCACCAGCTGCTCCGCCAGCTCCATCAACACCGTGGTGGAGCGACCAGTGAGGGTGATCCTCATGCCGCTGTCATCACCACCGCCCCAGCCAAACTCAGGCTCGGCGTTGGCCAGCCTGGGCATGTTGTCGCGGATGGTCTGCTTGATGGACTCGATGTCTGCAGGCAGCTCTTCGCGCATGATCAGGGTGGTGGTGGCGTTGTCTGTGGCGTAGTAGCTGTAGATGCTGTCAAAACCCAGCTCCTCCTGGTTGGCAAACAGGTACTCCTCCACTCTGTCCACCATGGCTTCGGTGACCGCCACCGGCTGGTTCTCCTGCAGGTGGTAGCGCAGGTAGAGACGGGTGTTGTCGTCGTCATCGTCCGCCATCTTGACCTGACTGATGGGCAGGGCGGTGCTGCCAAGCAACACCAGGGCGATGATTCCCGAGGTCTTGGGCCACTCCAGGCAGCGGGTCAGCCACTTGCGGTATCTGGGGTGGTGGCTGCTGCCTTTGGGGCTGGATTTCAGTCCCTTGAGGCGGGAGAGCAGCAGGGGCAGCAGGGTCTTGGCCAGCAACAGGGAGGCCAGCAGGGAGATGCAGATGGCGATGGCCACATGCTCCAGGAACATGGTCAGCTGCACCTTGGTACCGAAGATGTTCGGCAGAAACACGATGATGGTAGTCAGGGTGCCGGCCATTACGGCCAGGGCTACCTTGTTGACCCCAGCCAGAATCGCGTCCTTGGTGTCCTTATACTTGCCGCTCTCCTGAGCCTGCAGCACCGACTCGGTGACCACCACAGAGTTGTCGATCAGCATGCCTACCGCCAGCAGCAAACCCATCATCGACAGGATGTTGAGGCTGTAGTTCATCAGGTACATGGCCGCCAGGGTGATGGCGATGGAGATGGGCACGGACACCACCACAATCAGGGTCATGGGGATGTTGCGCAGGAACAGGAACAGCACCCCGAAGGAGAGGCCTGCGCCTATCAGGCCGGCCATCAGCAGGTCATGCAGGGAGCTTTTTACCCCCTGGGCCTGGTCGTCCATGGAGAACAGCTCGATGCCCTGGAACTGGGGGTTGTCGTTGGCCTGGTCGATCACCTTGGTGACCCGGTCGGCCACCTCCACCAGGTTGGCGCCGGACTCCTTGAAGATGTCCAGGCCGATGGCGTAGGCGCGATTGAGGTGGCGGCCATCGATGCGCTCTGCCTGGGTGTAGCCAATCTCGGCCACATCACCCAGGCGCAGGCCGGGGCGCAGCACCAGATTCTCGATTTCACTGACGCTGCGAAACTCCCCTTTAGGCGAGAGTTGCCACAGGGTCTGCTGGCTGCGCAGGGTGCCGCCGCTGAGGGTGAAGTTCTCCTGGTTCAGGCGCTGTTGCAGCTTGTCAGGATTGATCCCCATGGTGGCCAGGGCATCGGCATCGACGCGAATCTCGATGCGGGGCTTGTCCACACCGTAGAGGGTGACCTGGGAGACGCCGGGCAGGCGCTCCAGAGGACGCTTGAGCTGACTCTCCAGCAGATCATAGGCGCCGCTGAGATCCCGCTTGGAGGAGATCCTCAGGGTATAGATGGGCATGTCTGCGGTAGAGAACTGGCGCAGCAGCACCCGCTCGACGTCGGTGGGCAGCAAATGACGCACCGAGTCCAGCCGTTCCCTGGCTTCCACCGTCTTGGTGGCGATGGGCACACCCCAGTCGAAGCGCATCTCGATAAAGGCGCCATTCTCGGTGGAGTGGGAGCGCATGCTCTTGACATCACTCAGGGTGGCCAGGGACTCCTCCAGCACCGTGGTGATGCCGCGCTCCACCTCCTGGGGTGAGGCGCCCTGGTAGGGTACCTCCACCATGATCTGGGGGATCTCCAGGCCGGGAAACATCTCCAGGGGCAGCAGTCGGCTGGAGACCAGCCCCATCAGCAGCATCGCCAGGAAGGCCATGGTGATGGTCACCGGCCTCTTCAGCGCCAGCTTGGTCAGATTAGTGGTCATGCTGACCCTCCATGGCAAATTGCTTGTTGTCGAACAGGCTGTAGAGCACCGGCAGCACCACCAGGGTAAGCAGGGTGGAGATCATCAGCCCGGCAATTACGGTAATGGCCATGGGGGCGCGCATCTCGGCGCCTTCGCCCAGGCCGATGGCCATGGGGGCCAGACCCAGGGTGGTGGTGAGGGTGGTCATCAGGATGGGGCGGAGCCTGGAGTGGGCCGCTTCCATGATGGCCTGGCCACGTTCCACGCCCTCCTGGCGCAGCTGGTTGATCCTATCCACCAGGACGATGGCGTTGTTCACCACGATACCCGCCAGCATGATCAGGCCGATGAAGACGATCACCGAGATGTGGGTGCCGGTGAGCCACAGTCCATAGACACTGCCGGCCAGGGCCATGGGCACCGCCGCCAGAATCAGCAGGGGGTGCAGCAGGGATTCAAACTGGCTGGCCATCACCAGGTAGACCAGGAACACCGCCAGACCCAGGGCGATGTAGAGGGAGTTCAGTGAGTGCTCCATCTCCTCATTCTGGCCACCAAACTGAATGCTGGTGCCCGGGGGCAGCGACAGTGAGTCCAGCAGGGTAGAGGCGGCGTCCACCCCCTCCTTGAGGGAGCCGTAGGCCAGGTTGGCGGAGACGATGGCCACCCGCTGCTGGGCGATACGGTTGATGGACGCCGGGCCAATCTCCTCCTTGATGGTGGCCACCGCATCCAGGGCGATGGGACGCTCTGAGCCCGGGTTGACGATCAGGCTGGCCAGATCCTCATGTTGATCCCGTTGGGCGGGCAGGGCTCGCACCAGAATGTCGATTTTGCGGTCGCGCACCGTGTATCGGGAGGCCACACTGCCGCCGATCACCGAGGCGACCCGGTTGGCCACATCCGGGGCGGTCAGCCCCAGAGACGCCAGCTTGGCGTGGTCGAAACGGATGGTCAGCTCGGGCTGGCCCTCCTTGAGGCTGTTCTGAATATCTTTGAAGCGGTCGGACTGAGCCAGGGTGGCCGCCACCTGACCGCTGGCCAGGCCCAGCATATCCAGGTCATAGCCGCTGATTTCAAGCTCCAGAGGAGTCTTGAAACTGAACAGTTCCGGCGACTGGGCGGAGTACTCCAGATCCGGGATGCGCGAGGCGCTGTGGCGCAGGGCGCTCATCACCCGGACTTGCTGGCTGGCGTCACTGAGCACCACCTGCAGGCGGCCCCAGTTTTCGCCGCCAATCTGGGAGGCGGAGCTGAGCAGGCCGCCGCTGCCCGCCTGGGAGTAGACCTTGTCCACCGCCTCATCGTCCATCAGGCTGTCCGCCAGGTGGCGCAGCACCTTGTCGGTGTGACTGACCTCGGTGCCCGGTGGCAGTTGCACCTCCAGGTAGAACTCCCCCTGGTTCATGGGGGGGATCAGCTCCATACCCAGGCGCGGGGCCAGGGAGAAGGCCAGGGCGGTGACCGCCACCGCCACGCCCAGAGTCAGCACCCGGGCACTCAGGGCCAGGTTCAGCAGCTTGGGGTAGGCCCAGGAGAGGGCGCCGTAGAGGCGGTCAAAGCCCCAGAGCACCGGAGTCAGCAGCAGGGCGAACAGCTTGCGCAGGGCGCGAACCACCACCATCACCACCCCAATCAACAGGCTGGGAATATAGGAGAACAGCAGCACGAAGGGGAAGCTGAACACCGTCGCCGCATGGTGGCGCACCTTGCCCCAGCGGGTGGTGGGCTTGGCCTTGGGCTGGCTGTTTTGATTGACCTTGAGCTCAATCCCCTTGCGGGAGGAGAGCATGGGGATGGCGGACAGGGCCACCAGTAGAGAGGCGATCAGGGCGAAGGTGACCGTCATCGCCTGATCGGCAAATAGCTGACCGGCGATGCCGTCGACAAAAATCAGCGGCACAAACACCGCCAGGGTGGTGAGGGTGGAGGCGACGATGGCGCCACTCACTTCCCGGGTACCCTTCTCGGCGGCCTGATGCAGGTCATCTCCCAGGCGACGGCGACGGTCGATGTTCTCCAGTACCACGATGGCGTTGTCCACCAGCAGGCCCACCGCCAGGGCGATGCCACCGAGGGACATGATGTTGAGGCTGATGCCGGCGAAGTACATCAGGTTGAAGGTGGCGATCACCGACACCGGGATGGAGAGGGAGATGATCATGGTGGGCTTGAGCTGGCCCAGGAACAGGAAGATCACCGCCATGGCCAGCACGGCGCCCACCAGGGCGGCGCTGGTCACCTCGTTGACCGCATTCTCAATGAAGCGGGACTGATCGTAGAGCAGGTTGATGGGGTAGGGGGTCTCCTCCTCCAGGGTTTTGAGCTTGGCCTTCAGGGCCTGGGCCACCGCAACGGTGTTGGCGTCCCCCTCCTTGTAGATGGCCAGCTCCACCGCTTCCTGGCCCTGGCTGCGGGCGATGTTGTCCCGCTCCTTGAAGCTGTCTTTGACCTGGGCCACCTCGAACAGGCGCACCTGGCGCTGGTCGTCGCGATAGACCACCATCTGGCGCAGCTCCTCCAGGTTCTGGAACTGATTGAGGGTGCGGATCAGCAGCTCCTGATCCCCCTGGGTCAGCTTGCCGGCGGACAGGTTGAGGTTTTCGCTGCGAATGCGCTCAATCAGTTGGGCGGCGGTGAGGTTGAGCTGAGCCATCTTTTGTTGGTCGATGAGGATCTGCACCTCCTGCTCCAGACCGCCGGAGGGGCGCACCGAGGCCACACCGGGTACGGTTTCCAGGGTGCGTTTGAGCTCCTCTTCCACCCAGGTGCGCATCTGCACCAGGGCGGCTTCGTTGCTCTCCTCGGTGGTGACCGCCAGACGGACTATGGGGTCCAGGTTGGGGTTAAAGCGCAGAATCAGCGGCTTATCCACATCCAGGGGCAGCTCGATGGCATCCAGCTTCTCGCGGCTGTCCAAGGCGGCCAGATCCATGTCTGTGCCCCACTCGAACTCCAGGTGAACGTCGGACAGACCGGCTCTGGAGGTGGAGGAGACCTGGCGCAGCCCCTTGACCACGCCCACGGATTCTTCGATGGGCTTGCTGACCAGCTGCTCCACTTCCGCCGGGGCAGCCCCCGGATAAAGGGTGCGCACCGTCAGGGTGGGGTAGCTCATGTCCGGCAGCAGGTTGACGCTGAGGCGACTCAGGCCCACCAGGCCGAACATGACGATGGCCAGGATGAACATCCAGACGGTGACCGGACGTTTGACTGAGGTGTTGATGATTCCCATGTGCCGTCCTTAGCGCTGGGCCAGTTGCAGTGGGGCGATAACCTCCACGCTGGCGTCATCCTTCAACTGATGCTGTCCACGCACCACCACCTGGTCGTTCAGGGCCAGTCCCTGGGTGATCTCCACCCGGCCCTCATCCTCGTAGCCCAGTTCCACGGCGCGGCGCTTGGCCTTGCCTTCTTCCACCACGAACACGGCGTGTCCCTGGTCCTGGCGTAGCAGGGCGTTTTTGGAGATCACCAGGGTACCTTCGTGGGCGTCATACTTGAGTCTGGCCCGGGCAAACATCCCGGCCTTGAGGTTGCCCTGGCCATTGGGCACGGTCAGGGTCACCTTGAAGGTGCCGGTGTCGGCGTCGACGATGGGGCTGATGCGCAGCACCTTGGCCTGATGCTTGCGCTCATCGCCGCTGAGAATCAGCTCCGCCATCTGGCCTTTACGTACCTGGGCCAGCTCCTGCTCTGGCAGGTGGATGATGCCGTGCAGCTCATCCTGACGAACGATGTAGAACAGCTCCTTGTATTGTTCCGCCATGTTGCCTCGCTTCACCAGGCGCTTGGCAACCACGCCGTCGAAAGGCGCTTCGGCGCGGCTCTCTTTCAGTTGCAGGGCGGCCAGGTCACGATCGGCGATGGCGGAGAGGCGGCGGAACTCCAGTTTGGCCATCGCTTCTTCGCTGACCAGCTGCTGGTTGGCGATCTTCTTCAGACGATTGAGCTCCTGGTCAATCACATCCAGCTCGGCCTGGGCCTTGTCCAGGTTGTAGCGGTAGCGCTCGGAATCGATGCTGGCCAGGACCTGGCCCTGGGTGACCTTGTCGCCCTCTTCGACGTTCACCTGAGTGATCACCCCGGGTACCCGGCTGACCACCATCGCCTCTTCCGGAGCTTCCAGGATGGCGGTGGAGCTGTAGTAGGACGCGACGGTGTCCTGGACCACGGGTTGGGTTTCCACCGGCAGGGTGACCACCTGCTCCTCTTTGGCGGCATCGGCTTCTTTGCTGGTGTCATCGGCGGCGGGTGCCTGGCCACAGGCGGAGAGAATCCATACCAGGGAGAGGGCGGTCAGGGAGAGGCGTTTCATGGCGCAAATCCTTTATGTCGTTATTCGGAAGTTACGCTTGGAATGCACAGCCTGTGCCAGATTTTTTAACAATATAAAATCAATGGCTTACGTGGTAGATGAGTGGTTAGGTAAACAAAGTGTTGAGGGGATTCACCAAGAGTTGGTGAGTTTTCTTAACTTAATTGAGTGAGTTTGGCACTGCCGCCCTGGTGTTTGCGAAGTCCACTGCCGATAACGGCAGCCAGCCCTCCCCATATCAGCATAAAACCCAGCAACTGCTCCGGAGGACACAGCTCATTGAACACCCAGATCCCCAGCAGGAACTGCAGGCTGGGATCGATAAACTGCATCAGCCCGTAGGTGGTGAAATTGACTTTCTGAATGCCGTGATTGAGCAGGGTCAGGGCAAAGAGGATGAGGGGGGCGAAGCCAAGCTGCAGCCACAGGCTGCTCTGGTCGCTGATCAGGCTGGGCTCTCCCTGCCAGTGGAGGTAGCCCCAGTACCCCAATGCCAGGGGCAGGACCGCCAGGTGCTCCAGGATTAGGGAGGTGAAGGTGTCGGTTTGGGCGCACTTTTTCAGGAAACCGTAGAGGGCGAACAGGGCGCCTATCCCTACTGCCAGGAGTACAGAGAAGCTGTGGTTGCCAAATTGCAGCATCAGGCCGATGGCCGCCGCAATCAGGGCCAGCTTTTGCAGCGGGGAGAGTCGCTCCCTGAGCAGCACCACGGCCAGCAGTACGGACACAAAGGGTGAGAGATACTGTCCCAGGCTGGCGGCGAGGATCTGCTGGTTGAGGTAGGCCCAGATACTGAGCAGGCCGGCGGCCATGGCCAGCGGCGCCGCCAGCATGCAGCACAGGGCGGCTTTGGGGTCACGTTTGACCTGACGCAGCAGGGGACGCCACTTACCCCTGACAAGAAGCAGGCCGAACAGAATGGCGCTGCCCAGGATGATTCTCAGGGCCACCAAATGGGTTACCTGGGTCTCGGGCATCAGGTTCAGGTAGAGAGGCAGCATCCCGAAGATGCTGAACGCTATCACGATTTCCAGTTTATGAAACAAGGGACCCACCTCAGGCAAAACTGACCCAATGTAGCACCCGCAGTGGCCCCTGGCAGTGAGACGAATTCGGAAATCGGAACTGGATCGCCTCTTAAGTCGAATCGGAAGTGTGGCTTGGCTGCCGGGTGGTTCTGCGCCGAATGCCCGCCATGGCTTCCACAGAGCAGAGCAGCAGCCCCAGCCAGATCAGGCCAAAGCTGACGGCTTTGACCTCGTCAAAGGCTTCGGCAAACACCAGGGTGGCCAGCAGGAACTGCAGACTGGGCTCGATGTACTGCATCAGTCCCACCATGGTCAGACTGGTGCGGTTGATGGCCAGGGTAAAGAGCACCAGGGGGATCAGGGTCACCGGGCCGGCGCCCAGGTAGAGCAGCAGGGTGGCGGTGTCCGAGGTGATAAAGGTCAGCCCCTGAGTCTGGCCGCGCCAGACAAGGTAGGCCAGGGCAGGGGGGATCAGCAGCACCGCCTCCACCATGACCGAGTTGAGGGCATCGAAGCGGATGAATTTCTTAATCAGACCATAGAGGGCAAAGGCGCCACCCATCACCAGGGAGAGCCAGGGAAGCTCACCATATTGCCACACCTGGTAGCCGATGCCGGCGGTGGCCAGGATCACCGCGGCGCGCTGTGCCGGGCTGAGTTTGTCACCCAGAAAGAGCACCCCCAGGGCGACCGCCATCAGAGGGTTGATAAAGAATCCCAGGCTGGCGGCCAGAACCTGGCCGTTGGTCAGGGCCCAGGTAAAGCTGTACCAGGAGGTGCACATGACGGTGGAGGCCAACAGGCAGAGCAGCAGAGAGCGTTTGTCTGCCCACATGGCGCTCAGGGAGAGCACGGGTCTGCGCAGCACCAGAATAAGCAGCAGCATGGCCGGTGCCGAGGTGATGATCCTCAGGGCCAGCATCTCCTCCATCTGAGCGCCCTCCAGCGGGGCATAGTAGAGAGGAAGCAGGCCATAGGCCACGAAAGAGAGGGCTGCCAGCAGGTTGCCGAGTCGGGTTGCGCTCATGGGTGATGTTCAAGGGAAAAAGAGGGCGCCATTCTACTGCCGAGGCGGTGTCGGCGACAGGGGGCTTGGGAATAAATTGAGGAGGAGTTCGCGAATACCGGTCGGCGATTAACCTGGGGTTCAGCGTTTGGGGTGGGGGTCCAGCTGCTTCAGCTTGGAGTCCAGCTCTCCGGTGACCGCGTCTTTCAGCATCACCCAATCCCCCAACAGGCTGTAGAAGGGGTACTGGAAGGTGGCGGGGCGATTTTTCTCGAATCCGAAATGGCCCGCCCAGGCGAAACCATAGCCGATGACTGGCAGGCTGAGCAGTAACAGGTATTTGCCGGAGGCCACGGCGATGCCCGCCATCAGCAGCACCAGCGCTGAGCCGACGTAATGAAGGATGCGGCAACGGCGATCCCGATGCTCACCTAAATAGAAGGGGTAGAATTCGTCAAAAGAGCTAAAGCGCTTATCCATAAACCTGTTGTGACCAAAAACTAATCACAACAGGTTTATCATGCTGGTGGCTAGAGCGCCATATAGTTTCAGAAAAAACACCAGCGAGAGGCAAAATTTTCCCAGGCTAGGCAGATTTCTGACGATCTAGTGGCCCTAAATCGAGGAAATCTAACGACGCATGGGGGAATTTTGACCTCGCCCTCCGGGAGCGCCGGAAAGTCACTCATCTTTAGTTGTGTCAGTTTGAAAGAGGACTGATATGGCTTGCATGAGTGATTTTTCGGTAGCTCTGGTGTTCGTTGACGAACCTATTTGGCGCTCTGGGTGGCAAGGTCCGCTTGGGCACGCAGGACGTCGAAGCCTTCGGCCTGGAGCATCTCGGTGAGGCGGATCAGCGGCAGACCCATCAGGGTGTTGGGGTCGCGGCCACTCAAGCGGTCGAACAGGGCGATGCCCAGGCCTTCGCTTTTGAAGCTGCCGGCGCAGTTATAGGGCTGTTCCGCCTTGAGGTAGGCGTCGATCTGCTTGTGGCTCAGGGTGCGGAAGTACACCTTGAAGGTTTCCACGTCCACCTGGCTTTCACCGGTGTCGGTGTTGAGCAGACACAGGCTGGTATAGAAGGTGACCTTTTTGCCACTGGCTGCGGTCAGTTGCTCAATCGCCTTCTCATGGGTGCCGGGCTTGCCCAGGATCTCATCATCGATGACCGCCACCTGGTCGGAACCGATGACCCAGGCGTCGTTGTGCTGAGCACCGGCGGCACGGGCCTTGGCTTCGGCCAGGCGCATAACCAGCTGATAAGCGGTTTCATTGTCGAGAGGGGTCTCGTCCACTTCTGGCTTTTCACAACTGAAAGGGAGATTCAGTTTCTCTAGGATTTCTCGGCGAAAGGGCGAAGTGGAGCCCAAAATAAGCGGCTTTTTCATAGGCTGTCTGGTAAAAAGTGAGACAAATTTTCAGGCCGCAAGCCTAGCAGACTCGAGGCCGGGGCACCATGGAGCCCATTGATTTGGGTCAAACGTCCGCCACTCTAACGGAGTTCAAGGGTTTTACCCTGGAAAAACGGGGCAAAAATCAGCCATCAAGCTATATTTTACCGACCTCGGCCCGTAGTATGGTCAGCCCTTAGCCAGCCTGGGTTTTCGCAGCTAAAATTTCCTTTGACTCAGCTTGAGACGATCGATAAACTGCGCGGCCTATGCAGAATGTACAAATTCCGGTTTCGCTCGACCCAAAACGAGCCGCCCAAAGAAGATTGGTGTATGAAGGTCTCCTTCTCGCTAAGAATCTGAAGCGATTGATTGGTGTGAGTTCCGGCGATTGCACTGATGCCGAGGTGACCGTTGAATGCGGCACTGACATCCAGGGGATAGTCTACCTCAAGGGGAAGGCTGTGACGGAGCTCACTCTGACATGTCAGCGTTGTATGGAGCCTTTTCGGCAGACTCTCGCAGTTGAATTCGCATACAGCCCTGTGACCGACGAAGCACAGGTCGAAGAGCTCCCGGATGCTTACGAACCCGTCGAGTTAGATGAACACGGTGAGGTTCGACTTCATGAACTGGTGGAGGATGAGCTGCTGCTGATGGTCCCGATGATGCCTATGCATGATCTGGCCGACTGCAGTCGCCCCGAAACCGAAGTCGTCGTCGGCGACCTGCCCAAAGAGAGTGAAGATGAGCGTCCGAATCCCTTTGCGGTGTTACAAAAGCTTAAGAGTAAGTAATTAGGAGATTGGGGCCATGGCCGTACAACAGAATAAAGTTACCCGTTCACGTCGCGGTATGCGTCGTTCTCACGATGCGCTGACCACTTGCCAGCTGTCTGTGGACGCAACTTCCGGTGAAACCCACCGTCGCCACCACGTAACCGCTGACGGTTACTACCGTGGTAAAAAGGTAATCAACAAGTAAGTTGATACCGCTTTGACTCATCTAACCCTAGCGTTAGATACCATGGGGGGCGATCACGGCCCCCATGTCACAGTGCCTGCAGCTTTGCAGGCATTGTCGGTTTACGCCGACCTTCATCTGATCCTCGTGGGCGACCGCCCCACCATCCTCTCTATTATGCGTCAGCGTCAGGCCTGTGAATCAGAACGCCTGAGGATTCTGCACGCCGAGCAGGTGGTTCAGATGGGCGATAAGCCGCTGCATGCCCTGCGTCGACTCAAGCACAGCTCCATGCGACTGGCCCTGGATCTCGTGGCCAATGGCCAGGCTCACGCCTGCGTCAGTGCCGGAAATACCGGTGCCCTGATGACCATGGCCAAGGTGGTGCTGAAAACTCTGCCTGGTGTCGACCGCCCCGCTTTAGTGACCGCGTTGCCCACCATGACGGGTGACCCGGTCTATCTGATGGATCTCGGTGCCAACGCCAGTTGCGACTCTCATGCGCTGTTTCAGTTTGCCGTGATGGGTTCGGTGCTCGCCGAGCAGGTGGCAGGTAAGACCAACCCCAGGGTTGCCCTGCTGAATATTGGTACCGAAGAGATCAAAGGAAATGATCAGGTTCAGCAGGCATCCGGCCTGCTGCAGTCCACACCGCACATTAACTACACCGGGTATGTGGAGGGTGACCGCATCTTCTCCGGCGAGGCCGACGTGATTGTCTGCGACGGCTTTGTGGGGAACGTTACCCTGAAGACCACGGAGGGGATAGCCCGCCTGTTGATGCACCAGATAGCTCAGTCGGTTAAGCGGAATCCGCTGGCCCGCTGTCTGAGCTGGCTGCTCAAGGGCAGGCTGAAAAAGCTGTTTTTGCAAATGAACCCCGACCACTATAACGGTGCGAGTCTGTTAGGATTGCGCCATATTGTGGTGAAGAGCCACGGTAATGCTGATGAGCTGGCCTTTCTGCGCGCTGTCGAAGAAGCCATGACAGAGGTTCAAAGGCAAGTGCCTGGCAAGATTGAAGCTCAACTCGAGTCGGTGTTACTAGAAAAGTCCTGTTGATATTCCTATGTATACAAAAATTTTAGGTACTGGGAGCTACCTGCCCACCCAGATCCGCACCAATGCTGATCTGGAAAAGATGGTGGATACCTCCGATGAGTGGATTCTGGAACGTACCGGCATCCGTTCACGCCACATCGCCACCGGCGATGAAAATGTCTCCACCATGAGCCATCGCGCCGCGGTGAAAGCTCTGGAGATGGCCGGCATTGATGCCTCCGAGTTGGATATGATCATCTGCGGCACCTGCAGTGCCCCCAACTCCTTCCCCTCCGCCGCCTGTGAGGTTCAGGAACTGCTGGGTATTGGCAGCATTCCCGCCTTTGACGTGGCCGCTGCCTGCAGTGGCTTCATCTATGCACTGGCCGTGGCGGACCAGTTTGTTAAATCCGGTGCCTGCAAGAAGGTGCTGGTGATTGGTGCCGATGCCCTGGCAGACATGTGCGATCCCGATGACCGTACCACAGTGATTCTGTTTGGTGACGGGGCCGGTGCCGCCGTGGTCGGCGCCTCTGAAGAGCCTGGTGTGCTCTCCACTCACATTCACGCCGATGGTCGTCAAGGCCCGCTGCTCAAGGCCGCCGCGCCCGCCCGCAGCAAGACTCCACGTGCCACCAGCAGTGACGAGTACATGTTTATGAAGGGGAACGAGGTGTTCAAGCACGCCGTGACCCGACTGGCGGAAGTGGTCGAGGAGACTCTGGAAGCCAACCAGATGGATCGCAGTGAGATCGACTGGCTGGTGCCCCACAACGCCAACTACCGCATTCTTAAGGCAACCGCCAAGAAGCTGAATATGGGTATGGACCAGGTGGTTCTGACCCTGGCCGAGCACGGCAACACCTCGGCGGCCTCCGTGCCCATCGCCCTGGATGTGGCGGTGCGTGACGGTCGCATCCAGCGTGGCCAGGTGCTGCTGCTGGAAGCCTTTGGCGCCGGTTTTGCCTGGGGCTCTGCCCTGATCCGTTTTTAAAGGAATCTGAGATTATGTCCAAGTTTGCTTTTGTATTTCCCGGCCAGGGCAGCCAGGCCGTAGGGATGCTGTCCGAGATCGCCGCCGAGAATCCGGTGATTGAACAGACCTTTGCCGAAGCCTCCGAAGTACTGGGTTACGACCTGTGGCAACTGGTGAGTCAGGGCCCGGCCGAGGACCTGAATCAGACCCAGCGTACCCAGCCTGCACTGCTGACCGCCAGTGTGGCGCTCTACCGTGCCTACCAGGCTGCCGGTGGCCAGGCGCCTGCCGCCATGGCTGGCCACAGCCTGGGTGAGTACTCCGCCCTGGTGTGTGCCGGTGTGATCGACTTTAAAGACGCAGTGAAACTGGTTGAGCTGCGTGGCCTGGCGATGCAGGATGCGGTTCCTGCCGGTACCGGTGCCATGTACGCCATCATCGGCCTGGCCGATGACGCCATCGCCACCGCCTGTGAGCAGGCGGCTCAGGGGCAGGTGGTGTCTCCGGTGAACTACAACAGCCCGGGTCAGGTGGTGATCGCCGGCGAAAAAGCCGCCGTTGAGCGTGCCGGTGAGCTGTGCAAAGAGGCTGGCGCCAAGCGTGCCCTGCCACTGCCAGTGAGCGTGCCTTCCCACTGCGCCCTGATGAAGCCTGCTGCCGAGAAGCTGGCGGATGCCCTGGCCAAGCTGGAGCTGAACGCCCCAGCCATTCCTGTACTGAACAACGTGGATGTGGCGGCTGCCGACGATGTGGACGCCATCCGTGATGCCCTGGTGCGTCAGCTGTACAGCCCGGTTCGCTGGACCGAGACCATCAACGCCATGGCAGAGATGGGAATTGAGACTACCTTTGAGTGTGGTCCCGGCAAAGTGCTCACCGGCCTGGCCAAACGAATTAACAAGACGATCGCTGCAGCGGCGCTGAACGACTCGGCGACCCTGGCGGCGGCCCTATAACAAGGAAACGACTCCTATGAGCATTAGTATGGATCTGAGCGGCAAGATCGCCCTGGTCACCGGCGCCAGCCGTGGCATCGGTCGTGCCATTGCTGAGCAACTGGTAGCAGCCGGAGCCAAGGTGATTGGTACCGCCACCAGCGAGCGTGGCGCGGGCGCCATCAGCGACTACCTGGGCGACAACGGCCAGGGTATGGTACTGAATGTGACCGAACAGGCCTCCATCGATGAACTTTTTGCGGCAATTAAGGCCGAACATGGTGACATCGATATTCTGGTGAACAACGCCGGCATCACCCGTGACAACCTGATGATGCGGATGAAAGAGGATGAGTGGAACGATATCATCGACACCAACCTCACCTCAGTGTTCCGCACCTCCAAGGCGGTACTGCGTGCCATGATGAAGAAGCGCAACGGTCGCATCATCAACATCGGCTCCGTAGTCGGCACCATGGGTAACGCCGGTCAGGCCAACTACAGCGCCGCCAAAGCGGGTCTGCTGGGCTTCACCAAGTCACTGGCTCAGGAAGTGGCCAGCCGTGGTATCACAGTGAATGCTGTGGCTCCCGGTTTCATCCAGACCGATATGACTGACGAGCTTACCGAAGACCAGAAACAGGGAATCATGGGCCAGGTGCCTGTAGCCCGTCTGGGTCAGCCGCAAGAGATTGCTGACGCAGTTGTATTTTTGGCTTCCGATCGTGCAAGCTATATCACTGGTGAAACTTTGCATGTCAACGGTGGGATGGTGATGGCCTAAATTTTGGGCCGGATCGTGATCCAGTAGGTAATTTGAGTCTAATTTCGCCTAAATGATGCAAACTCCGTGGTTTGACCATTAAGACCTCGCTTGCATTGTGGGATGAATCGAATAAACTACTCGCAACTCTACGCAGATGCGTAAATTTAATAGGAAAGCGAAGACTATGAGCAACATCGAAGAACGAGTTAAGAAGATTATCGTTGAACAGCTGGGCGTAAAAGAAGAAGACGTTAAGGCTGAAGCTTCTTTCGTTGACGATCTGGGTGCTGATTCTCTGGACACCGTTGAGCTGGTTATGGCTCTGGAAGAGGAGTTCGATACCGAGATTCCTGACGAGGAAGCCGAGAAGATCACCACCGTTCAGGCTGCGATCGACTACGTTACTGCTAACCAGTAAGCAGAAGAATTATGAAACAGGCGGCATGGGCCGCCTGTTTTTGTTTCTGACGGAGAGAGACAATGACCAAGCGCCGTATCGTAGTCACTGGCCTGGGTGCCGTGACTCCTGTCGGACATGATGTGGACACCACCTGGGCCAACCTGCTGGCCGGTAAGAGTGGCGTAACCCCCATCACCCACTTTGACGCCAGCGAGTTTGCTGTGCGTTTCTCTGCCTCAGTCAAAGATTTTGATATCGAGGCTTATCTTTCCAAGAAAGATGCCCGCAAGATGGATCTGTTCATCCAGTATGGTATGGCAGCGTCTATCCAGGCGATGCGCGACAGCGGCATCGAGGTGACCGAAGACAATGCCCACCGTATTGGCGCCGCTATCGGTGCTGGTATGGGTGGTTTGCAGCTGATCGAGGCCAATCACGACCAGTTCAAGAAATCTGGTCCTCGCCGGATCTCCCCCTTCTTCGTGCCCTCCACCATCATCAATATGATTGCTGGCCACCTGTCCATCATGTATGGCTTTACCGGCCCCAACATCGCCATTACCACCGCCTGTACCACAGGGGTGCACAATATCGGCCATGCGGCGCGCATGATCGCCTATGGTGATGCGGACGTTATGGTTGCCGGCGGTGCCGAGATGGCCACCACCGAGCTGGGCGTGGGCGGTTTTGCGGCCGCCAAGGCACTTTCCACCCGCAACGACGACCCCACCAAGGCCAGCCGCCCCTGGGACAAAGACCGTGATGGCTTTGTGATCGGTGACGGTGCCGGCGTAATCGTGCTGGAAGAGTACGAACACGCCAAGGCCCGTGGCGCCAAGATCTACGCCGAGCTGGTCGGCTTTGGCATGAGCGGCGATGCTCACCACATGACCTCGCCACCGGCGGACGGTCGTGGCGGTGCTGCTGCCATGCGTAACGCCCTGAACGATGGCGACGTTGCGCCAGAGAAGGTGGGTTACATCAACGCTCACGGCACCTCCACCCCGGCCGGCGACATCGCCGAAGTGAACGGTGTGAAGTCTGTGTTCGGTGATCACGCCTACAAGCTGATGATGGGCTCCACCAAGTCCATGACCGGTCACCTGCTGGGTGCGGCGGGATCTGCTGAAGCGATCTTCACCATCCTGGCTCTGCACGACCAGAAAGTGCCGCCAACCATCAACCTGGAAAACCCCGATGACGGGTGTGACCTGGACTTCGTTGGCCCTGTGGCCCGCGAGGCGGAGCTGGAGTATGCCCTGTGCAACTCCTTCGGCTTCGGTGGTACCAACGGCTCTCTGCTGTTCAAGAAAGCCTGAGACTGAGTCTCAGAGCGAAAAACGGCGCCCCAGGGCGCCGTTTTTTTGTGCCTGTTGACTACAACTTGTGGATCTCCACCCGGCGGTTGGCGGCCCGCCCCTCTCGAGTGCCGTTGTCCTTGAGGGGGGTGGATTCTCCCTTGCTGTCGGTGGTCAGCTTGTCGCGCTCCATACCCAGTTGCGAGAGGGCCTCGGCGGTATGCTCGGCCCGGGCCAGCCCCAGCTGCTGGTTGTAGCTCTCAGTGCCTGTGCTGTCGGTATGACCGGTGATGGTCAGAGGCTGAGCGTTGATGCGCTGGGCCAGCTCACCCAGGATGGTGCGGGAGGCCGGAGTCAGGTCGCTGCGGTCAAAGTCGAAGTAGATGCGGGCCAGAGGGGCATCCTTGGCGATGCCAGCCTGCTTGAGCATCTCCAGGCAGTCGCTGCCCAGGTCAATCATCTGAGTGCTCTTGGCCAGCTCTGAGGCCAGAGCGGAGCCGTCCTGGCGAATCTGCAGTTGGCCATCCCTGTGATGGCCCATGGCCACCACGGGCGCTATGGCGACGTTATGGCGCACCTCCAGGCTGTCGGTGGCACACAGCTGGGCGATGCGGGCGTTGAGGGTGTCATCGGCCACTACTGGCAGGCTCAGCAGGGTCAAGGTAAGCAAGGTCAGTCTGTGGGTCATGATTCTATCCTGAGTGTCGGTAGTAGAGTCGGCTGATGCCATCGGTGCGGGCGCCCTTGGCGATCAGCTCTTCGATCTTTCTTTTGAGGTCACCGGAGTTATTCACGTCGATCACCTCATTGGCGCAGCGTTCAAAGGCCTGCTGGCTGGTGGCGCTGTATTTGATCCCCAGCACCCCGATGTAGAGGGGAACCTCTCCCCCCTTGAACTTCTCCCGGATGGCGGTGCACAGCCCCTTGTCCACCAGCTTGCCGAAGGTGCTTTGGAAAGGTTGCTCCGAACCGTCGCTGAGGATGATGATCATCTTGGCCCGGCGCTTGTATTCCTCCACCACGGTTTCGTTGGCGCCGCTGCCTGGGATGCCATCGGCCAGGATCTGGGCGCCGCGCAGCAGCCCCTGATACACCGCGGTGTAGCCATTGGACCTCATGCCGTTGATGCTGGGCGGGGTTTTTGCCAGGGGCAGGGTTTTGAATTCGGTTTCGCACAGGCCCCAGCCATAGGGGGTGTGGTACTGGCTGGGATGGCGCTTGGCAAACCGGCGCTTGTCATCAAACAGCTTGTTGACCGTCCCCTGGAAGGCGATGAAGCTGTAGGGGTCAAGATAGTAGGGGTTGTCTACCCCGGTTTCCTGACGGGCGGCTTCAAACACCTTGAGCATGGAGCGCGCTTCGCTGCGAGGGCGGTTGTGGCAATAATCGCTGTAGCTGTATCCCTCGGCACAGTATCTAATGTCCCTATAGCTGTGGCTACTCCAGGCTCGCCAGTCGATGCTCTCATGGCCCACTTCCACACCGGTATTGTTGGCGTTTTTGTAGTCCAGCTGAGACACACAGCGATAATCGCCGTTTATCTGCTCGATGGTGCGCATGTTGAAGGGGACAAAGCCGATGCGGTGATCGAAGCCGTCCGCCTTGGCCTGGTCGGAGAGCAGGTCAGCGGTAATGGCGTTGATCTCCTCTTTGAGCACCTGAATTTTGGATTTGTAGCTGTTCCAGCTGCGATTCATGGAGCCGGAGAAGTCCGCCACAAACACCAGGTCGATATTACGCTCCCGCTTGATGGGGTAGCTCTTGGCCATGGCTCGGTTGGCCACCTTCTCCTGGGACTGGAAGCTGGGGATGATGTTGCCTGTATTGCCAAACCAGGAGTTGTGCTTGGTGGTGGCACTGACCTGGTACTGGATGTATTCCGCCGCTTCGCCGCCTATCAACTCCTCCCCCTCGGTCTTGAGTATCTGCAGGTCGTCGATCTCCACCGTATGGCGCATATAGGCGTTGATGTAGGCGGTTGCCAGCCGTTTACGAAACTCAGCCGGGGTCTCTCCCCCTGGGCCGGGAACATTGCGGTTGGCCATGGAGACCGCCATGGAGGCAGCTTCGGTGGCGTCGGCCAGACGGTTTTTCTTTTGGATATAGCGGGTGCCCTCGACCGCCAGAAACACCATGCTGAACATGGGGGCCAACAGGAAGGCCAGGTAGATGGCGGCGACGCCTCGCTGAATTTTAGGGCTTAACCTTTTCACTGTTATCTCCCCGGCATCACTGAGGTGGCGGAAATCAGGTGCTGACCTATGGCTTTGTCGTACCAGGAGCTGGAGGTCATGCACAGGGTCACCTGATAAAGGGGAAAGCGTTTGCCCGCATCGTTCTCCGGAACCAGCTCACTGAGGGTTGAGATGTTGTTGTCAGGCACACAGGGGGTGTCACCGGCAAAGGTCTTGCTGAAGCTCACCTGAGTTCCCTCCACCAGAGATTGAACCGAGATGCCGAACTGGTCCTGTTCCTCTGCGGTGCTCTTGTGCAGCAGCCGGGCGGCGATCTCTTGAATCTGCAGGAAGTCGGCCCGGCTCAGGGGCTCCCGCTCTGCGTAGAAACGCTGACGCTCCTTGACCAGATTCACCAGGGAGTAGCTGACCCTGTCCAGCTTGGCCCGGTTCAGCACCTGCTGGGAGAGATCGGCACTGAACAGGAACAGGGTGACCAGAAAAGCCAGCACAAAGGCCATCTCGATGGCAAAGGCCCCCTGCTGTTGGTGGACAGAGGCGCGGATACTACTCATCGCTCCACCCCTCATGCTCCTGAATGGAGAGGAAGCGCCGGGTAATGGTGCGGTCTCCCATGGTGCCTATGAAGTAGATTGGCTGATAGTCGTAGCTCAGCTCCACCTCCACCAGGGGGCAGCGATCGCCGCAACTGCTGCTGGGTCTGCCCGCGGCCAGATCGTCCAGGCTGTCGTAGTAGGTGCGGCTGATGCGGTAGCGCTCAACATCCACCAGGCTGCCCCACATCTCGCCATCATGCTGAAACATCTGGTCCTGACGTTCGCCATAGCCCTGGCCCATCCGCTCCCCCTCGAATACCCGGGTATCCCGGGCTGACTCGGACAGGGCGGTTTCGGTGAGATTGACGATATAGACAAAGCGGCTCATCTCGAACACGGCAAAGGTGGTGAGAAACAGCACCATGGCGCCCAGGGCGAACTCGATGGAGAGTACCCCCGCTGTCTGTTTTTTCCGTAGAGCATCTTCATGGGGTGAGCGCCTGCAGCTGTCGGAGGACCCGGGAGACGGGCTGGTCCGGATAGATGCGGCTCAGCAGTTTGTGGGCCTTCTCCAGTTCACCCCCCTTGGCCCAGGCCAGGGCCAGGTTGGCCTGCACCTGCTCGTTGTCCGGGTGACGGCGATAGAGCCCCTCCAGCAACTGACTGGCCTGGTGATAATGTCCCTGGGCCATCTGCACCATGGCCAGATTGTTTTTGACTGCCAGCTCATCGTGGCCTCTTAGCCTGGCGGTATTAAAGGCGTTGGTGGCGGCCTCATACTGACCCAGCTGGCTGTGGGCCACCCCCTGGCGCAAGGCCAGTTCGCTGCTGCTCAGCCCCTGAAGCTGAGCCTTGGCGTAATGCTCCAGGGCCCTGGCAAATTCCCCCTGGTCGGCGGCGGCTTTGCCCGCCAGCAGGCTCTGTTGGGGGCTCTGGTGACCAAGGGTCTCAAGGTGGCTTAAGTAGAACTGGGCAGACTCCAGGTCGTTGCTCTGGTAATAGGCCTGGGCCAGTTTCAGCAGCAGCACCGGGTCATTGGGATGGCTGGCCAGTTGCCCCCGCAGGTGCTCAGCCAGTCCGCTGTAGTTGCCTGTGGTTTCAAGTTGCTCTTCAACTGAAGGTGAGGGAGCCCCGGTAGATGCACAGGCTGCAAGAAATGTCATTAGGATAGGAATCAGATAGTTTTTCATCATTGGAAATTCAACATTAATTGACTGATACCAGGGGCAAGGATCAGGATTACAATTGGCATCATTATCAGGATGATCAGAGGAACACTCATCTTGGCGGACAGCTTGCCGATCTTCTCCTCCACCGAGAGTACCTGCATCCGGCGCATATCCTCGGACAGGTCGGACAGCACCTGAGCGATGGAGGTGCCGTACTGCAGGTTCTGAATCAGGGTAAAGGCGAAGGAGCGGATCTCCGGAGTGGGTACCCGTTCGGACAGGTCGTGCAGGGCTTTTTCCAGCCCTTTGACCGCTGCCGCATCCGAGGTCTTGCGGATCTGGTAGCAGAGATCCTTGTCGAAGGCCTGGAGTTCATCCCCCAGGTAGCGGAAAGCCGCTTCTATGGTCATGCCGGTCTGGATGCACACCGCCATCATATCCAGCATGTAGGGCAGCTGACGGGCGGTTTTGGCGATGAGCCATTTTTTCCTCATCCCCAGGTAGAGATCCGGCAGCACAATGATGGCCACCAGGGTCAGGGCAGCGGCCATCATCTTGTGTGTACCGCTCAGGGACGAAAAGGCGATGGCGGCCATGGCAATGAAGAGCAGGCCATACTTGGCGGGGAGAAAGTAACGTGCCCAGCTGCCCTGGTAGATGCCAGCATCCAGCAGTTTTTGTTGAATGTCCGCCTCCTGGTTCTGGCTGAGCTTGCTCATCAGCTTGGTGACCCAGGTGGCGCCCTTGGCATTTCTTGGTTGCAGGTAGCCGCGGATGCGCGCTTCGCGGCTGCGACCCTGCACCGCCTGAGTCAACAGCCAGGCCAGCAGGGCGGCAAAGGCGAGGGCGATGGCCAGATAGATCATCAGCGAATCCCCCGGACCAGCAGCCAGATGATGGTCAGCCCCAAAGCTTCGCTTCCCAGCACGTAGAAGAGGATCCAGCGGCCGTCCGGATGAAACAAAACGTATTGTAAGTTATCAGGTGTTATGAAGTGCATGACCCCCATAAAAGCCAGGGGCAGGGCGGCGACGATCTTGGCAGAGAGGCGGGCTTCCGAGGTCAGGGCCATCTTCTTCTTCTCCATGGCCCTGGAGTCCACCAATACCCGGATCAGCTTGGCCATCACCTGCTTCAGTTGGCCACCCCGGCTCATGTTGGCGCGAATGGTCACCACAAAGAACAGGTAGGCGGGGTAGGGGAAGCGCTTGCAGGAGCGGTTAAACACCTGCTCCGGGGGTTCACCCAGCTTCAGTCGTTCCCCCACATATTTAAATTCCCGGCCAATCTCGTTATCCAGGGTTTTGCCTACGTAGATGATGGACTGGGTGATGCTGTCCCCGGCGGTGATGGCGCTCATCATGATGTTGAGGGCATCGGGAAACCCCTGCTCGAAGCTGGCCCGTCGCCGCCGCAGCATCAGGTTCCAGCCCCAGATGAAGGCGGCCAGAGTCACCGCCGCCGGCAGCAGCAGGGGATTCAGCTGAAGCCATTTCTGGTTCAGGTAGGAGGTGGCGGTAAACACCAGCATCAGGAACAGGCCAATCTTCAGCCAGGCGCCATCACCCAGGAGATCCAGTACCGGATCCCCCAGCTCCTTGAGCTTGAGGTAGAGGGGGGATTTCCCCAGGCTTTGCAGGTTGACCGCCAGGGGCGTCTGCTCCTGCTGTTGGGGCTCATCCGGGCGCAGGAAGGCGGCCTTGGGATCCGGCTTGCTCTTGCGGTAGAAGGCCAGGGCCAGGCCACCGAGGATCAGGGCGATATAGAGGCTCATGCGGGCACCCCTGTCTGGAACGCCTCCATCAACTCCTCCTGCAGGCCATAATAGGCGGCCTGGCGCATCAGCATGGAGCGCTGCATCAGCCCGGAGGAGACAAACTCCCCGGTGATCTTATCCCTGGCTTGATGGTCATCGGAGTGGAACTGGAACAGCTCCTCCATCACCGCGTTGTCCCCCTCCAGGCCCACCACTTCGCTGATGGAGGTGATCTTGCGGCTGCCGTCGCGCATTCGGTTGACCTGAACGATAAGGTGCACCGCAGAGACTATGGTGCGGCGAATGGCGGACAGGGGCAGGTTGAGGTTGGCCATCATCACCATGGACTCGATACGGGCCAGGGCATCTCTTGGAGAGTTGGCGTGCAGGGTGGACATGGAGCCGTCGTGGCCGGTGTTCATCGCCTGCAGCATCTCGAACGCTTCCGGACCCCGGCACTCACCGAGGATGATGCGGTCAGGTCGCATCCGCAGGGCGTTGATCACCAGGGCCCTCTGGGTAATGGCACCGGTATTCTCCACACTGGGGGCCCGGGTTTCCAGGCGCACCACATGGGGCTGCATCATCCTCAGTTCGGCGGCATCCTCGATGGTGAGAATCCGCTCATCTTCGGCGATGTACTGGGACAGGGCGTTGAGCAGGGTGGTCTTACCCGACCCGGTGCCGCCGGAGATGACGATATTGAGGCGACAGCGGGCGGCGATCATCAGAATCCTGGCCATGGGCTCTGACAGGGTGCCGAACTTCACCATATCCTCCAGACCAATCTTCTGTTCGCGGAATTTACGGATGGAGATGGTGGTGCCATCCAGGGCAACTGGCTTGAGGACAATGTTAACCCGGCTGCCGTCGTCCAGGCGGGCGTCCACCATGGGGGAGGATTCATCTACCCGGCGCCCCACCCGGGAGGCGATGCGCTGGGCGATCTCTACCAGCTGCTGCTCGTTGACGAAGGCCAGGTCTGAGCGGTGCAGTTTGCCGCCCCGTTCGAAGAAGATGTCGTTGACCCCGTTCACCATGATGTCGGTGATGCTCTGATCCTCCATCAGCGGCTGCAGTGGCCCCAGGCCCACCAGCTCGTCCACCAGGTTCTTGACCAGGCCGGCACGCATCACCGCAGGCACCGGGCTGTGGTAGTTGGCGGCCAGGACGCCGACGGCGCCTTCAATCTGGGCGGTCAGCTCATTGCGGCCCATACCTGAGACGGCGCTGGCGTCCAACACCTCAAAGATGCGGTTGCGAAAGTCGGCGTAGATCGCCTTGCTGGTGCTCATCGTTTAAACACCTCTTTGAACAGAGATAGTGGGGTGGACTTCTGCGGGGCCAATTGGCCGTTGATCAACCTGTAGAGGGTGGTCAGAGGTTTCTGCTTGCCAGACTCCTGCTTATGCAGACGGCGCCCCTCCAACACCAGATGGGCGGTCTGCTTGTTGTAGGGGATGACGATGTCCATCTCCCGCTCCAGGAATTGATGCATCTCCTGCAGGCTCAGGGAGAAGGAGGACTCAGGCCTGTGGTAGTTGGCCACCAGCAGCAGCCGGGTGTCATCGCCCCCGTCCAGGTTGAACTTGGCCACCTGCTCCAGCAGTTGCTGGCCATTGCGCAGGGAGGTGACCGAGGGCTCCAGCACCAGTACGATCATGTCGCTGCGCTTGTAGAGGGCTTCCATCTCCAGGGGAAAATCGATGGAGGCGGAGTAGTCCTCCACCATGAAGTTGGCCTGCCTGAGGAGCAGATCGCACAGGGAGTGGGTAAATTCGGTGAGCTCCCTCTGGGGGGCGTCACCGGTGAGGCCCAGCAGATTCAGGCGCCGGCTTACCTTGGTGAGGTAGCTAAAAGCGGCGTCCTCATCCAGCTCATGCAGCTGCAGGCTGATGTTCTTTACATCCTGCTTGGCCAGGTCTTTCTGCCCCAGGATGATGTCGATGTTGCTCAGTTGGTACTTGTGATCCACCAGCACGGTTTCGGCGCCGGAGCCGGCCAGGGCGGAGGCCAGCTCGGTGGCGATCAGCGTGGTGCCGCATCCGCCCCGGGTCCCCACCACGGAGATCCGTTTGGCTTTACGGTTCTGGCTGACCCCGGAGAATTTCTGCTGATTGGCGTGCACATGACGCAAAAACTCGGTGAGCTCCTGTTTGCCCACAGGCCAGAACAGGTAGTAGAACCCCATCTCCTTGAGGGCGCGCATGGTGGTGATGGCGTCCTCCTTGCCGATGATGATGATCCCCTTCTTGTTGGGCATCTGGCTGGCGAACTGACGGGCATCGGCCACCACATTGTCCGAGTCGTTAAGCTCCAGGATGACGATGTCCTGCAGCTTCTCCGGGTTGATCCCCTGGGACTCCTTCTGGCTGTGGGGTTCTGGCCATCCTTCGAAGCGGCATACCTCCTGGACCAGGTTGTGACACTCAGGGGTCTGGTAGAACAGGCTGAAGCCCGCCGGTCCCCGCTCCTGGGGCTCACTCTTGGTATTGGCGCTGATCGCCTTGGCGAGATCAAACATGTCACTGACCTCCTTTGGCCAGGGAGTCTGGGTGGCGGGTGTGAGTCACCCGGTTGGCGTCCACGGCGCACCCCAGCCTGGCATAGGGCTGATCCAGTCGGTGGGCGCTGCACTCTCCGACCAGGGTTTTCCAGAGGGAGACGCGCAGGCTGATGGGGGTGTCCAGCTGACTGTCCTCAATCAGCGTGATGCGGGCGGGATTCAGCCCGTCTGTCAGCAACGCCTGCCTGAGCTGCTTAGCCTGAGGGCCCCAGCTCGGAGCATGGTGCAGGGCCAGGCGGGAAGCATCGGCATCGAACTGGGCGACCAGTTCAGACACCTTGGCTTTCATGGTGCTGACATCCTGACCCTTGGGTCTTAAGTCAAACCTGTGCTGCTCTGCGTAGACCAGAGCTTCTGAGCCCGGGCTGTCCATGGCGTGGTCGGCACACCCGACAATCAGGGCTGTGCCCAGAAGCGCGGCCAGCAGGGGAGAGAGAGTTCGAATCATTGGATAAAGCCTCCGCGCTCCAGCAGCTCCAGGGTGAGAGCCTGCTCCTTGGTGTCGTTGGGGTTGGGATCCGGTAGGTTGAACAACCGGTTCAGGGTGGTGCTGCGCTGTATGTGGGGCAGCACAATCTGATCCGGGGTCACCGGCTTCACCAGATTGACGGTGGCGATGATCACCAGCTCGGTCTTACGTCTGGTGGTGGTGGCCTTGCGGAACAGGCCGCCGAAGAAGGGGATGTCGCCGATGCCGGGCACTCTCGCCAGCTCCTCCACCTCTTCACTGCTCATCAGTCCCCCCAGCATAAAGCTGTCGCCATCCCCCAGTTCCACTGTGGTCATGGCACGTCTGGAGCTGAGCTGAGGCACTTCGATGCCCAGGGTCCGCACATAGCCCTCGATGGCGCTCACCTCCGGGGCCAGCTGCAGGCGGATCTGCTCGCTGCTGATCACCTTGGCGGTGAGGTCCAGACCGATGCCAAACTCCTTGAAGGTGACGTTGGTGTTGTTGTTGTTGGTGACGATCACCGGCACCTCGCCGCCGACCAGGAAGCTGGCGGACTCGCCGGAGATGACGGTGAGGTTGGGCTCGGCCAGCAGCTCGGCCAGGCTGTCATCCCCCAGGGCGGTGATGATGGTGGAGAGATCCGCCGCTTCGAAATCCGCAAAGGTGAAGGTGCCGGGCAAAGAGCCGATGGAGGACCAGTCCACCCCCAGGGTCTCGTTGAACTCGTCGGTCACCTGGGCCACGGAGATCTTCACGTTCACCTGCTGGGGCCGGTCCAGCTCCAGCAGCTCGATGATCCCTTCGTAGGTGTAGAGGCGGTGGAAGGTGGCCAGGCCACTCTCCTTCATGCCGTTGTCAAACTCCAGCACTTCAGTTTCGCCGTAACGTTCCATGCGCTTTCGACCTAAGAGTCCGGCTACCAGGGCGTAGAGTTCATCCCGCTGCTTGTCGCTGAACACCTTGCCTTTGACGGCGACCTGATCGCCTAGCGCCTTAAGTTGGATGCTGAGGTCGGGATAGCGCAGGGCAATTTCCCGGTGGATAGGCGTGAGGTCGATGTCCACCCGCACCAGATCCGAGGCAAGCACCTTGCCGGATTTGGCGTAGACGATGAGCCGGGTTTGGCCCAGCCCCTGGCCGAAGAGTACCAACTGGCGGTCACCGACCACCTTGTAATCGGCGATGTCCGGCTGACTGATGAAGATGGTGCCCAGATCCTCGTTGAAGCTGAGGTTGAGGGCATCCCCCTGGATGAGGTTGCGCTCGCCGGCGATAAGGCCCAGGGGTAGCAGCAGGGCTAGCAGGGTAAGCAATCTGGTTATAAGGCTCATCAGAAGGCGCCTCCAAGGTCGTCACCACTGTCGTCGTCGCCGCCGCGAAGCTCCTTGATGCCGGTGTAGTTGGCGATGATGTCGCTGACATCTGCATCGGGAATGGGGTGCTGGCGCTGACTGCGGTAGATTTCGATGAACATGGTGCGCTGGGCCAGGGAGAGTCTGGAGACCGCCTGGGGGGCAACCTCGATTACCACCGTGGTTTCCAGCTCGCCATTGATGCCCACCTTGGGTTTGACGCCGTTGTCGGACTGACTGTCCAGGGCCATCACCCGAACCTGTTGCATCAACAGGCCGGCCCGCACGCCGGTGAACTGGGTCAGTTCGGCGGTGGCATTGGAGAGGTTGGTGTGGGGGGAGCTCACCGTCAGGATGTCGATGTAATCCCCGGGGTGGATGTAGTTGTCCACCAGATTGGTGGCCGAGATGGTCAGCGGATAGAGCACCATCCCCTCAGTGGTGAGGAGATCGAGATAACCGGGCTGACCAGGCTGGCTAAGCTGCTCGGGGAAGACCCACTCTCCGTCATCGATGTTGCGCGCCGCCAGGGTGGCCGGGGTCAGCGTCAGAGAGATATCCTCATTGGCCCCCAACTGGGCAGCTTCCTCCTGAGTCAGGGTGACTCGGGTCAGGATCGAGCCTGAGACGGCCTCGCCCTCGGCGATGGCACTGCTGGCCTGCCATAGGGTTACCATCTTCACTTCAGGCGGCGGGGGCGTGGCCGGTTCACCATTGCCACTGACCAGGTCCAGGATGCCGTAGAGGCCGAAGATGACCGCCAAAAAGGCGATAAGGTAGGTCACTTTTGAACTCATAATGTGGTTCGCCGTTCGACTGTTTTAGGTATTGAGCGTCGAGACAAGAAGCTGGAATCCCACCCCCAGCAAGATGGCGAGGCCATAGGGGAGTCCCGGGTCTTCCTTGCTCCGGTCAAAAATTCGGTACTTGATGAGGTAGCCTGCGGCCAGCACACCGCCGATAAGCAGTATCCAGAAGCTGGCGTGGAGCAGTTCATCTAAAGTCATCAGTGGCGCCAGGGCCATATAGAGCTTGGCGTCCCCGCCTGCCCAGAAGCGGACCAGGTAGAGGGCCAGGCCGATAACAATGGCCAGGGCAAAGCTTGGCAGTGCCTCAGGCCAGGTGCCGCCGATGAGGGCGACCAGCCAGGTGAGCAGCAGCAGCAGCCCCACCTGGCCGTTGGATATCCGCCGATGGCGGATATCCGACAGGGCGATCCAGCAGGCTTCCAGTGTGATAACAGCGGATAGAACCGGAAGCATTTGGGACCGCCTTGCTAATTAGCCGTCAGCCTGAACGGCTTGTTCACCGAGCATTGTGCCAATGGTGCCAAAGGCTTGCTTAAGTGAAGTAAAAATCGCACCGTCGTTAGCAAATGCTACGCCTAGAATTACAGCCATAGCTACACCAATCAGGCCGTACTCGATGGCGGTTACACCGCGCTCGTCGCGCTTGAAGGTGGTCAGGGCGGCTTGGGCTTTGGCGTAGGTTTTGATCATGTTCACTGTCATCTCCTTATAAACATTTTTAGGCGTGAATGAATCACGGAATTGATGTTATTGAGATGCTGAAATCTTAAAAAGATGGGTTCTATAAGAGTGGCTTATGGAAAGTTTGCTGAATATAGTATTTTCAACGGGTTAGTTCTTGGTGGGTTCCACCTGATTTAATGTGAAAATTTGATGTATATACCATTTGGTACAGGTGAGTCAGGGGAATTGTTGGATATTACAAGGGGAGTATAGACGAAAATGGGAGCGAAAGAGTTTCGCTCCCATGGAAAAATCATCAAATTTGATGAGGCAGGAATTATTGACGGACGTGCGCCAGTTTATTAAAGAGCCACAGCCCGGCATCGTGGAATTGATGGCCATTGGGCCAAAGCAATGTAGCACGCCAGTCAAAATGAGAAATTCGGTCAAAATCGAACTGGATAGGGGTCAGTTTATTGTTCTCCAGATCCTGTTTAATTACGAAATCAGGCAGGCAGGAGATGCCTATGCCGCTTCGACAGAAGCTCAATAGTGTATTGAGGTCTTCCACCTGCCACACCTGCACCATATCGGTCATTTTGCGCATGGATTGCTCCGGCAGGTTGGTGGGCAGCAGCAGCCTCGAGTGGCACAGACTGGCGTAGCGGATGGGTTGCCCCAGGGATTCGGCCAGCTGGGGAGAAGCAACCCAGTGACTGCTTATCTGAAAAGCATCCACCGAGGTAAAGTCCACCATGTCGGTCTTTGGGAACAGGCCAAGAACCGCATCTAGCTGTCCATCATCAATTTTTTGCAAAAGAGACTGACTGTTTTGCTGAACCAGGTAGAGCTCTACGTGGGGAAAGGTTTCAGCAAACTCTGACATGATGGTGAGCAGCTCAGGTGTGCCGACTAAGGGGTCGACACCGATGCGCAGGCGGGGCTCGGCCACCCCTTCAAGGGAGCGCGCTTGCTCGGAAAAGTGCTCTACCTGGGAGAGCATCATCCTGGCATCTTTGAGCAGTCTCTGGCCTTTCTCCGTCAGTTTTGGGTATTTCCCTTGCCGGCTAAAGAGATCAAAACCCAAATCAATTTCCAGGTTTTGTACCTGTTGGCTGATGGCAGCTTGGGTCTTTTTTAATTGTCTTCCTGCGGCGGTAAAGGATCCCTCATCCGCGGCAGCAACGAAGGCTCTGACTGCTTCCAGTTGCAGTTTCATAAAGCTGTCCCTAATAAAACTCTGGCACAAATAAATTAGAAAAAGAGGGGCTGAATAGGGAGGCCCACTCATTAGAGATAATTATTGTTGGCGTTTTTTCACATCAAGATCAACAGTGAATGCCACTCAGTGGCGATTTTTTTGCATATTTGCCGGTTGCATAATGCAAAAACATCAGCGTCATATTTTTCAAAGTGCTGACTTGATTGAGTTTTTCATCTTGGCATGGAAATTTCTTTATCCCTTTCAAACCTATGCCTGGAGGGGATGAGATGTTTCGATTAGCCACACTTTTAATGGCGGTGTCAGCTGGGGCGGCGGCGACGCCCTTTAACAACTGCCCAACAGAAGCCTTTCTGTTTCAGAAGGACACCACGGTGTATGGGGTCGATCTGGTGACCGGTGATTACCAGGTTTTGAAGGAGGACCTGACCCTTCCGGGCAACGTGAATGCCATTGGTTTCAATCAGACCGACAACTACATCTATGGCTTCAGCAAAAGCCAGCTTAATGTGGTTCGGGTGGGCAGTGATTATGAGGCTGAGATCCTGGGGGTCACAGGCCTGCCGTCAGGGGTGCACTTCTATGTGGGGGATGTGCATGAAAACACCTACTGGATCTATCACAGGAATCACGGTCTCTACGCCATCTCCCTGACCGCCTCAGACCCGAACTATCTGCAGGCGGTGAAGATTCAGGGGGCCGATACGTCCATGAACCTCACCGACTTCGCCTTCCACCCGGACGATGGCGAGCTCTATGCCGTGGATAACAGCAGCGGCGCCGTGTATCAGGTTGACATCGGCGACGGCAGCCGCGAGATCCTGGGTTACAGCGGCGTCACCGGCACCTTTGGCGCCGGCTATTTCGATAAGAGTGGCTACTACTACATCAGTCGCAATCAGGACGGCAATATCTTCCGCCTGGATCTGCGCAATCCTGAACAGCTCGATCCCACCGCCGAGTTCTATGCCAATGGCCCCAGCTCCAATCAGAACGATGGCGCGCGCTGTGCCATCGCGCCTGTGGTGGCTAACAACGTCGACTTTGGTGATGCGCCGGACAGCTACGGTACCACCATGGAGGAGAATGGCGCCCGACACAGCCTGGAGCCGCAAGGCCCCATGCTTGGCAGTCAGGTGGACGCGGAACCGGACGGTTTCAAGTCGCCGAGGAGCGATGAGTCTGATGGGCTCAATGATGAGGATGGCATCAGCTTTAAAAACGGCCTGACTGCGGGCCAGACCGCCATCATAGGGGTGTCGGTGGGCCGACAAGCCGGTTACCTGCAGGGCTTTTTCGACTGGAACAGTGACGGCGACTTTGACGATGCCGGAGAACACGCGGTACAGGATGAGTGGCTGGCCGTTGGCAGCAGTGATATCCAGGTGGCGGTGCCCGCCGATGCGTCCGGTGTGGTGCAGACCCGCTTCCGCATCGCTTCTGCCGCCGGGGTTCGCTCCCGAGGAGGGGCGCCGGACGGCGAGGTGGAAGATTACGCTGAAGCCGTGCTGGCACCTGGGGTCACCCAGATCCCCTACCCAAGCAGTGGCTGGGCCACCGTCGCCTTTGAGGACCGTTGGCCCAGAATGCCCGACTACGACATGAACGACGTGGTGGTGGATCTCAAGTTTATCCAGTATCTGCAGTCAGGCGAGATCACCCGCCTCAAGGTCACCGGACAGCTGCGCGCCGCTGGCGCTGCCTATCACAACGGCTTGGCACTGCATCTGCCAGGCATCAGCCGAGGCAACATCCGCAGTGACTCGACGCTGATTAAGACCAGTGGCTCGGTGGAAGGGGCGGGTCTGGAAGCGGGGCAAAGCAATGCGGTGTTTGTCATCAGCGAGGATCTTAAGACCGAAGTCACCACCAATTGCCTTTACTACCGCACCATTGTGGGGTGTGACGAAGCGATTCAGATGAGCTTCGAGCTGGATATCCATTTCGCCGATGGCATTCCGGCCAATGCCATGCCCAGGGCACCCTTTGATCCCTTTATCTTCGCGACCCCGGGCAAGGCGAGAACCGGCTTCGATGGTGCTCCCGGTCGCGGCCTGGAGATCCACATGGCGGATTATCCCCCCACGGATCTGGCCAGCGACCTCTACTTTGGTACCGAGCAGGATGACAGTGCGCCGGGCAGCGGTCGCTACTACCGCACCAGCAACAGCCTGCCCTGGGCTCTGGAATTCAGCCACCAATGGAGCTATCCCGCCGAGCAGGAGGACCTGCTGCAGACCTACCCGGACTTCGAGAAGTACCTGGAGTATGACGGTGGCCAGTACACCGACTGGCATCAGAAGAGTAATGGCGTCCAGCAGAAGCTGTTTGATTGAGGAGATGGATTATGAAGAGTTTCAACCTAGCAGTGCTCACCCTGTTTCTCTGCGCCTGTGGTGGGGGAGGCGGTGGCGGGGGCAGTGCACCCGCTCCGGATACGCCGGCGGTGCCGGACACCCCCTCGACACCGACCACTCCGGACACCCCGGCGACACCTGATGCTCCTGAAGAGCCTCAAACCACCGCGGATCTGGTGGCGTCACCTCAGATGGATTTTGCCAGCAGCAGTGAGCTGTCGGTCAGTGTGACCGTGGATCCCGGCCGCTCCGCCTATGTGGCGCTTTACTCTGTGTTTGACTCCATTGGCGGAAGTTTTCAGCCGGATTACCAAAACCGACTGGCGGCCGGGGTCACCGATGCGGGTCAGTTCAAGGCGGAACTGATGGCCGCGGACGAGCAGCAGGAGCTGCTGGTGGAGGTGTGGTACCACGGAGAATCCACGCCGCTGCAACAGGTGTTCAGCATGCCGGCTGAGCGCATTGAGTGGGAGTTGTAGCCACTGACCTTGCTGAGCAGGCAAGGGGCGTAGTGCCCGGAATAAGCGCTTGCCTGCTCTACTCTTTTACTTTTTACAGGCTCGCAATCCTGGCCTATCTGGCACACAATGAATCCACTTTCGTTGTTCAGAGGGAAAACAATGGCCAAGGTTGCCTTTATTGGATTGGGCGTCATGGGTTACCCCATGGCGGGTCACCTGCAGCAAGCGGGGCATGATGTCACCGTCTATAACCGTACCACCGCCAAGGCGCAGCGTTGGCAGGAGCAGTATGGCGGCAGTTATACCCTGACCCCAAAGGACGCTGCCCAGGGGTGTGAGTTTGTCTTCGTCTGCGTGGGTAATGACGATGACCTTCGTCAGGTGGTGGCTGGCAAGCATGGCACCCTGGCGGGGATGAGCTCAGGTGCGGTGCTGGTGGATCACACCACGGCCTCTGCCGATGTGGCCAGAGAGTTGGCAGCCAAGGCTGGGGAGCAGGGTGTTGGCTTTGTGGATGCGCCGGTCTCCGGTGGTCAGGCGGGTGCGGAAAATGGCGTGTTGACCGTCATGGCCGGTGGTGAACCCGAGCAGTTCGAGCGTGCCCGACCTGTGATAGATGCCTATGCCCGCTGCGCCGAGCTGATGGGGTCCGTGGGCAGCGGTCAGCTGTGCAAGATGGTGAACCAGATCTGCATCGCCGGTGTGGTTCAGGGGCTGGCCGAAGGGATGCACTTTGCCCAGAAGGCGGGCCTGGATGGCGATAAGGTGCTGGAGGTCATCGGCAAAGGCGCGGCCCAGTCCTGGCAGATGGATAACCGCGGACACACCATGCTCAAAGATGAGTATGACTTTGGTTTCGCCGTCGACTGGATGCGTAAAGATCTGGGCATTGCCCTGGATGAAGCCAGAGGCAACGGGGCTCAGCTGCCGCTGACCGCCCTGGTGGATCAGTTTTATGCGGAGGTGCAGCGTCTGGGTGGCAGCCGCATGGACACCTCTTCGTTAAAACTGCGCTTACCCAAATAGAAAATGCCGCCCCATTGGGCGGCATTTTTTCCCCTGTATTTAGGAGGCTATGCGCTCATTCTCCAGCCTGGGTCTTGGTTTAGGCCCCGGTTGAACACCAGGCGGCGTCGACCCGCCTGCATCTTCTTTACGCTCTTATTAAGCTTCCGCTTTGAAAACTTCAAGTTTCACCTGGCTGACTGTGGCCAGAGCATCGCTGGCGCTGTGAACAAAGCTGATCTGACCCCGAGCACTCTCCACCAGCACGGCGCGGCGGATGCTGTCGAAGGGCAGTCCCATACGAGCCATGCCGTTCAGAGCGATCTGCATCGCTGGCAGACTGGGATTGAAGGCGGCGTTCTCGGCATAACGACCCACAAACACCCGGCCGGTATCCGTCTCCAGGGCGATGGCCGCCGGAGTCTTGGAGTAGGGGGCGTAGGAGGCGTTGGCCTCACGCAGGGCACGTTGCACCAGGGAGTCGTCACTCTCCAGCACCATTTCATGGTCGTTGCCGTCCAGCAGGCCATCTTCCATACCCAGGTCCTTGGGCCCGAAGGCGTAGGGCAGGTAGTGGGTCAGAGGCTGGGGTTGCTGCTCGGGCAGACGGATGGTCAGGCCTTCGTTGTTGTTCAGTTCGGTCATGAACTGACGACAGTGGCCGCAGGGAGAGTAGTTAACGGTGATCCCCACCAGTTTACGCTCGCCCGCCAGCCAGGCGTGGCTGATGGCGGATTGTTCGGCGTGAACGGAGTGGAACAGGGCTTCCCCTACCAGCTCCATGTTGGCGCCCATATAGGCGTCGCCAGACACCCCATGGGCGATGGCACCAACAAAGAAGTTGGAGATGGGCGCGTAGGAGAGTGTCGCGGCGATGGGCAGCAGAGCCAGGTACAGCTCGGTGCCGCTTAAGCCGGATTTCTCACTGAGCTCCTTCAGCTGATCGGCGGACAGGTGACCGGCAAAATGCTCGGTCAACATGGGGGCTACCGCCTCCGCCAAGGCTTCGGGCATCTGAGTCAACGCGTCGGCAAAACGGGTACTCATCCTCAATCCTCAATTTATGAAACTGGGTTACAGTTTAGGTGGTTGCGGATCGTTCTGATGTGACGCCGATCACACCCACTTCCAAATATAGGGGAAGTGGGCAACATTTCTTTAATTTACAACGATTGGAGATGATGATAGAGCGCTTTCAGTAACGCCATCTTGGTCTCATCCTGTTGATGCGTCTCCACTAACTGCTCCAGTCGCATCACGTACTCGGGGTCGTTGATCCGCTCCTGGCAGTGGTTGTGCCAGCGTTTCTGCTCCTGCTCGGACAGGGTCTGCGGGAAGTTGCGGGCCCGGAAACGGAAGAACAGCGGGGCCAGCCTGGGGTCGCTGAACTGAGGGTTGAGCGCCGCCAGGTGCTCCGGCGCCGTGGTGCGGATGAGCTCCATCTGACTGCGGTCGCTATCGGAGAAGAAGCCGCCGTACAGCTGCTGGTCCACATCCCGGCTGTCGTCCGAGGCCCACTCTTCGCTGTAGAGGGCGGTGAGCTTCTCCCGAACCTGCTGATGGTGGCTGCGCAAAAGCTTGTAGTTGTCACGACAGCGCTGCTTATCCAGTCCCAGCCGCTCTGCCTGGGCATCTTCCAGGGTGGCCGCCGGGGCGATGAAGGGGCTCTTGTTGAAGTGCAATAGTTTCACCGGCACCCGCAGGTCACCTTCATTGAGTTCACGACTTGGGGTGTACAGCCGCTCCTTGAGCTGTTCGGCACTCCATTCGATCAGTGGGGTGACGTCCTGATGCAGGTCCACCACCACCACGGCGTTGCGGTTCTCCGGGTGCCAGGCCATGGGCATCACCAGGGTGGTGCAGCCCTGGCTGGCGGGGAAGCGTGAGGAGACATGGAGCAGGGGCTTCATCGCCAGCACATCCACCAGCTTGGCCACCGCCTGCTTACGCCTCAGGCCAAAGAACCAGTCGTACAGCTTGGGCTGAGCCTCTTTGATCAGCTTGGCCAGGGCGATGGTGGCCTGAACGTCGGACACCGCATCGTGGGCATTGCCGTGATCCAGGCCGTTGGCGGCGGTCAGATGCTCCAGCTTGAAGCTGGGGTTGCCGTCTTCGCGCAAGGGCCACTCTATGCCTTCGGGACGCAGCGCGTAACAGGCGCGAACCAGATCGATGATGTCCCAGCGGCTGTTGCCGTTTTGCCACTCCCGGGCATAGGGATCATGGAAGTTGCGATACAGGGTGTATCGGGTTACCTCATCATCGAAACGGATGGAGTTGTAACCGACGGTGCAGGTGCCAGGCTTGGCCATCTCCGCTTCCACCTTGGCGATAAACTGCGCCTCAACCTCACCCAGGCGGTTGGCCCGCTGAGGGGTGATGCCGGTGACAAACATCGCTTCCGGGGAGGGCAGGTAATCTGCGGGCAGTTTGCAGAACAGCTCTATGGGCTCGCCGATGGGATTGAGATCCAGGTCGGTGCGGATGGCAGCGAACTGCGCCGGGCGATCGGAGGAAGGGTTGGCACCCCAGGTTTCATAGTCGTGCCACAGCAGGCTTGGGCCGTCGGTCATCGAAACTCGGTCTTTTACAGGAATTTGGGCTGAGTATACACCAGTGCGCCGCTGGCGACACTCGGGCCACCCTAGCGGATCTCCATCGCAGAGCCCGAGCCGATCTCGGCTTTCAGGGCCCGGCGCAGCTTCAGGAACTGGCGCCACATCGCCAGCCGCAGCAGCCGGCGCTTGCGGATCCGGCTATGCTTTTTGTGATTGATTTTCTTGGCTGTGTTTGGGCGAAGTGAATTTCACATAGATATCCATAATCGAGAGGATGGTTTCGTCAGGCAATCACTACCGAACACACGTTAACCTTGTGTGTTGGTCCCAAGGATGTGCTCTTTAGCCTCAAAGCTTTTTGCTACGACTTTGATAGGAGTATTCCTTGTCTCGTTGTAGGAAATAGTCAATCGTTTGATTAAGGCGAAATGATACTGTTGTGATTTGAGATTTCTTTTGTTGTGGAGCTGGGGCTAATTAAACTGCATAGGTGGGGAATTACTGGTTGAATTAACTGTTAGGTTGTTGTTTGGGTGGTTGATGCGGCTTGTTTAACATGTCGTTTACAACTGATTTGTTTTATGAATTTACGTTCTGTCAATAGCTGATATATAATTTTTTAAATATAGACAGGAACATTCTCTTTACATAAATTACTTTCATCAAGTTCAAGTGATTCAGGGTCTATTGGCGCCCGAAGTTGTACTTGATGGGAAGTAAATAATTAGACATAGGATGTAAGTATGTTTTTTAAAAAGATAGCAATTGTAGCAATGCCGCTTATTCCACTCGTCGCCTCCTTTGGTGTTCAGGCTCTCGATGCTGATGATTATGAAATGGTAAGAGAAACTTTTGGAGTGTACAATTGGACTAATTGTAGTTATCAAAAAGGTAGTGGTGAGCCCAATTTTTATAATCTTAAGGGTGGGTTGCAGCCTTATGTGCCAAGACACTATAAGGGACTGACTGCAACAGGTTATATCGACAAGGTAGATACTTCGGCTCCCTCAGAAGACTTGGTCACACCTTATAAAATAGGTTGTTACCAAGATCAGTATCTGCCAAACGCAGAGACCCAAGTATTGTGGCACAACTACAGGCCGAAAGTGTCTTTTACCTATTCAGAAGATCGCTATTGGAGCGGAGGAGTAAATAAAGTTACATTTACGGCTAATGCTACTGATTATGATGGTTACATCGAACAGTATACATGGTATGTAAATGGTGTAAAACAGGTGTCAACTAATAATACATTAACTTTTTACACTTTTGATGGTGGAACGCATCGGGTAAGTGTTAGGGCGCAAGATAACGGTAGGAAGTTTATTCATTCCAGTCAAGAATATTGGTATAACTTTGGCGAGCCCGCTATGAAGCTAACTGCAGAGGATACAAGAGAAGTTGTCCTGAGCCCTTGGAGTTGCCTGGGCCGTTGTGACCCTCTTTAACGTTAAAATATGTAGAAGATGAAAGCCTAATAATCTATGGGTCTCAAGTTCAATGAGCGCCCATAGATATTGCCATTAACTACTAATCTTACTAAGATCTTCCAATTTAAAGTTGTGGCTCGGGTATTGCATTCTAAGCTCTATTTAACCCCTTTCTATAAGAGAAAAATAACTGAGTTTTTGCTGTGTGTCATATTTTTCCCTAGAATTTTTTGGCCTAAATTCGAGTCTTCAGAGTGTAGAACTGGCCTGAATCTGTGTACATCTCTGTTTTATCCGTCACTTTCTAAGTGGTTTGTGATAGCAAGGACACTCGGGCCACCCTAGCGGATCTCCATCGCAGAGCCCGAGCCAACCTCGGCTTTCAGGGCCCGGCGCAGCTTCAGGAACTGACGCCACATCGCCAGCCGCAGCAGCCGGCGCTTGCCAGGAGGGAGGTCGGCGTAGCGCAGGCGATAGAACAGCCGCTGCAGCAGGCGTACAGGGAGAGAGGCCGGCGGGCAGTGGTGGCGGGTCATGGCCACCAGTTGGGAAACCGAGGTGGCGGGGCCGGGCTGGGCACCGAGGCGACTCAGACGCTTGGACAGCCAGCGCCACAGCAGCAGCTCCGGCGCCGGCAGCCTGGGTGGGGTCAGCATTCTGGCCAGTTTCAGGTGAATCAGCAGGGTGGTGAGCACTATGGCGGCTGCCAGCAGCATCAGGTTCTGAACGGAGAGTTTACCCAGCCACTGGCTCAGCCATTGCTGCTGACTGAGGCGGTCAAAGCCGCTGACCTGCTGATGCCACAGGGCATTGAGGCTGTCGGCCCAGGCGCCCAGGGTGCGCACCGGTGCGCTCTCCTTCAGCCAACCTGAGAGTCCCCACCACTGGGCCAATCGTTGTTCCCCCAGTATCTGTACCCGGTCCGGGGCCACCATGTTGGTGGGGTCAGTGCGGATCCAGCCCTGGGCCGGCAGCCAGTACTCCACCCAGGCGTGGGCATTGAGCTGACGAACCTGCAGCCGGTTGCTGTCGCCCAGCCAGCGTCCGCCCTGATAGCCGGTGACCAGCCGGGCGGGGATGCCGGCGGCCCTGAGGACGAACACCATGGCACCGGCATAGTGGCCGCAGAATCCAGCCTGGGTGTCGAACAGGAAATCATCGATCTCATTGGGCCCTGTGGCGGGCGGCGACAGGGTGTAGTGGAAGGGATTATCCCTGAACCTGCGCAGCACCCGGTGAACGATCTCCCGCTGGCTGAGCCCCTTTAAGGATTCTCCCAACTGCCTGGCCCTGGGGTTGCCCGAGGCGGGCAGCATCAGCGCCTCGGTGATGGCCGCGGGGGCCGCCGGAATTGCCCTGGGTCGCCAGCTCAGTACCTGGTCCTGCTGAATCCGGCCCTGCCACAGCCCATCCCCCAGGGGACGCATGCCGGGGGAGAGTCCCTGGCTCATGGCCAATGTGGGTAACCTGACTCCGGAGTACCAATGACTGATGCGATACAGGTGACCCTCTTCCGCCCGGGTGGCGGTGATGGCGTCCAGGGGGTAGGGGCGGGCCCCGTGCCAGGTGCGGCCATCATAGAGGTTGTGGATCCACACCCGGAAGTAGAGCAGCTCCTGAGGCGGTCGCAGTTCGAAGCTGGCGTTGAAGGCCATCTCGGTGGACTGGGTCAACTCGGCGATCTCCCCCAGCGACAGGGTGTCGCTCAGGCCGGTTTGTGCCCCGGGGCGCACGCCCTGGTGCCAGAGGGGGTCCACCCTGGGCACCAGCAGGTAGAGCAGCAGAGTCATGGGCAGGCTGAACAGCGCCAAGCGCAAGGTGGTACCTAGGTTGCTGCGGGCAGAACTGCTGCTGTGCAGGCTCAGCAGCACGGTGATGTTCAGGGTGAACAGGGCCAGGGCCGACGCCAGTTTCAAGGGGGATTGCTGAGGGATGAGGCTCAGTGAGATGAGGAAAAAGCCCACCAGGGTCAGCACCAGGATGTCGCGCCGGGAGCGCACCTCCAGGGATTTGAGGCTGTAGGCCAGGGCGATCATCACCGACAGGGTGATGGCCAGCCCCTCCCCCAGATAGAGGGGCACCAGGCTCAGCAGCACCATGAGTGAGATCAGAAACAGCACCCAGGGCCGGGGAGGCGGGACCTTGCCCAGGAAAATGGCCAGTCGCCAGGCCAGGGCCAGGTTGGCGATGGCCAGGGCCCAGTCCGGCAATATGCCTATCAGGTGGACCACCATCATCTGTTGGGTCAGCAGCAGCCACCCCAGAGTTTGGCGGAAGGCTGCCTGCGGGAATTCAGCGACCATGAGGCACCCCGGCCAAGCTGTCGAGAATCCGGCCCAGGTGATTGCCATCCAGGCCTGGGGGGATCTCCATATGAGGCCCCCGGAGTCCGAAGGGGACCCCCTGCTGCTGACAGTGCAGTGCCGCGCCGGTCAACTGACTCAGGTGCTGCTCCAGATCGCCGTGGCCAGGGTTGAGCTCCAGCCAGAAGGCCTGATTGTTGTTGTCATTGAATTGTTTGAGCATCTTGCCGCGCTGTCTGGCCAGCTGTTTCCAGTCCATCCGTGAGAGGCTGTGGCCGGGTTGCCAGGGGCACAGGCCATCAAGCTCCTGCCATTGGCTGGTCTGGGAGGGGGAGGAGACTGCCGGGATGGACCGGTCGGGTGGGGTCGGGCTGGGCCAGACCCAGCATCCGACCTCTGGCCTGATGTGGGCCCAGACCCGGCACAGGCCCAGGGGATAGTGACTGCTGACTCGCACCCTGCCGGGCAGCAGCCGGCCGCGCCGTTTTCCCAGTGTGCCCAGCTCCAGTCGTTGCCCCGGCGTGACCAGAAGTTGCAACCTCTGCTGTGCCCCCTTGTCCAGGCTGAGGGTCAGGGCATGGCGCGCCCGGTCGCTGGCCAGTTCCAGGGGGAACCCCACCTGCTCACCGGCAAAGCCGGAACGGCCAGGCTGAAACCTCAGGGAGAGCCCGGACAGGTTGCGAAAGCAGATAAGCAAGCAGGAGCTGAACAGGCTGAACATCAGGAAGGAGAGGATCAGGATCAGATTGTTCTGGTAGTTGGAGCCAAAGACGAACAGCACCCCGGCCAGGGCAAGGTAAAAGATGCCAAATCGAGAGGGCAGAATCAGTATGTCGTTGTGTTCCAGCCGCGCGTTGGGGGAGGCCTGGATCTCAGGGGGCTGCCAGAATTTGGGGATCTTCATCGGATGGGATTTACCCTGTCCAGCAGCCGCTGAGCCCCGGAGCTGCCCCGTTCACCGGAGGCCAGCCTGTGGCCGGCCACGGCGGCGAAGACCGCCTGTACATCGTCAGGCACGGCGAAGCTGCGGCCATCCATCAGTGCCCAGGCGCGGCTGGCGGCCAGCAGCGCCCGGCTGCACCTGGGGGAGAGGGGCAGCAGGCCCTCACTGTTGTCCCGGCTGTGTTGCACTAGCTCCAGCAGGTAATCCAGCACAGGCTCGGCAACGGCCACCGCGTCGGCACGCTGCTGCATCTGGCTCAGATCCGCGGCACTGAGCAGAGCGGGGAGCTCCCGCACCCTGTCCGCCAGGTGGTCGCCGCGCAGCAGCAATTTCTCCGACTCGATACTGGGAAAGCCCAGGCTGAGTCTCATCATAAAGCGGTCCAGCTGAGATTCGGGCAGGGGAAAGGTGCCGGATTGCTCCTGGGGATTTTGGGTGGCGATGACGAAGAAGGGGTCGGGCAGGGTGCGAGTGGTGCCATCACAGCTGACCTGGTGTTCCGCCATGGCTTCGAGCAGGGCACTCTGAGTCTTGGGGCTGGCGCGATTCACCTCATCGGCGAGCACCACCTGGCTGAACAGAGGGCCGGGGTGGAAGCGAAACTCCTGGGACTCCGACGAGAAGATGGAGAAACCGGTGAGATCCGCCGGCAGCATGTCTGCGGTGAACTGCACCCGTTGATGGCTCAGCCCCAGGGTGGTGGCCAGGGCCTGGGACAGGGTGGTTTTCCCCATCCCGGGCAGATCCTCGATAAGCAGGTGGCCACGGGCGATGAGGCAGGCCAGTGCCAGCCTGATCTCTCTGGGTTTATCCAGCACCACCTGTTGTAGCTGACCGAGAACGGGGTCCAGGCTCTGCACCATGTTGCGCTCCTTGGGGTTGTCACACCCTCAAGGATAGTCGAGCCCTGCCGCGGCGTGAGCCGCAGCCGGTTCAGTAGCGGCGGCTCAGCTCCTCCTCGGAGAGCAACAGGCCTGGGGTGCCCAGCAGGTCGTTGTAGATCAGCTGGTAACTCAGTACCGCTTTGACATAGTCCCGGGTCTCCTTGAAGGGGATGGTTTCCACCCACTGGTCGGTGGCCAGGTTGCCGTCGGAGCGTTTCAGCCAGCGGCTGACCCTATGGGGGCCGGCATTGTAGGCGGCGGTGGCCAGGATGCGGTTGCCGTCATAGCGTTCCAGCAGCTGATTGATGTAGGCACTGCCCAGCCGAATGTTGTACCCCGGATCATAGAGCTGACTGCGGCCCTGGTAGGAGGTGCCAATGCGCCGGGCGGTCTCCTTGGCGGTCGAGGGCAGCAGCTGCATCAGACCATAGGCGTTGGCGCCGGAACGAGCCCTGGGGTAGAGGGCGCTCTCCCGCCGGGCGATGGCCCGAAGCAGCGCCGGGTCCAGTTGCCAGTGCTTGCCCTGACGGTTGAACTCGTCGTTGTAGGCGGCGGGGAAGCGCCAGGGGATGGCGTTCCAGGCCTTGGCGGTGATGGTGCCCTGGACCGTCAGGAAGTGCCAGCCCATCTCATCGGCCAGGGCGGTCAGGGCATGCTGCTCCTCCTTGGTGACTCTGAGCAGTTGCCAACGCCACTCGGCCCTGGCCTCAGGCAGTCTGTCCAGGGCCATCAGCTCGGTGATGCGCAGCAGGGCAGGCAGCCGGGCGACCTTGTCACTGGCCTGTACTGAGGGGCTGGGCAGTGTGGTGTTCAGGCTGTAGGGCTGTCCCAGGCGTTGGGACACCAGGAAGCCGTAGTAGCTGCGCTCCTTGGTCAGCTCCCGGTACGCGGCCATCGCTTCCTGCTCAAGCCCCAGTTCCTCCAGGGCCCGGGCGCGCCAGTAGCGCCAGTCGTCCGCTTCCACATCCTGAATCCGCGACAGCCACAGGTTGATTTGCGCCCAGTCGCCGTTGCCGATGAGCTGACGGGTGCGGCGGATGATCAGGTCATCCTCGGGATATTGCTCCATCAGGCTGGCCAGTTGTTCCGTCCAGATGTTGTCGCCCAGGGCGCTGCGGATGATCTCCCGTCGAACCTGGGCTTCCTGATCTCCCAGTTCACCCTGCCAGTTGAAGTATTGCTTGAGGGCGTACTTGGCGTCAGAGCGTGCCAGCCGTTTCAGCGCCGCGGCGGCCATCTGCGGAGCCTGAGGGTAGCGCTTGATGCTGCCCTGATTGCGCACCTCTCTGGGGTAGCGGTAGAGGCGCACCAGGCGCTCGCCGCGGCTTTTCCACTCTCCCTTGAGCAGGGTGTTGAGGTAGGCCAGTCGTTGCCCCTGACGAGCGTCGAAGGTCAGCAGCATCCGCTGCCATATCAGTTCATTGGTTCTGCGTCCGGCTTTACGCCACTCGTTCAGCAGCGGGGTGCAGGCTTCGGGCAGGCTCTTGGGGGTCAACCAAAGCTGGTCGGCGCCCTCCCAGGCAAGGTCGGGCTCTCCCAGGGTGCGTTTGGCGCGATAGTAGTAGCATCGAAGGTCGGTGCTTCGTGGCGGCTGAGGACTGATGGCCACAAAGCTCTCCCAGCGCTTGCGCTTTCCTGCCTGCACCAGGAACCGGTGCTTGAAACTGTCGTACAGAGGGGTGTTGGCGAGGTTGGCGAGGATCTCCACCGCCTGCTGGGTGGTCAGCTTACTCATCTGGGTGGTGCGATATTCATACTCCAGATAGGGGGCCAGGGGGTAGGCTTTAAGCTGTTTCCTCAGCAGGTGATACTCAGCCTGATCTCCGGAGTCGATGGCGTTCATCGCCTGTTCGAAGGCGTCTCTTTGCGTCGTGTCTGCCCAGATGTGGGCGCTCAGCAGAGCCGATACCAGTACCAGCGTCCGGGCAATCCAACCCATCGCTCCTCCTTTGTTCCGTTCCAACTCGCCTGTTACTCCCCCGCTGCCTCGTCCAGGGTGGGGTTGAGGGCGTCCTCCAGCAGAGCCGCCTGAGGCTGTTTGCTGGTGGTGGCACCCAGCTGTTTCATCTGTTCCGCCTGACGCAGCAGGTTGCCACGCCCGGAGGAGAACTTGTTGACCGCCTTGTCGTAGCTGCCCTGAGCGGTTTCCAGGGCTCGTCCCACCTTGAGCAGATCGTCGGAGAAGCCCACCAGCTTGTCGTAGATCTTGCCCGCCTGACCGGCGATCTCCTGGGCGTTGCGACTCTGGTGCTCGAAACGCCACAGGTTGTTGATGGTGCGAAGGGCTACCATCAGGTTAGTGGGGCTGGTCAGCAAAATGTTCCGCTCCAGGGCGAAATTTACCAGGTCCGGGTCCGACTCGATGGCGGCGATGAAGGCCGGCTCCACCGGAATGAACATCAGCACATAGTCCAGGGTGCGGATCCCTTTGAGCTTGTGATAGTCCTTCTCTGCCAGTCCCTTGATGTGGCCGCGGATGCTGGCCAGGTGTTCGCGCATCCCCTGCTCACGCTCGGCGTCCTCTTCCGCATTGAAGAAGCGTTCATAGCCGACGAGGGAGACCTTGGAGTCGATCACCACATCTTTGTCGTCCGGCAGGTGAACCACCACATCGGGTTGATAGCGTTTGCCATCCTCCTGCTTCAGGGCGGCCTGGGTGTCGTACTCGTGGCCTTCGCGCAGGCCACTCTGACTCAGCAGGCGGGCCAGCACCACCTCGCCCCAGTTGCCCATCGCCTTGTTGTCCCCTTTCAGGGCACGGGTCAGGTTGAGGGCGTCTTCACTCATACGCAGGTTCAGGGCCTTGAGATCTTCAAGCTGATGTTTCAGGGCGAAACGCTCACGGGTCTCACTGGTGTAGCTCTCCTGCACCTGTTTGCGGAATCCGTCCAGCTGCTGCTGCAAGGGGTTGAGCACGGCGCCCAGCTGGCTGTGGTTGGCTTCGGTGAGGCGGCGGCTCTGGGTGTCGAAGATGCGATTGGCCAGATTTTCAAACTCCATGCTCAGCCGCTTCTCGCTCTGCAGCGCCTGTTGCAGTTGCTGGCGCACGCCCTCCTCTTTGGCCCGGCTTTGAGCCAGGGCGCCGTGGAGGTCGTTGAGAAGCGCTTCCTTGCCCTGCAGCTGGGATTCCAGCTTCTCCAGCTGTTCTCTCTGGTTGGCGGCGGTGACCTCTAGGGCGGTGGCGTCCTGCTCCGCACGTCGGCGGGGACCGAGTTGCAGGGCCCAACCCAGAATCAGTCCCAGCAGAGTGGTGAGGCCCAGCAGGCCAAGGGTAAGGGGTTCCAGAGTCATAGCAGTTTGATTCTCAAGGAGTGATGAAGTCTAGGGCGTGTTGACCTTTGCTGAATATTTTTGCGCTAGCATCCAGCCACTAAGGCCTCGATGTGTCGAGATTGTGACCCAAATGAATGGGAACCTGGACTGAGCAAAGCGCCCTTCGGGGCCGGACTGACAACGACTACTCTTCGTCGTTCAATTTTGACGTAGAACAACTATGCCTACAATCGAACTTCTTGATTAGTCGTCGTCATCCTCGGCCAAATTCTAAACACCAAAGATAAACACTCCCTAGGGTGGCACCGGGATGCGGCGCTATCAAGGGGAGAGCGGTTAAGCGGCGCAAAAGCGCGCGTTTAGGCTGAGGAAAATGCAAATCTTGCATATTGGATTATTCGGGGAGTGCAACTGGCCACCCCGGTCAATCACAGTTCCAGTTTTTGCTCTACACAAGGGCTTGTTCCTTCCCCGGAGATGGCTAAGTATGAGGTTGAAATTACTGAGAGAGCTTAGGAATGAGTGACTGTCTGACCTGGCGCCGGCTGCGGCGGTTAAGCCTGTTCGATCTGGAGGTGTTTTTGCTGCTCAGCCAAAAACTCAACTCCAACCAAGTGGCTGAATCTCTGGGGATATTGCCCTCCAAAGTCAGCCGCACCCTGAGCGGATTGAGGGAGGTGTTTGACGACCCTCTGTTTGTTCGTCGTCAGCACGGCTTTGAGCCCACGGCTGTGGCGGTGGGCCTGTATCCCCAGGTCGATGCCCTGCTGGAGGTCGCCCGGGCGATCCCCGGTCGGCGCAGTGCACAGCAGGCAGAGGGAAAGCGACCACAGATCCGGGTGGCCGTCCCGACAATCTTTGCTCCTGGGTTGCTGCACTTCCTCAAGTCTCGGGCGGAGTCCAAAGGTCAGGAGCTGGATGTGGCCGTTGTGCCAGGGGTTAACGGCCCGGGAAGGGTTGGAGAGGGGCAGCAGATTGATTTGGCGGTGTACTGTGCCTTCAGCCCCTGGAAGGAGGGGGACTCCAAGCGCATCTGCCAGAGCATCCACACTCGGGTGGTGGCGGTTCGGGATCACCCAATCTGGGACAGAATATCGGAGCTGCACCTGGCGCTGCTGGATTACCCCTTTGTGGTGACCGAGGTGCCCAATTTTAACGAGGGCCGTGACCCCATAGAGGACTATGCACTGTCCTTGGGGCGAACCCTGGAGGTTGAGGCCAGGGTGGCGTCACTGCCGGACCTGGTCAATGTGTTGTCCGAAGGCAAGGCATACAGCTTCATTGGCGGCTACAGCTGCAAAGAGTATCTGGAGTCACACCCGGACCTGGTGACCTCCCGGCTTCCCTACAGCTTTCTGCAGCAGGTGAGACGGTTGTTTCATGGGCCATCGGCGGAGCTGGGGGTCTACCTGTACCGCAATGAGGCCGCGAATTGTCCTGAGTGGCTGGAGGCTGCCCTGTGTGAGTTTGTCAGCCAAAACGTGGGCCGGTGACCGGTCATCGGGCAAGGGGCTCGATCGGTAAAGGGCGTTGCAGTTTCTGCAAAATGGAAATTCCAATGATTGCATAGTGAAGGTCTGTGCTATCACACATTGAAATTTTTTCGTCATTAGCTCTTGTGGGCATGATGAACATGGCAAACTATACAGCCTCTTACACCAGGAGGCTGAAGGTGGCCATGAACGACATATTGACCTGGCGCAGGCTGAGGCGGCTCAGTTTGTTTGATCTGGAAGTCTTTGTGCTTCTCAGCCAGAAGATGAACTCCAATAAGGTGGCCGAAGCCCTGGATGTGCTGCCCTCAAAGGTGAGCCGAACCTTAAGCGGCTTGCGTGACACCTTCAACGACCCTCTGTTTGTGCGCCGGCAACGGGGTTTTGAGCCCACTCCTCTGGCGATGCGCCTCTACCCCAGAGCCGATGCCTTGCTCGAGATGGCCAAGGAGATGCCCCATGAGCTGATGCAGCCGGAGGCCGCCAACTCCAATGCCAGGATTCGCATCTCGACGCCGACGGCCCTGAGCCAGGGGCTGTTGAAACACCTGCGCACCCTGGCGGAAGCCCGGGGGGAAAAGCTGGACATTGCCGTGGTAACCGGTGGCACTGAGCCGGTGGCCCCCAATGACAGCAATCAGGTGGACATGGCCATCTACTATGGGTTCGAGCCTTGGAAGCATGTGGAATCGAGGCTCATCTGTTACAACAACAACCCCCTGGTGGTTGCCGTCAAAGGGCACCCGATCTGGCAAAGAAAGGCGGAACTGCACCTGGCGATGCTGGATTATCCCTTCGTGGTCAATGAGCTTCCCTCCTTCAACGAAGGCCGTGATCCCATGGAGGATTACGCCAATGCCATGGGCAGGAAACTGGAGATTGAAGCCAGGGTGTCTTCGCTGCCGGATCTGGTGGCCATTCTCCAGGAGGGGAGGGCGTACTCCATCATCAGCGGCAAGGGCAGTCAGGAGTATCTGGAGGCCCATTCAGACATCCTTTCCGTCATCATGCCCGGGTTGTTGCGGCGCAAGCTGCACAGCTTGTTCAGCGGCAACTCCACCAACCTGGGGGTTTACCTGCATTGCAACAATCCCAGCCTCTGCCCGGGGTGGTTGGTTGAGGCACTGACCCAATTCGTCAAGCGAAACTACGAGGGCTAACCCGGTACTTGTGTTGCCTTTTCTTGAAACTGGGTGAAATCATCTGGTGCCTTCCTGGGTCTTATTGGTTAACCCAAGAGTAAGGAAGTGTGTGGATGAAGTACTTAGCCAAAAAAGCGTGGGACAAGCACAAAGAGAATGACGTCACCCCAGAGGAGGTGTTCAGGGCCAGGCGTAAGATTGCCAAGGCCCTGGGGCTGGGTGCCATCAGCGCCAGTTTGCCGCTGAATGTCCAGGCGGGCTTGCTGGATTGGTTGAAGCCGGAGAGTGAGAGCGTGGATCTGGCGCCCCGCCGGGATCTGGCCTTCGACGTCAGCCGCAACTACGGCATCACCGACGAGCTGACGCCGGAGGATAAGATCCTCACTCACAACAACTTCTACGAATTTGGTACCAGCAAAACAGACCCGGTGAAAAATGCCCAGGGCCTGAAGACTTCGCCCTGGACCCTGACCATCGACGGCGAGGTGGACAACCCCCTGACCCTGGATGTGGAGGAGCTCATTGCCTCCATGCCCCTGGAGGAGCGCATCTACCGGCTGCGTTGTGTGGAGGCCTGGTCCATGGTGATCCCCTGGCTGGGCTTTCCCCTGGCGGAGCTGATCAAACGGGCCAACCCCAACAGCCGGGCCAAGTATGTGGCCTTCGAAACCCTGTATGACCCCAAACAGATGCCCGGACAGGCGTCGCGTTTTGTCGGCGGCGGCATTGACTACCCCTATGTGGAGGGGCTGCGCATGGACGAGGCGATGAACCCGCTGACCCTGGTCTCTGTGGGTCTCTATGGCCGCACCCTGCCTCCGCAAAACGGTGCCCCCATCCGCCTGGTGGTGCCCTGGAAATACGGTTTCAAGAGCATCAAATCCATCGTGCGCATCAAGTTGGTGGAGAAGATGCCGCCCACCACCTGGAATCTGCTGGCCAGTCATGAGTATGGCTTCTACGCCAATGTGAATCCTCAGGTGGATCACCCTCGCTGGTCCCAGGCCAGTGAGCGTCGCATCGGTGCCGGAGGCCTGCTCTCCGCTAAGCGGATCCCCACGGAAATGTTCAACGGCTATGGTGAGCACGTGGCTCAGATGTACACCGACCTGAATCTGAGGCGCTGGTATTGATGAAGTTGACCCGAGGCCGGATTCTGGCGCTGAAGACCCTGCTGCACCTCGGCTTCCTCCTGCCTCTGGCCTATCTGTGGCTGGCGGTGCAGGCCGGGGCCGCCGGTGGCGACCCGGTGCAGTATGTGATCCACTTCCTGGGGATGGGAGCGATCCACGGCCTGATCCTCAGCCTGATGGTCTCCCCCCTGGCCAAAGGACTGAAGATGGCCGGGCTGATGCGAGTGCGCCGCCTGGTGGGGCTGTGGGCCTTCGCCTATGCCCTGCTGCATGTGGCGGCGTTTCTTGGCCTGGACCTGCTGGGGGACGTGGGGCTGCTCCTCGGTGAGATCGTCAAGCGCCCCTACATCCTGGTGGGGATGGCGGCACTGCTGATCCTGATTGCCCTGGCGGTCACCTCCACCAGCGCCATGCAGCGGCGCCTCGGCCGTCGCTGGCAGAAGCTGCACAACTGGGTCTATCTGGCCGCGCTGCTGGTGCCGGTGCACTTCTGGTGGTCGGTGAAGTCCGGTTGGTATGAGCCCGCACTCTATCTACTGGTCAGTCTGGGGCTGTTGGCCTGGCGCCGAAAGCGAATAGTGTTGTACCAACAAATTGTTACCAACTTTAACCGCGGCTTAGACCGGGGCTGACAGCGGCCCCGCTTTTCTGGTTTACTTGCCACACCCAATCCATCAGGGAAGTGAACCATGAAAACCCAAGTTGCCGCCCTGGCACTGCTGGCCAGCCTTGGGCTGGCGGGCTGCCAGAGCCAGTCCACCGCCGAATTGACCCCGCCCCCCTGCCTGGCCGAATGTCAGGCCCAGAAGTTTGATGCCGTCAGCCAGTCCTTTGTGGATGACCTGTGGCGTCACTCGCCCACCTGGGCGCTCTACAGCGGCTTCTACGACTACGCGGATCAGCTGGTGATCCCGGACAGCGACAGCCGTTTGCGCGATGCCCAGTTCGTGGCCAAATGGCGTGCCCAACTGGCCCCCTTCGGCCAGGTGGAGATGACCGCCGGCGCCCGCATCGATCTGGCGCTGATCACCAATGTGCTGGACAAGATGGAGTGGGAGAACACCAGATTCAAGTCCTGGCAGTGGAACCCCGCCAACTACAACGTGGCCGGCCCCTTTGCCCGGCTGATGAATGAACCCTATGCTCCCCTGGAGACCCGGCTGACGGCGATTCTCGGTCGCATGGAGATGGTGCCCGAGTATTACCGCGCCGCCCGGGAGAACATCAACAACCCCACCCTGGAGCACACCGAACTGGCGCTGCTGCAGAACAAGGGGGCACTGAGCGTTTTCTCTGACGCCATGCTCTCCCAGGCGATGGAGTCAGGTCTGAGTGACAGTGACAAAGCCCTGTTCCAGGAACGCTTCTTCGTGGCCAAGCAGGCGATTCAGAGCCACATCGGCTGGCTGGAGGCTCAGGTGGCCCAATTGAAGAAGGGCACCCCGCGCTCCTTCCGCATCGGCGAGACCCTCTATGAGGAGAAGTTTGCCCTGGATATCCAGGCGGGAATGACCGCGAAACAGCTGTATGAGAAGGCGCTGGCGGACCGGGACCAGGCCCAGAAACAGATGATCACCATCACCCAGCAGCTGTGGCCCAAGTACTTCCCCGGTAAGGGGATGCCGGTGAACGATCTGGAGGCGGTTCGCGAACTGGTGGACCACCTGTCTGCCCGTCACGTGAAGCGGGAGGACTTTGTTGCCGAGGTGCGCAAACAGATCCCCGAGCTGGTGCAGTTCGTCAATGAGACTCAGCTGGTGACCCTGGATCCCACCAAGCCCCTGGTGGTGCGGGAAACCCCCGCCTACATGCGCGGCTTTGCCGGTGCCTCCATCTCGGCCCCGGGGCCCTACGATAAGCAGGCCAACACCTACTACAACGTGACGCCGCTCGATGGCATGACCGACGAGCAGGCGGAGAGCTATCTGCGGGAGTACAACCACTGGATCCTGCAGATCCTCAACATCCATGAGGCGATCCCCGGTCACTACACCCAGCTGGTCTACTCCAACGAATCCCCCAGCCTGGTGAAGAGCCTGTTTGGTAACGGCGCCATGATCGAGGGCTGGGCGGTGTACGCCGAGCGGGTGATGCTGGAGCAGGGCTATGGTGGTTTCGAGCCGGAGTTGTGGCTGATGTACTGGAAGTGGAACCTGAGGGTGATCACCAACACCATTCTTGATTATGAGATTCAGGTGAAGGGGATCTCCCGCGAACAGGCCCTGGCCCATATGGTGGGCGGTGCCTTCCAGCAGCAGGAGGAGGCGGAGCAGAAGTGGCGCCGTGCCACCCTCAGCCAGGTACAGCTGACCTCCTACTACTCAGGCTTCCGTGAGATCTACGACCTGAGGGAAGCGCAGAAGGCGAAAATGGGGAACAACTTCGACCTGCAGCGGTTCCACGAAACCTTCCTGAGCTACGGCTCATCGCCGGTGAAGTACATCCGCCAGTTGATGCAGTAGTCAGACTCAGACAATCCGGCCCACGTGGCCGGATTTTTTATGGCGGCTCAGGTCGCTGTACCGAGGAAAAGCGCACCTTAATCCGTTCTCTCCGTGGTGGCCTGCAGCGTCATCGAGTGAGGCCAGCCACCAATCGAAAACGCCGTCCTCGGGGACGGCGTTTTTTTGTATGGGGCTAGCGCCCTAGCCCTTGATGGCGGCCTTTAAGGCATCGCTGGGACGGAAGGCGGCACTGGAGCGGAAGGGGATCTCTATGGTTTCCCCGGTAATGGGGTTGCGGCCGCTCTTGGGCAGGTGATGGCGAACCTCGAAGACGCCCAGTTTGGGCAGGTAGACCTTTTCACCCTCGTGCAATGCTTGAGCTATGGTGGCCAGCAACTGGGTCAGGCTGGCTTGGCATTGGGATTGGCTCAGGCCACTGCGGGCCGCCATGGTTTGAATCAATTGTTTCCGATTCATGGGTCTCTCAGGTTGATGCGCAGGAGCGGCTTTATACCTGAATTTCGGCGCTGAATCGACGTTAGCGGGAACTGACTGATGCCCCTTTATCCGATTCGGGGCAAAAGAAAGCGCCACCCTATAGAGGACAGCGCGCAATATGACATGCTTGGGAACATTAAACGCTTTGAAGTGTATGGGGTTTGTTGCGCATTTGCTGTGAACTGGCTCACGACGGGGGCGAAAAAAGCGAAGAGGTCGGAGAAAGTGGGCTTCGGTCGATTAATCTTGGTCTAAGTTGCTGATATTAAGTGATTATCAGACTGTTGCGACTGCGCTTTTTGTGATCGGGTTTGGGCTGAGGTTGGTGGGTGTGATCTCGCCCCTGGTTGGGCGGGCAGAAATTGCTCCTCGTTGTCATATGACTGCAATCTCTCTGGCCTAAAGTGCAGCACAACGAGCAAACATGCTCTCTCGTTATTGTTTTGACCTTGAAATCCCTGGCCCCCAGAAACCCATTCCGGGGGCATTTTTTTGCCCTTTTCGCTCTCCCTTAATATCTACTAAGAAAATCAACGGCCTGGTTGCTTTCTGCACGATTTTCTCTCTGCCTTCGCCAAAGCCTTGCCATACTTATCTCCATCCCTGTTGAAACAGGGCACAAAAAACTCTGGTCTGATTTTATTGTGGGGCGTGATTGACTTACGCCGTCCTTACCGAGATAAGGAGGCAGCTTTTGATAAAGCGGCTTTGTCTGTTGGCCATATTCTGGACACTGGGATGCGCTGCCCAGCCCATGCCCCTGTGGCGGGCGGTTCAGGACCAGCAGCGAGCCGCCGAAGAGTTAACCCAGCACTTGTCACTCTTGTCTGCAGCGAACGTGTCTCCGCAGTTTTACTCTCTTCACCAAAATCTCGAAGCGCCCGACTTGTCTATGGAGGAGCGGGACAGGCTGCTGCTGCTCGGTTTCCAGTTGATCGAGGAGTTTCATCGGCAACTGAGTGAACGTCCTCCCGGTGCCGATGGCCTGGGCGGTGCGCCCTTCCTGCTGATGGTGCCAGAGGGCGGGGAGTACCCTGTGCTGAAGGCGGCAGAGCAGGGGCGGCTGGAGCAGAGAGTCCGGGAACTGGCGCCTGACTCTGTGCAGTATCGTATGGCACGCCAACGAGTGATCGAGCTGATGGCCTTGGAATCTCTCGTCTGGCCTGAGTTTGGCAAGGCGCCTTTGTTGGAACCCGGAGACCGCCACCCTCAGATTGCCGAGCTGCGCTGGGTGCTGAAACAGTTGGGGGATTACCAGGGGCAGGTGAATGGTGACCACTATGATGACGAGCTGCTCGACTCTGTGCAGGGGTTTCAGCGACGCCACGGCCTGGCTGCCGACGGTGTGGTGGGGCCCAGGACCCGAGCCTGGCTCAGGGTCTCTCCCAGGGTTCGGGCACAGCGACTGGCCCGAAACACCCTGAGGCAGTGGCATGACCGAAGCCGGTTTGCCGACAGTTATCTGCTGGTCAATATTCCCGAATACCGTCTCAGCTGGGTCACTCCAACTGGGGAGAGATTCAGCACCCGGGTGATTGTCGGGCGCAACAGCAGGCGCACGCCCAGGATGACCACCGAGGTGGTCAGCCTGGTGGTGAACCCCAGCTGGAATGTGCCCCGCTCCATAATCTGGCGGGATCTGCTGCCCAAGATACGCCTGAGTGGTGACTACCTGGCCAAGCAGCGCTTCGATGCCTATAACCGCCAGGGTGAGCCGGTGCAGTATTCCGCCGACCAGTGGCAACAGGCCGCCACCGGCCGCTTCCCGTATCGCCTGTCTCAGCGACCGGGTGACGATAATGCCTTGGGACGATATAAGTTTCACCTGACCAACAGCAAGGCGATCTATCTGCACGATACCCCGGACAAGCAGTTGTTTGACCGTTCCCGGCGGGCTTTGAGTTCAGGCTGTGTCAGGGTCGAGGGCGCCGACCTCCTGGCTCGTCAGCTGGCTTTCGAAGGGGAGGTGGATCTTAAGCGCTTTAATCATGCCAGGGGCCTGGGGGAGACCAGGTGGTTCAGGTTGAAGCGGCCATTACCCGTCTACATGGTGTATTGGAGTGCCTGGGTTGCCGACAATGGCGTAGCCCACTATCGCAAGGATATCTATCACCAGGATGGTGATATGGATCACAAAAATGCCATTGCGATGAGATCGACTTTCGGCAGATAAAGGAAGCTGATTCTCAATACTTTATCCCTTCCAACCATTCAGTAGCACAAATTTCAGTTCTTGCCAGTACAAATTATAGCCGTTAGTTTAATGGCGCCGGCACCCTAGCCGGCCTCTTTATAGGGCTGTACTGGAACTGTTGAATGACCGCTTTTGATAACAATAGACGCAAGATTCTTTTGGGGATTGGTGCCGCGGCTGCATTGAGTCAGGTACCTCTGACGGCCCATGCCAGCCTCTCCGCCCCCAAGCGCCTGAGTTTCTACAATCGCCATACAGGTGAAAGCACCAGCCAGACCTTCTGGACCCCGAGTCAATATGATCCCTCCGCCCTGGATGCCTTCAACCAGGTGCTCAGAGATCACCGCACAGGTGAAGCCATGCCTATGGACAATGGCCTCTATGAGCTGCTGCATGACCTGACCCGGGTGCTGGATACGGATCGTCGCATCGAGATCATCTCGGGCTACCGCAGCCCCAAGACCAACGCCATGCTGGCCGGTAAGTCCGCCAAGGTGGCCAAGAAGAGCTACCATATGAAAGGTATGGCCATCGACATCGCCATTCCGGGTGTGGAGCTCTCCGACCTGAGAAAGGCGGCCTTGTCACTGAAGCGGGGTGGGGTGGGGTATTATCCCAAGTCAGGCTTCGTCCATGTGGATACCGGCCGGGTCAGGCAGTGGTGATCACAGGGCGCTGGTGATCCTCAGCCGGTCATGGTAGACTCCGTCCGCTTTTTGAAAGTGCCACTGCTGGTCGCAAGCAGTGGCATTAATTTTTCTGACATTGAAGGTAATAACTATGTCTTTCGAATTTAATGCTGTTGTACGTACTGACCTGGGGAAAGGTGCGAGCCGCCGCCTGCGTCATGCTGACAAAGTACCCGCCATCATCTACGGCGGCAGCGAAGAAGCCGTTGCTATCGAGCTGGAGCACAACGTAATCCTGCAAGCCCAGGAGAACGAGAACTTCTACACTGACGAGCTGACCATCAACATCGATGGCAAAGCCGTTAAGGTGAAGGCTCAGGACATGCAGCGTCACCCCTACAAGCCTAAAGTTACCCACATCGACTTTAAGCGCGTTTAATCTCGCGCAGGCTTGAAAGAAGCGCCCTCAGGGGCGCTTTTTTTGTGCCTGCCATTCTCCGTGTCCGTCCCGATGAGTTTACGATTGTGATCTGGCTCTCTTTTTTTAACAGACTAAAATAGAGTGAGTTTTGGGTACAATCCCATCCCCTCGTGTATGGAAGTGAAGCCACAGCCGTGGCGGATAAGGAGAATCCAATGACGGTGTATGCCACCCTGTGTACCCTGGCAGCCCTTGCCATGATGATCGCCTTTATCAACAGCAAGGTGGGGCGGATGCAGATGACCATCGCCATCACCGCCGGGGCTCTGATGCTGTCCCTGCTGATCGTCATTGCCGGTAAGGCGGGCTGGTTTTCGCTGAAGAGCGTGGCGGCCGAGGCGATCGATCGCATCAATTTCGAAACCTTCCTGCTCAACGGCATGCTGGGCTTCCTGCTGTTTGCCGGCGGTCTGGGAATCAAGTTGCCCAACCTCAAGGCGCAGAAGTGGGAGATCGCCACCCTGGCGCTGGTCGGTACCCTTATCTCCACTTTGCTTATCGGCGGGGTACTGTGGCAGTTCTTCCGCCTGATTGGGGTGGAGTTCGACCTGGTTTACTGCCTGCTGTTTGGCGCCCTCATCTCTCCTACCGACCCCATTGCCGTGCTGGCCATCGTCAAGAAGATGAAGGCGCCCGAGCAGATCAGTGTGCAGATCGAGGGGGAGTCCCTGTTCAACGACGGGTTCGGCCTGGTGCTCTTTGTGACCCTGTTTGCCATCGCCTTCGGCGGCGAGGCGCCGACGCTGGCGGGCATCACCCAGCTGTTTATCCACGAAGCCCTGGGGGGCATTCTCTACGGGCTGGCCATCGGCTTGCTGTTCCACACCCTGATCAGCTCCACCGATGATCACTCCATGGAGTTGCTGCTGACCCTGGGTATCCCCACGGGCGGCTATGTGCTGGCCAGTGCCCTGGAGGTTTCCGGTCCGTTGGCCATGGTGGTGTCGGGCATCATCATTGGCAACTGGACCCGCCACACCGGCATGTCCACCGAAACCCGCGACCATCTGGACAGCTTCTGGGAGCTGGTGGATGAGTTCCTCAACAGCGTGCTTTTCTTGCTGATAGGCCTGGCGATGCTCACCTTCAGCTTCCATCAGGAGGATTGGATTCTGATGGTGGTCTCGATTCCTGTGGTCCTGGCGGCTCGCTACCTCAGCGTCCGTCTCTGCTACCTGGGGTTTGCCCGGTTCCGTCAGTACAATCCGTTGTCGGTGACCATCCTGACCTGGGGAGGACTGCGGGGCGGCTTGGCGCTGGCGATGGCGATGTCGGTGCCTTCAGGTGTGGTGGTGGTGGCCAGCAAAGGGATAGATGTTCGTGAGATCCTGCTGGTGATGACCTATTCGGTGGTGGTGTTCTCCATTCTGGTACAGGGTTCCACCATAGCGCCGCTGCTGAACCGGGCCAATAACTGGGAGACGAACCGGGACAATGGCGACAGTCAGGCCGAGGTGGCTTGATGGCGCTTACGCTGTACCCAGGATGCTGTGACGGGGTTTCACTCTTGTAAGAGGCAGGTAACGCCGGTGTGAGGTTCTGCAGAATGAATGCCGGGCCGAGGGATAGCCTGCGCCACGGGGGATATAAAGCGGATTTTTCTGCATAATTTAGCGGTTTTTAGGGTCTGCCCAAGACACACTTGAATTGGCTTCGTGTACAATATCTGTCCTACTGCGGGGTGGGCAAGAGCGCACCCCCAAAATCCCGAGCAGGTGTCCATGAGCCAGAGCCACTACCCCGAAGTGATACAGCTGATGCAGCAGAAGCACCTGCGTCAGGGGACCCTGTGGGTGGGCTTTTCGACCCTGCTGGTGCAACTGCTGTTCTTCATCAACCTGTGGGAACACCTGCCTCAACCTCCTATACAGACCCGCATTATGGCGTCGGCGCAGATTGTCATCTCGGTGTTGGTGCTTGCCCTGGCCGCCTACCTGATCAATAACCCGGGTGAGGTCAGAAAAACCACTCGAGCCCTCATGGCGCTGCTGGTGGGCACCGCCTGGAGTCTGGTTTCCATCAATACGGTTGAGAGTTGGGGGGAGTATCAATCCTCCAAACAGATCTTCATGCTGGGTTGCCTGACCGTGGTGATTGGCTGGTACACCTCCAGGCTGATGATGTTCCTCAGTTGCTGCATCATCCTGATTGCATACGCCTACCTGACCCTGCTGCACACCGGGTTTGAGTCGGTCACCTACTATCTGTCGGTGGTGAAGTTTCCTCTGCTGATCTGTCTCTCCTCCCTCTATTTGCGTCGCTGGTACTTCTTTGGCCTGGACCGACACAGCCAGAGCCTGGAGTTGCTTGAGCAGTTTAAGCGGGAGACCACCTTGGATCCCCTCACCGGGGTGATGAATCGTCGTGGCTTCGATCAGGCGCTGTCCGACGGTGTGGCGTCGGCAAGACGCTTCGAAATTCCCACCTCCCTGATGCTGGTGGATATTGACCACTTCAAGCAGTACAACGATGCCCTGGGGCACGATCAGGGGGACAAGGGGCTCAAGTTGGTGGCCAACACGCTGTCGGCACTGATGGCCCGCCAGACCGATGTCTTCTGCCGGGTTGGGGGAGAGGAGTTTGCGGTGATACTCTCAGGCACCGACATGGAGGGCGCCAAGGTGATGGCGCAGCGGATGCAGCAGGCGATGGAAGCCCTCAATCTTTCTCATCCCGATTCCATCACCTCGGACAGGGTGACCCTGAGCATCGGCATTGCCCAGTGGCGCGACGAGGACACCTCGGCGTCGCTGTACCGCAAAGCCGACCAGGCTCTCTATCACGCTAAATCACAGGGGAGAGACTGTTGGGCTGTGGACCGGCTGTCCCTGGCTGTCTGAGTCTGGCTGGCGGTCCGTTGACTGCCGCGGCGCCCCGATACCGGCCAATGACCTGCTCTTTGACCATGGCTTTGCGCTTCCTGAGGCAAAGATAATTCGGCTTCTGCTCTTGCCTTGCCAGATGAATTGAGTCCAAAATGTGAATAGATACTAGACTTTCCTATAATTATTCTGATTCTGGCAACGATGGACCTACTTAAATCGATACGGATATTCCGGGCCGTCCTGGAGCAGCAGAGCTTCTCCGCCGCGGCAGCGTCTCTCAACCTGGTGCCGTCGGCGGTGAGCCGGCAGGTCAGTGAACTGGAGCGTCACCTCGGTGTGCAGCTGCTGCAGCGCACCACACGCTCGGTGCGCCTCACCGACGAGGGGCAGCGTTACCTGGCGAAGATGGAGTCCATCTGCAAAGAGGTGGACGGGCTCTATGGTAGCACCCAGACCGGAGATGGGCTGGCGGGCACCATAAGGATGGTGGCCCCGGTGCTCTTTGGCCAGTCGATTCTGCCCACGGCCCTGGCGGAGTTTGGCCGGGAGCACCCCGGAGTGGCCATCGAGCTGCAGTTGCTGAATCGTCAGTGCGATCTGGTGGACGAAGGCTATGACTTTGCCATCCGTACCGGCAAGCAGCCGGACAGCGGGGTGGTGGCCACCAAGCTGACCACCATGCGCATGCTCACCGGGGCCTCTCCCGGTTACCTGGCCCTCAACGGTGTGCCCCAGCACCCGGCGGATCTCACCCGTCACAACTGCCTGATCAACAATGTTCACCGTACCCCCAGATCCTGGCTCTATCAGGATCAGGGCCACCGAATTCCGGTGAAGGTGGATGGGGACTTTGAGAGCAACGACAGCCTCTGTATCCGGGCCCAGGCCCAGGCGGACCGGGGAGTGGTGCAGCTGGCAGACTTCCAGCTGTGGCGCGCCTTCGATACCGGTGCCCTGCAGCCGATTCTCAATGATTATGAGCCGGCGCCGGTGCCGGTGTGGCTGCTGCATCCGGCCCAGCGTTTCCTGCCTGGTGTGCAGCGGGCCCTGATGCAGTTCCTGGTGGAGTACCTGAAGCGTAATGCCCTGAAGCGGATGCCTGTCTAGGGGATACGCTGTGTCTCACCAATAAAAAACGGCTACCCTGGGTAGCCGTTTTTTCATGTTAAAGCAGGCGTTGTCAGTGGCCGCCCACATCAGGGTTGAGCATGGCATTGACCGGATTGTTCTCCTCATCCAGCTCCATCTGACTCCAGCCGTGCATGTAGGCCATCGCCTCTTCGATGGTGGCGATCAACTGCTCCGGCGCTGGCTCTGCGCCCTCTCGCCAGGCCAGGGCGTGCTCTTCGTCACTGCCCAGGGTGGCCAGGTAACCCATAAACTGGCAGCAGGACTCCACCTCTTCCAGCTGTTCCGGGGTGCAGATCTCCTGCCACTTCTCCTTGAGCACCGCAAAGCCGGTGAGGAAGCCGGCGCACCAGTGGCGCAGATCCATGGGCACCTGACGCTGTGTCAGGTCATCCAGCAGGGGACGACACTTGGGAGAGAGCACCTCGCCTTTCTCCACCACCTCGGTGTGCAGCTGATTGTACAGAGCAAAGAGTTGCTCCATCACCTTGTTTTCGAAGGGCCACAGCTCCTGTTCGGGCTTGGTGTTGGCGATGTGGGCGCTCCAGACTCCGGGGTCGATGGTCTTGGGAAAGCAGTGCAGGTGCGCCAGATAGCCGCGGCTCTGCATCAGGGTCATGCCACCGTACTGGGCAGCGTCGTCCAGGGTTTTCGCCAGTTGCTTCTCGTCGGATTTGGTCAGTTTTTCATTCATTTGCGTTCGAGCCCGGTGGGTAGCGTCTCAGGAAGAGGGCTGATAATGCCAGTTGTTCACCGTCATTTTAATGCTCTGGCGCAAGGTTAGGAAAAATTAGTTCATTTTTCGGATGGAAAATCAGGGGGGCGATCGCCCCCCTTGCAGATCAGTGGTGGTCCTGACTGCCACTGATGCCGGTGTACATGGCGTCGCCAAATTGCGCTTTGCCATAGTTGCTGAGGATCTGCTGGCCGGCTTGTGAACCAACGAACTCAATAAACTGGTCCGCGACTTTCAGGGCCTCAGTATTCCCCTTGACGCCCCTCAGGGCATGGTAGGTATTGACCAGTATCGGGTCGCCGGAGAACAGCACCTTAAGCTCACTCAGGTTGGCTTTCTCCGCCACCCAGGTGGAGCTGTCGGTCATGAAATAGCCCTGCTGTTCGTTGGCCTGACGCAGTGTTGCCCGCATAAACTCATGGGTCACCTGGTACCACTGGCCTTGAGGTTGCTTCTCTGCCAGGCCCCAGATCATCATCTCCTTCTTGTGGGTGCCGGAGTTGTCCCCGCGAGAGAGGAACAGGGCGCGGCTGTCTGCCACCTTGCGGTAGGCCTCTTTGATGGAGCCGGCGTCGTTGACACCGGCGGGGTCTGCCTTGGGACCCACCAGATAGAACTCATTACTGCCGATGAGCGTCCTTTGGCTCGCCCAGCCCTGTTCTACCGCTCTCTTTTCCGCCGCGGGTGCGTGAACCATGGCTATGTCGACCTCACCCTGTTTCAGCAGGGAGAGGGACTTGCCTGAGCCGGCCTTGACCCAGCACAGGCGGCTGTCATGACTGGCATTAAACTCATTGGCCAGCGCTTTAAGCAGGCCCAATTCTCCGGGACTGCCGGTAGCCAGTCGAAAGTTGACCTTGCCAGTGCCGTAACTGGCTTTGCACTCGATGGCCTGAGCGGGCAGGGCGGCCAGACAAACCAGGCCCAGGGTGATGGCAGTTTTGAACATCATGACTCCGTTATCGGGGCGCCGCCGACTGCATTGTGGCAACGCCGGTGAGAATGTTGAGGTCATGGTTGATCTGGGTCACCTTTGTGGCAATGGTCTTCTTTTGCACCCTAGAGCCGGATCAACACAAAATCCGTCATTTGGAGTGAAGTGACTAAAAATAACAATGGGGTGCGGACAAATTGACTCAGGTTGTGAGCGAGAAGGGATTGCGAGAAAAGGTGGCCGGCTGAACCGGTCTGCACCGGCTCAGCCAGCCGGAGCGACTGGTGAGTATCGAAAAAAGTGGGGCCGGACGGATTAGCCAGCAAATAGGTGTCTCGGCCCCTAAAACTGATGGCGTCAGTCTGGCTTTATGGCAAAGTTCTTCAATCTGATTGCTGGTGAACTGTGACCGGCGTCTCGGTGTAAATCATTGGAAAAATTCAGATTACTTCTAATGACACCCCGCAGGGACAAAATGTCTCTATCTGGCGTCGCTGTGTTTGGCTTGAGCCCGGCGGCGCGGCAGATCACAGTGGCCATTGTCCCCATGTGGCATACTGTGCCGCTTGTTCCAAACTCTGGAGACTTTATGACCCCTGCCGTTAACGCCGCTAAGAAGGCCAAGGTGCCTTTCCAGCTCCATCAGTATCAGCATGACCCCAGTGCGCCTTCGTACGGCCTGGAGGCCGCCCAGGCCCTGGGACAGGACCCGGCTCGGGTGTTCAAGACCCTGCTGGCGGCGGACGATGCCGGCAAGCTCTGTGTGGCGGTGGTGCCGGTGACCGGCCAATTGGATCTCAAGGCTCTGGCCAAGGCGGTGAAGGCCAAGCGGCTGACCATGGCGGATCCCAAGGCGGCAGAGAAGGCCACAGGTTATGTGGTGGGGGGCATCAGTCCTTTGGGGCAGAAGAAGCGCCTGACGCTGGTGCTGGATGCCTCAGCCGAGGCCTTTGACACCATCTGTGTCTCCGGCGGCCGTCGCGGCCTGGAGATTGAGCTGGCCCCTGGGGATCTGCTCAAGCTCACTGGGGGCGTCTTTGCCGCGGTTGGCTACTCCAAGGGGGACTCGACCACCACATAGCTTTGGCCACCGGCCAGGGGGGCAAACCAATGCTCTCCCAGGTTGTGGTAGCTGATGCCATCGACCACCACACTGTGGCTGCCCGAAGGAAGCTGGTCGATGCGTTGGCCCAGGGTGTAACCGCTTCCGGTATCGCCTGCCTGGATGACGCTGTAGCTGCCTGCCGGGGGAGATTCCACGTAGAGGTAGTGATCCCCGTGTTTACGGTAATAGGCGTCGTTGACAATGGCGTAGGTGACGCCGGAGTACACCGCGAAAGTGGCGATGCGGGCCAGTTCCCTGTGGTGGTAGGCGTAGTGATTGTGATGGGGGGTGTGGCGATACCCGGGTTTGACGACGATTACCTTGGTCTTGTGCTGCGGACCATGGTGAGGTTTGGCCTGGACTGGCGGGGCTGTGAGCAGCGGCAGAATGAGGGCGGTGATCATCATAAGGCGCATGGTCTTGCTCCGTTGGGAAGGTCTGTTTCCAATGTTAGCCGCTTCAATGTAAAGGCGTGACAGCCTGGGTAAAACTGGATAAAGAGTGAGCTGACAAAAGCGCCTCCCACTAAAAAGGCCACCTTGCGGTGGCCTTGTTCAGTTCAAGAGGCAGTCTTAGCGCTTAGGCTTGGACGCGCGGTCCAGCAGGCTCAGAATGTTCTTGTAAGGGATGCCGGAGTGAGTGGTCAGGCCAATCTCACAGGTGGCGGATACGGAGTAACCGCTGGTGCAACCCTTGTCTTTGGTTTCTGCTTTCAGGTGACGCAGACCGTGCTCGTTCAGCTCTGGGAAGTTCATGCCACGGTTACCGGCCATACCACAGCAGCCAACCTTGTCGCGGTCAGGTACAACTACGTCAGAGGCACACAGCTTGGCCAGGCCAACCAGGTCATCAACGATGCCCATCTTGCGGCAGGTACAGGTTGGGTGAACAGCGATCTTCTCTTCGATCTTGCTGATATCCAGGCGGTCAACCATGTACTGCATGGCGAACTCTTCTGGACCCAACATGTTCAAGCGCTTGTCACAGGAGCGACGCATACGCTCCAGACAGGCGGTGGTTTCCACCAGGATGGGGTGCTCACCGTTGTTGGACACTTCCAGCAGCCACTTGGACAGCTCGTCGGACTTGCGGTCCGCCTGCTCGTTGTGACCGTAGGACTCCCAGGACTGACCACAGCACAGACCCTGAGGCTTCTCGCCACACAGCATCTCGATGTTGCACTTCTCGAACAGAGCCTTGATGGTCTCTGGAACGGAGCGCTGGTCAGGGTTGTTAGGAGCGGTACCCAGCATACGGTTCAGACAGGCTGGGAAGTAAACGGCCTTGATGTCACCGGCAGTCTTCATCTCAGGCAGGGCTTTACCACGCTTAGGCATACCGGAGGTCCACAGAGGGATAGGCATGCCAGGCATAACCTTACGGGCAATCTTGGTGATGCCACCCATGCCGCCTTCGCCGATGACGGCACGGGCGATATCGGTTGCACCCAGGGCGAAGCGAGCAACGCCTTCCAGGTTGTCGTACTGGTTTGCAGTGAAGTTGGCTACCTTCTTGTCGGTACCGGTGGCGTACTTGGCACGTTGAACCTTGATGAACTTACCGGTGTCGATGCCCATGGGACAGCCCAGCTTACACAGGCCGTCGGCGGCACAGGTGTCCATGGCGAAGTACTTGTAGTTGGCCTGCAGGTCAGCCAGAACCTCGGGCTCTTTGCCGGTGGTCTCCAGGGTCTTCATCACACGGGCTACCGCGGTACGCTGACGAGGAGACAGGGTCAGGCTGTGGGCCACACAGTGCTGTTCACAGAAACCACACTCGATACACTTGTCGATGATGTCGTGTACCTGAGGCAGAGGCTTAAAGCCCTTGGAGTGGCAGTGTGGGTCATCGTTGATGATCACGCCTGGGTTCAGGATGCCCGCAGGGTCCAGAACGTTCTTGGTGCGCTTCATCAGGTCGTAGATGCGGGTGCCCCACTCTTTCTCTACGAAGGCCGCCATACCGAAGCCGGTACCGTGCTCAGCTTTCAGGGAGCCGTCGTACTTGGTGGCAACCAGCTCTACTACCGCTTCCATGAAGTTGTCGAAGCGGTCTACTTCGGCCTGGGTGCTGAAGTCCTGGGAGAAGATTACGTGGTAGTTACCTTCCAGGGCGTGACCGTAGATCACCGCATCGTTATAGCCGTGCTCGAAGGAGAGGTTCTGCAGGTCGATGGTGGCCTGAGGCAGTACTTCGATTGGGAAAGCGATGTCTTCAATGATGCAGGAGGTGCCGGCAGGGCGCATGGAGCCAGCCAGAGGGAATACCGCCTTACGGATGGCCCACATGTTGGCAATTTCGGAGCCGTTCTGAGTGAACTCAACAGGACGGTACAGACCGTGCTTCTCCATGATGGCGTTCATCTTGGCGGTGTTGCGGTCGATCTCTTCCTGGCTCATGCCGAAGGTTTCGAACAGTACCGCAGTCACATCCTTATGGATGTCGGCCAGGAAGTCTGGGGTCTGGTACTTGGACGCAGCTACCGCCTTCAGGGCGAAGTTGTCCAGCAGCTCGGCGGCGTTGGTCTCGTCGAAGGCGTCTTTACGCAGTTCAACGATCGCTTCACAGGCGCCGCGCAGAGAGTCGAAGTACACCATGGCGGACGCAGAGTGAGTCGCCTTTGGCACGCTCTTCATGGTCATCTCGGACAGGAAGCCCAGAGTACCTTCAGAACCCACCATCAGGTGCAGGATGATGTCGAACGGGTCGGAGAAGTCCACGAAGGAGTTCATGCCGTAACCGGTTACGTTCTTAATGGAGTACTTACGATTGATACGGTCAACCACTTCCTGGTCAGCCATGATCTCATCGCGAATCGCTTCGATACCCTTGATCACTTCAGGGTACTTGGCGGTGAACTCTTTGCGGCTGGCTTCGCTGGCGGTGTCCAGAACGAAACCGTCGGCCATGACGATACGGGCGGAGTCGATCAGCTGGTAGGAGTTGGCGTGGGTACCGCAGTTCATGCCGGAGGCGTTGTTGGACACAATACCGGCAACCATGGCAGAGGCGATGGTGGCTGGATCAGGACCAAACTTCCAGCCCAGAGGGTTCAGAACCTGGTTAACCTTGGAGCCGATTACGCCGGCCTGCAGACGGATACGCTCACCGCCGTCCAGAACCTCGTACTTGTCCCAGTCACCACCGGCTACCATCAGGATGGAGTCGGAGATCGCCTGACCACACAGGGCGGTACCAGCGGCACGGAAGGTAACGGGAGTTTTGTTGGCATGACACTCTGCCAGTGAAGCGGAGACTTCAGCTTCGGTCTTGGGGTGTACCACAATCTGTGGACGCTTTTGGTAGAAGGAGGCGTCGGTACCCCAAGCGACTCGGCGTAGGTTGTCGGTATGGACGCGATTAGCATCAAGAATCTGGCTAAGTTTGTTAGCCACTTCACTATAGTTAGCAGTTAGCACTTTTATATACCCTTATATTTTGTACCAAGGGACTTGAATATTTGAACAAATATCCATTTCTCCCGGTAAAGGCCGCACCTGGATCACATTCATTCAGTATAAATATTATGCCATAAGCGAACTGAGGGTCTTTGGGCGGATGACTGAATATAGAGTCAAAAATAACCGCCATTTTTGTGCAAGTGAACAAATTAAGTGAAGAAAGATCACTTATTCTTCTTGTGGCCTTCGGGATGGAAGTCTCACGGTTACAGGGGCTGGTCGGGCAGGGTGGCAAGGGTTCGAACTGATCAACATTTAAGCCAGGGTAACGGTCCGATATTATCTGCAATTGGCGCTGTCGTTGCACAGCGTTTTGCCAGGGTCAAAGTGGCTTTGACACTCACCTTGGCGACCCTGGTTCTGCCGGATGCATGTCGCCCGCCTGTCTAATAAAGCAGCGTTTTCATGGTTGATTTTCCCAGGCTTAATAGTGGCTTAGGCTTGTCTTGGGGTGGGAGGTGCTTACCAGCTTCTCCCCGGGGAACGCGGCCAATATCGATGTGCGTTGCCCATGGCCGCCGGGGTAGCCTCACTCCTCGAAATGGGTCTGTCTCCCTGGTTAAGGTTTACCCTGATTGTGGGTTCGGTTAAGCCGTTAAGAGGGAGGCCGCCCCGATGAGTCAACCAGACAACTGGCGTGATCCCATCGAAATGCGAATGCCACTCATCCAGGTTTTTGGGGTTGGCGCATTGGGGTGGGGAGAGTCTGTTGTTTTGGTTTTGTGCACAAAGCGGTGTTCGGGCTTGTGAGGCTTGGATTATGTCGAGCAACAAGGGTCGGCTATTTTCAGCGCTGTCCTTGGCAAGAGAGCGAATATGTTCAAGTCAGGGCGGATAAATATGGAGAAATTCCAAAGAAGGCAGAGCAGAGTTATCGGAGTGAGTGGCAGGTAAATTGTTGCGGAAATAAAAAAGCCGGACCCTTAGGCCCGGCTTTTTTTACCAACTTCTAGGAGCTATTAGTAGCCACCCCAGAAGAAGGCGATGGTACCGGCAACCATGGCGTAGGCCAGGGCAACAGGCATGGTCTTACGAATAATCTCAGACTCACGACCCGCCATGCCTACTACGGTAGCAGCAGCAACAACGTTCATTACACACATCATGTTACCGGCGTTAGCACCGATACCCTGCAGGGCCAGTACCAGGGCGTGGTTCATGCCCAGGTTGTCGGCTACAGAGTACTGCAGGCCGGAGAACATCATGTTGGAGAAGGTTGCGGAACCGGACAGGAAGGCACCGAAGATACCAACTACCGGAGCAGTCCACTCCCACACGGCGCCCATGGAGTTAGCCAGCATGTCAGCCAGTGCCTTAGGCATGGACATCAGGCCAGCGTCGTTGGCGCCAGAGTTCAGGAAGATCTTCACCATAGGTACGGAAGCACCCAGGGAGATGATGGTGGGGATCATGGACTTGCAAGAGTCAGTGAACGCACCAGTGAAGGCCTTAGGCTTCATCTTGAAGATGAAGAAGCCCAGGATACACACGGCGACGAAGAAGGCGCCAGGAGCGTACAGAGTCTTGAAGCCGGAACCCAGCTCAGTACCCAGCAGGTTGGGGAAGCTCAGGTTGAAGCTCAGCAGGAAGCTCTTCAGAGGAGCAACTACGCGAGACAGAACCAGCAGACCGGCCATGACCAGGTAAGGGGTCCAGGCAGCCAGCTGAGAGAACTGAGGCTTGGCAGCAGCAGCACCAGCAGACTGAGGCTGACCGGCGTTAGCAGGAGCGGCTTTACCGTCGTTCTCGGCGAAGTCATTCCAAGGCTGTGCAGGCAGCAGGAAGCCTTTCTTCGCAGCAGGAATCACGATGGCCATACCAACCAGGGCACCAATTACAGATGGGAACTCTGGACCGGCGAAGAAGTTGATCAGCCAGGCAGGTACGGTGAACGCCAGACCGGCGAACAGGGCGAACTTCCAGATTTGCAGACCTTCGGCGAAGGACTTCTTACGGCCGAAGAAGCCAGTCAGCACAGCAACCATGGTCAGGGGTACCAGAGTACCGGTGAACAGGTCGATGGTGATCATGTGCTTGGCAATCAGCTGAGCGTAGTCAGCGAAGCCGGCGGTAGCGCCCAGGGCAGCAATCTGCTCGGCAGCCATGGATACGCCGCCAGCGTCCAGACCCTTGTCCATACCGAAGAGTACGGGCAGGCCGATGGCGCCGAAGGATACGGAGGTGGAGTCAGCAATCAGAGCCACACAGGCCGCGGCCAGAGGCGGAATGCCCAGCAGTACCAGCAGAGGAGCGCCGATAGCAGCAGGGGTACCGAAACCGGCGGAACCTTCGATGAAGGAACCGAACAGCCAGCAGATGATGATGACCTGAACACGGGCGTCAGCACTAATGTTAGTGAAGCCCGCACGGATGGTATCCATGGCACCGGAGGCGGCCAGCGTCTTCAGCAGGAAAATTGCGCCGAAGATGATGGTCAGAGGGGTAATGGCGTCCAACATACCCTGGACGACGGATGCGCTTAGGATTGCGGTATCCATCTGCCAGATGAAGGCAGCGGCCAAACCGGTTAATACTGCGGAGATTGGCATTGCCTTGGAAGCAGGCAAGCGCAAGAGCACCAAGAATACGAGTACCGAAATAATCGGTGTGAGCGTTGCGATGGTCTGTATGAGATTCACGCCGTTTTCCCTTCTATTGAGGAATGATTACTTTGTTTCAGTTTCACTATAGTCAACCAAATTTGAATCATGCTTGGTTGAACGATAGTAATTGGTAGCGTATTCAATAGCGGAAAGCACCTCAGAAAATTGATCCAAGTCAATATCGATGAACTTCACATTTTAGTAGCAATCGGGAATGAGTTTCTCGTCCCAAATGGTAGGAAAGTGTGATCTGCGCACTTGATGCGGGATTTTTGACTGTGATCTTGATCACAATAAAAAAGCTGTTTTTATAACCATTTTTTTACAATCGATAAAAATCCAATAAAATCAAAGGGATGGCTTCGTGTGGCGTTAGGGTGGTGTTGCAAGCTTAGAGTCACTAAAGGGTCATAATGGGTGCTTTTGGAATATATAAATGAACATTAATCATAAAAGTGAATAAGGCGGCTAACTTTGTTGCAAAATCGATTTCGGGGGATTTTTGGTTGGAGGGGAAAATATTCGGTAAGGACCGCCTTAAAATGTAGGAAAATAACTAGATAAATCGGGTTATTGCCGAATTACGGCGCTATTACTGAATATTAATTACAAAACCTCGTCATGTTTAGTTTTTGCACAACTCATCTTGCGCCAGATCACAAAGTGCTCTCGGTGGTCCATACTAAGCTTTGGTAAATCAAGCTCCTACGAATCTGAGGTGGATTTTGCAGGGAAACTGGCTACTGATCATGGCCGCCGTGACTCTGGTGACGGCACTTCGAAACGTCGGGTTGATGGCCAGGCATATCATCTTGTTAACAGTTGGCTTACTTGTGGGTCAACTTGTCAGTACATTCCAGTGGCAGACAGGCATCACCGCGACCGGGCTGACCCAAACCATCTACTACCTGATATTGCCCTGGTTGCTGGTGCATGCGGCCCAGATGATCTCCCGCCGGCGGCTGCGTTTGCTTTGGCCATGGGTGGTGGTTCCCGCCACTCTGGTGTTTCTGCTGACCCTGGCAGTGGTGAGCCTGGGGCTCTTTGTGCTGATCGACCATCCCGGCTTTCCATTGATCTCGGCCCTGATTGCCGCACTTTTGCTGGCTGCGTCCGATCCCAGTTGGAGCAGCCAGCTGGTGCAGCGACAGCGCTCTCTGCTGGTACTGCTCGAGGGAGAAGGGATCTGGGTCGAGTTCTTTGCCCTGGTCGGGTTGATGGTTCTGATCAAGGCCGGGTCACTGGAAGAGCTTCGTATTGCAGAGTTTGCCCTGACCTTTACCCGGCTCCTGGTGAGCTCGTTGCTGCTGGCCTGGTTGCTCTCCTATATTGTCCGTCCGTTGATCAGGTGGAACCCCGGGCTGACTCTGCCTTTGGCCTACCTGAGTTTTTGGGGGGCCGAGTGGGCCCTGGGCCTGCCGGGTGCGGCGGTGTGTCTGTTGCTGGTGCTGTTGAGTCGGCCACAACTGGCCAGGGGCGGGAGTCAAAGCATCGAAGAGGGAGCACGCCTGGGGGCGGATCTTCTGGTGTTGATTCTGGGGTTCTCCTTGACCCTCTCCATGTTTACCGAACGCTACTGGGTGATGCTGGCAGCCATTGGCCTGTGTCTGCTGGCCAGGTTGCCTGTGCTTTGGGCCACCACTCGAGGGCTCAACCACCCGTTGACCCAAAACTCGGCCTCGCTGTGGTGGCAACTTCCGGTGCATGGACCTGTGACCCTGGCTTTGGTGCTCTCCATTCCCGTGTCGGTGACCGCCTGGTGGACCATACAGGCGGCCTGTTATGGGGTGATTCTGTTTGAGTTATTGATTCAACGCCCATTGGCGGCCCGCTCTGTGAGCGGATCGTGATTCTGGAAAGCTGGTTCCAAGGGGGGAATGCAGATGTGATGGGTGCCCGGAGAGTTTGATTGACCTTAAGTAAAATACCCCTTTGGGTTTCTGCTTTACAGGTCAAATGCCAATGCGCTGTCCCCATACCGATGCCCTCAGGGTGAAATGTCAGGCCGTCCTCGATGTGACCGAGGGGATGATCGATCAGCAGGGGTTGATCTCATTTAAGCTCTCTCAGGTCGCCAAGGAGGCGGAGATCGCCAACTCCACCTTCTATAAGCTGTTTGAGAGCAAGGAAGACCTGCTGGTGTGCTGCTTCATGCGCAATGCCACCTGCAACCACTTCGATGATTTCGAAGCCCTGCATCCGGGCATGTCCGCCATAGAGCGGGTTCTGCTGCCGATTATCTTTACCTTCGAGGCCACCTATTTCTCTCCAAGCTTCAATCTGGTTCGTCAGGTGGCGGTCAACAGCCGGGTGTGGCGCCTGGCCAGTGCCGACAAGGCCAAGGCGTTTGAGAATCGCATTAACCTCTATTGGGAGAGGATCACCGGATACCTGAAGCAGGCGGTAACCGAGGGGGAGTTGGTGGCGTCTGACGACGAGGTGAGGGAGCTGGCCCAGGCGATCACCTTCTACCTGAGCGGTGCCCTGTCCGCCTATGAGTGCCGCCTCATTGGCAAAGAGTTCCTGCAGGAGAAGCGCCAGACTCTGTTCCGGCAGCTGCAGAATGTGTTTAAACCCTACGGCTGGCGTGAGCCTCTGACCCTGGCGCTGTTTGAGCGGGTGGGGGTTCGGGTGCACATGTACTACCAGGCCAATCGCCGTGACTTCAACAGCTGTGCCCGCTGCATGGCGATGCAGGAGAAGCTGGGCGGCTGAGTTCAGTGGCACAGATGAGTGGGCTCCCTCCGGGGAGCATTTCCTTTATATGGGGGGAAATAAAAAAGGCTCCCTTGCGGGAGCCTTGGCGTGTGTCAGGAGTTGAGTGTTACTTCAGCCTTAGAAGTAGTAGCCGAAGTTGATGTTGATGCGCTGATCCCAGCCGTCGCCTGCTTCCTTGAGGCCAACGTGGTCATCCATCTCGGTGGAGAAGGTCATGTTCTTGCCCATAACGAAATCCGCCATGATGTAAAGAGGACCGGCGGCGATGGCTGCACCGGTGACGTTCTGGTAGCTGTTGTCATAGCTGTCGTCGTCGGTGTCAGGGGTCATCACGCCGAAATCGTTGTAGATCTTCACGCTGCCCCAGTCGGTGGCAATGGTTTTGGCGATGTTGAAGTTGTAGGCCTGGCCCTTGGCGGCGATCTCGTACTGCCAGCTCACCACGGAAACGCCGATCTTGTTGGGATCTACGCCCTCCTGGTTTTTGGCATCGTACTCATACTGCATCGCCTGCAGCTGGATGTTCCACCCGTTGAAGCTGGAGTCCAGGTGAGCGGCGATGGCGTAGCGGTCGCCATTGTCTTCGGTCTTGCTGTTGTAGATCTGACCCCACTGCACCGAACCACCTATGGTGGTGCTGCCGCCGTCGTGCTCCAGGGTGTAGGTCTGGCGCAGGTTCAGCTGGTTGGTCTCTTCGTTGTAGTACTCGGTGCCGTTGATGGTGCCGGTGTACAGGTCGGTGGCGTAGCGCTTGTTCTCGGATGCGCCGTACTCAGGGTTCTTGTAGAAGCCCAGGTCGGTGTGCCACTCGCCGTTGTCGAAGGTGGCCTTGATGCCCACATCATGGTCATCCTCGAAGCCCAGGTAGTAGGGGATACCGAACCACCAGCTGTTGGAGATGAAGTCGCGGTTACCGAAGGGCACCTTGTTGATGCCGAACTGGATCTGCCATTCCGGGGTGGCGTCGTAGTAGCCGTAGCCGTACTTGATGTAGTGGGTGCCTGAGGTGAAGCGGTATTCGGAGGAGAGGCCCCAGTCGCCGTGCTTGCCGTTGAACTTGATGGCGGCCATGTCGAAGGTCAGGTCACCGGCCTTGTCCTTGGAGCTGTCGCTGTAGAACTTCAGGCCGTAGTTCACCCGTACGGCACCGCCGACGCTGATGCCGTCTTCCTGGGCCTGGGCCACAGGGTTGAGCAGGGCGAAGATGGCGCCTGCCACCAGGGAAAGCTTGGTTGCGTGTTTCATTGTATTCACTGCCTTAATCCGAGCCGGCAAGGCCGGCTCAAAAATCTGATACGTCGTTTTTTATTTTTCGAACTTGTCTTGGTTGGTGCCGTAGGGGCCTAGGTCCATGGCGGCCTTACGCAGGGCGTCAACCCGGTCGAAGGCCTCTTCGGCAACCCGCAGGTTCTTCACGTCTTTACGCCAGTAGTACTTGAAGCCATCGAAGTGGGCGTTTTGGGGGTACCAGTACATCACGCCGAAGCCTTCCTCTTCGGTGATGGGGGTGTTGTGGATGGTGTTGCCTGGGATGTAGAAGTACATGCCCTTCTCCATCCACTTGTACTGGCCGTCCGCCAGGGTACGGGCGCGGCCGGAAACGGCGTAGTAGCACTCAGGCTGACCGTGGAAGTGGGGGGCGTGATCAGACTTGCCGCCATTGGTGATGCCGATTACCACAGGGGCGTCGGACAGCTCCTTCCACAGGTAGCCAACCGGAGCGTTTTCCAGTTTGCAGTCTTCTGCTTCCATGATGTTGCCGTCGTCGTCCATGGTCTTACAGAAACGCTGGTCTTTGGCTATGGAGTCGTTGGACTTGATGGTGTTGAAATCCACACGGCCCGCTTCCCAGTCGGCGATGTACTGCTCAACCAGAGGGTCGCGGCACTGCTCAGGCATGGTGGCCTGGGGAGAGTAGGGGGTGGAATCATATGGGATGGCGGTCGCCTGCTGGTAGGGCAGCTGGGCGTGTTCCAGGTGGGCGTTGGCCATAACGGAACCGGAGCACAGGGCGCCGAGGATCAGTGCGAGTTTCTTCATCATTCTCTTCCTATATATATTGTTGTGTTTGAGGCGGCAGGCGCTTTGCCCGCCGCCAAATGGGTTACATCTCGTCGAACCAGGTGCGGTGGCACTCGGAGCAGACCGGAGCCTTGGTCTGGTGTTCGGCGTGACAGGCCAGGCAGCTGGCGCCCTGGTTGAAGTGGATGCTCTTGTGAGGGTTGGCTTCCTCGAGCACCAGTTCACGGGTCACCTCGATGTCGTTGATGTTGCCGTGGCAGTCGATGCAGGCGCTGTCGTCCACGTATTTGCGGGCGGAGCCTTGATGGCAGGTTTTGCAGCCCTCTTCGTAGATAAACTGGTGGTTGGTGCGGCCTTTGGTGGCCCCCTTCACCTTGACCAGATCACCGGCCTGGGCGGTATTGCACAGGGCCAGCATCAGTCCCAGGGAGATCAGTACTCGTTTCATGGCGTTCTCCTCAGGCGTCCGCTTTGATGGTCTTGGGCACGATCATGCCCATGGTCAGGCACTCCAGGCAGGAGGTGGAGCTCAGGCGCGCGTGGCCATGTACCCCACCGGTTACCTCTCCGGCACCGTACAGCTTTTTGATGGGCTGCATGGTGCGGCAATCCAGCACCCGGCCACCCATGTCGGTTTTCAGTCCGCCCATGCAGTAGTGCACCTTGGGCCAGATGCGGCTGACCACGAAGGGGGGCTTGAGCTTGACGGCGGTGTCCATCTTGCGACCGAAGTCGGGGTCGGTGCGCTTGGTTACCTGGGCGTTCCACTGAGCCAGGGTCTGCTTCAGCTCGGCCAGAGGGACGTTGAACTTCTCGGCCAGCTGTTCCAGGCTGTCGACCTTCCAGGCCATCTCGTCGCGCAGGGCGCGGACCACACGGTCATCGTCGGGGTGGTCGTTGTAGTTGAACAGCACCAGCGGGTAGGCAGGGGTGCCGTCCTGATGGCGGTTTTTCATGATGGCGGTGGAGCAGGTCAGGCGATCGGCGCGCTCGTTCATGTAGCGTTTGCCGCTGAGTACGCTGACGGAGATCCCCTCGTGCCAGCCGATGGAGAGCAGGGCGTTGGACCAGCCGAAACCGCCCTCATCGGGAGAGCCCCAGTGACCGGTCTGGATCATGTTGAGGTGCACCGGCAGGGCACCGTGGGCCATGGCGGCCAGCATCACTTCGCCGGTGGCGCCCAGGTGGTTGGTGCCGTCCAGGGTGGGATCCAGAGATGGGTCCACGGCGGCGCGCAGCGCCATGTTGCGGGTGAAGCCGCCGGAGGCGCAGATCACCGCCTTATTGGCCTTGATGCGAACCAGGGAACCGGTTTTCTGGTCGGGGAAGCGATAGCCGCGGCGCACCACCACACCTTCGACCTCTCCTTCGCTGTTGAGGATGAAGTCTTCGATGTAGTGCTGCAGGCGATACTCCACGCCCTCTTGTTTACCCGCTTCATACAGCTTGGTGGTGATGTCACCGCCAGTGCCGTGCTTGGTGCGGATGGCACGGGCCTTGTTATGGCCGCCCACCTGGATGTTGAAGTTCTTACGGAACTCGACCCCGGCATCGACGCACATGTGGTAGGCGCCCAGAGCGTGTTCGGCGATCTGAGTCAGCATCGCCTCATCGGCCATGCCGCGGCCGGAGATCATCTGGTCCTTTACCAGCTCGGCCGGGCTGTCATCTTGGATGCCCTGAGCCAGCTGGATCGGGTTCTTTGGGACGGCGAACCAGCCGCCATTGATGGCGGAGTTGCCGCCAATCACCTGCATCTTTTCCAGGACCAGGACCTTGCCCAGACCCTGACGTTTGGCATTCAGTGCGCTGGAGAGGCCGGCGAAGCCGGAACCGATCACCAGTACATCAACCTCTTCATCCCATCTGGTGGCGGGGGCAGCGGTTGCCACCGCGGGCAGGCCTGCTGCCAGGCCACCGGCGGCCAGGCCGGCACCGAGTCGCAGGAATGAACGTCTGTTCGACATGATTTCTCCAAAGTCGAGAGTGTGTGTGAGATGAAGGTTACGGTGATGCCTGTCTTCGTGCCGTGATGGCGTTATAGAGAAACTGTTCTCATCGATGGAGCCCTGAGCGAACTATTTTACTGAGATGGCAGATGGAATTAGAGCTGAGTTGAAATGAATCCGAGTCGGCTCTCAGAACTCGGCCAGAGTGTGGCTTGGATCGCCGAATGTGACTCTGGTGTTTCCGTGATCCCCTTCAAAAGAGTTTTTTCACTCTTCTCTGATTGGTAAGAAAAAAAGGTTCTGGTCTGGCCAGGTTAATGAAATGTTGCAAAGTGTTGGTATGAAAGGTTTTCTGGCAAATCACACTGGAAATCGAGCGGTAGGCCGATGAAAAAAACCAAAATCGATGCTGTTTTTGGTTTTTGCTGGAGATTATGCCTTTCAATTTGCTAAAGCGTGGCGAATTGTTCGTTGGATTCGGTCTGTGATGATGCATCGGCCTGAAAGCGACAATCATTTGGCCTTTACACACCAGAAATGGCGGCCTAGGTTGCTCTTTGTCACAGTGTGAGGTCGTGGCCTGAAGGAAGTAATAATCATAACTATCAATGGGTAGAACCTATGACTCTGATAAAGAAAAGTGCCCTGACTGCCACTACGCTAGCGGCTCTTGGCCTGGTGAACCTTGGCCATGCGGCTGAGATGGAACGCTATATAGTGAAATTCAAGGCGGGTAAGGGGCAAGGCGTGGCGGCCAGCGTGGCCCAGGGCAAGGGCAAGGTCGAGCGTATGCTCGCCAATCACAACGCCATGTCCGTCAGCCTGCCGGCACAGGCATTGAAGGGACTGCAGAACAATCCCAATGTTGAGTACCTGGAAGCGGATGTTAAGCGGTACATGATGTCCCAAACCGTCCCTTATGGCATCCCTATGGTGCAAGCGGACATGCTGTCCGACTCTGCCGCCTCCAATACCCTGGTGTGCATCATCGACTCCGGTTATGACGGAGGCCATGAAGATCTCAACCATAATGGCGCGGTCCAGGGCACCAATGACCCTGGCACTGGCAGCTGGAACACAGATGAGAACAGCCATGGCACCCACGTGGCCGGCACCATCGCCGGTGTCGCCAACACTGTGGGCGTGGTTGGGGTGTTGCCCAACAGCAACCTGAACCTGCACATCATCAAGGTGTTTGGTGCCGATGGCTGGGCCTACTCCTCCGGCCTGGTGGCGGCCCTGGATGCCTGTAAGGCGGCTCAGGTGGACCGTCAGCTGGACCGCATGGTGATCAACATGAGCCTGGGCGGCTCGCGCTCCAACCGCACCGAGATGCGCGCCTTCGATCAGGCGTTTGCCGAAGGCATTCTGAGCATTGCTGCCGCGGGTAACGATGGTAACACCCGTCACTCCTATCCGGCGTCCTATGACTCCGTAGTCTCTGTGGCTGCCATCGATGAGAATAAGGTGGTGGCAGATTTCTCCCAGCAGACTAATCAGGTGGAGCTCTCCGGTCCTGGTGTGGGGGTGCTCTCTACCGTGCCCATGAACAGCGCCGGCATATCGGATCTGACCGTTGATGGCAGCGCCATCGCTTCTGCCATGATGGACGGCTCGCCCATTAAGTCGGTATCCGGGGACTTGGTGGACTGTGGTACTGGTGAGGCCAGTTGCGCCGCCTCCGGTAAAGTCTGCCTGATCGCCCGTGGCAACGTCAGCTTTGCCGACAAGGTGCTCAACTGCGAAAGCAATGGCGGCATCGGTGCGGTGATCTACAACAACGAACCGGGCATGCTTTACGGCACGTTGGGTGAGGCTGCCACCAACATTCCATCAGTGGGGATCAGCGACAGCGACGGCGCGGCGCTGATGGCCAGCCTGGGCACTGCCAACTTGGCGGTTTCCACCGACCATTATGCCTACTTCGATGGCACCTCAATGGCCACGCCACACGTTGTGGGGGTCGCGGCACTGGTGTGGAGCAACAACCCGACTTGCAGCAACGCCGAGGTTCGCTCTGCCCTGACCAGCACCGCCGAAGACCTGGGGGCGGCCGGTCGTGATGATGCCTATGGCCACGGACTGGTTCGTGCCTATGATGCCCATATGGCTCTGTCCAGCTGCACTGGTGGTTCAGGTGGCGGGGATACCGGTGGTGGCGGCAATGATAAGCCCGGTAAGGGCAAAAAGAACCGTTAACCCGTGAGAGGGGCCGGCACCGCCGGCCCTTTTTTGTGGCTCAGAGCTGATCCTCTATGGGCAGCCACTGTAGGAACCAGGCACCAAAACGTCGCCAGAAACCCGCATCGGGCTCACCCTCCAAGATGGCGCCGGTCTCCATGTCATGCCACCTGAGTTCCCCCTGCTCCAGTGACAGTTTGTAGGCGACCTGCCCCAATGCGTCTCCCAGCCCGTCCCTGACCGCACCGGCCAGCTCTTCGGAGTGAATGAACACCCCCATCTCGGTGTTGATCTGGGCAGAGCGGGGATCGAGGTTAAAGGAGCCGACAAACAGGATCTCGCCATCGAACACCATGGTTTTGGCGTGCAGGCTGGCCTGGGAGGAGGCGTTCCAGGCGCCGGGTTCCAGCCCCGGCAGGCGCTTGGTTTCCCACAGTTCCACCCCGGCCTCCAGCATAGCCCGGCGATACCCTTTGTATCCCGAATGCACCGCAACCACATCGGTGGCGGCCAGGGAGTTGGTCAGCACCCTGACTCTAACCCCTTGTTTCACCAGCTCTGCCAGACCCTCGACCCCGGCTTCGCCAGGGACGAAGTAGGGGGAGACCAGCAGCAGGTCGTGCTCGGTGGTGTCGAAGTAGTAGGCCAGGGCATCCACCATCAGGGTAGGGGTCTGCTCCTGGACCGCGGCCTTTTCCGGCGCGTCGGCCACCACATGGATCTCGCCCCAGTAGAGAGGCAGGGTTTTATCGGTCAGGTGGCGCACCAGAGGCGTATCACGCAGGGAGTCGATGTAGGCCTGCTGCCGGGCCTGATCCCGCTCGATGACCTCGGCGAACTCCCGGGTGATCTGCTCTGTGGGTATGGCCTCCTGCTCCGGGATAAGATGCTCCACCCCGATGGCATAGCCGCTGTTCCAGTAGAGGTCGAACTGGGTGGCGGTTTCATTGACCGCCGGCCCCAGCAGCATCACGTCGAAGTCGCCAAAACTGACCTGCTGGTTGGCGGCAAAATACTCGTCGCCGATGTTACGGCCACCGGTGACCGCCAGGGTGTGGTCCACCACCATGGACTTGTTGTGCATGCGTCGGTTGGTACGATCGAAACTGCCGAGCATCTCCGGCGAGCGCCAGCGTCTGTTGGTAAAGGGATTAAACAGGCGAACCTGAATATTGGGGTGCTGGTTGAGGCGGGAGAGGGCGTCATCCTTGCCGCTCTGCATGTCGTCCAGAAGCAGCCTCACCCGGACGCCGCGCTCCGCCGCCTGCCACAGGCTCCAGAGCAGGGCGCGACCGGTATCGTCGCCTCGATATATGTAGGTCTGCAGGTCGATGCTGCTGACCGCCTGGCTGGCGGCCAGCACTCGAATGATCAGCGCTTCGCGGCCATCTGAGATGGGGTAGACACCGCTGAGACCGGACTGCTCATTCACCAGGGGGGCGAAGGCCTGATGCAGGGGACTGTGGTCCGGCGCCGGCAGGCTGTGACTGGACTGCTGCTCCACCTGAGGCAGAGAGGTGGCACACCCGCCCAGGAGAAGGCAGAGGAGGAGCAACCGAAAATTGAGCATGATGCAGGCCCCGGTTTGGAATGAACTTTAAGCCTAGCAATGGGTTAACCTGACTAACAAGCAAAAAAAAAACGGCCGGGAGGCCGCAAAGACGGGTTGTCGTGAACAACAGAACATCACCCCCTTGTACGGGGCGCTCTGGTCAAGGGATCACCCTTTCTCGCTTAATTTGGGGGTGACCCCTGTCTCGGCATGGTTTTTTTTGTGACGGGCGTTCAGCTTTGGTGGTGTCTTTGAAAGATTGAGGGGCGATCCCCGGTCTGTATCAGGGCCCACCTTTGCGTTTGCCGCTCCCCCTTCGACGCACCCTCCAGTCCATTGCGGCTTTTCTCTTTATACTCAAATTGTTCCAGCTTGCTTATTCATCAATTTGGGCTCAAAGTGGGAATTAATCCTCTGGTGAATTAATGCCCGGGGCCTAGACTGTCGTCATTCACAGATTATGGAGTGACCCACAGATGAGAGCCTTGTTCTCCCTCTTCCTTTCTCTTCCCCTGCTCACCGCCTGCAGTGGTGACGGTGCCTCACAGGCACTGGGTACCCTGGAGCGGGATCGGGTGATCCTCACCGCCACCGCCAATCAGATTGTGCGCAGTACTCCCATCGCCGAAGGCAGTCCTGTCCGCCAGGGGGATGTCCTAGTGGTGCTGGACGACACTCAGCAGAAAGCGATCGTCGCCCGGGCTCGTGCAGAGGTGGCCAAGGCCAACGCCTACCTGCTCAGGCTGACCAATGGTGAGCGCCCCGAAGACATCGCCGCGGCCCAGGCCAATCTGCACCGGGTGGAGGCGACCCTGGTGGAGGCCCAGGCCAACTATCAGCGCGCCGTTACCCTGGTTGAGCGCAAGCTCGCCAGTCAGGCTGAGCTGGACAGTGCCCGGGCCAACCGGGATGCGGCCACCGCCGAGCGCGAGTCGGCCAGCGAGCAGCTGGCCAAGCTGACTCGCGGCAGCCGGGTGGAGGACATCACCCAGGCTCAGGCTTCCCTGGAAGCGGCCCAGGCGGAGCAGGCACTGCAGGAGCAGATCCTCAGTGATCTGACCGTAGTGGCCACCCGGGACGGCATCCTGGACAGCCTGCCCTATAACGTAGGTGAGCGGGTGCCCATGAGTGGCATCGTCGCCGCCATTCAGGCGGAGATGGCCCCCTTTGCCCGGGTCTATGTGCCAGAGCCCTACCGGGTGGCCATGGAACCGGGGATGACCCTGACCGTGCATGTGGACGGGGTGCAGTCCAGCTTCGAAGGCAAGCTGCGCTGGATCGCCACTGAACCCTCCTTTACCCCCTACTATGCCCTGAATGAGCAGGACAGGGCCCGGCTGGTCTACCTGGCGGAAGTGCTGCTGCCGGAGTCCGCCATCAAGCTGCCCTCCGGGGTGCCCGCCCAGGTGGAGATGCCCCATGAGTGACTTCGCCATTGAAGCCAGCGGCCTGGTGAGGCGGTTCGGTGACTTTAAGGCGGTGGATGGACTCAACCTCAAGGTGCCCAAGGGCAGCATCTACGGCTTTTTGGGGCCGAACGGCTGTGGCAAGTCCACCACCATCCGTATGTTGACTGGCCTGTTGCAACCCAGTGAGGGCAGCGTCTCCGTCCTTGGCCTGGAGATCCCCCGCCAGGCGGAGGAGCTGCGTCTGCGCATCGGCTACATGACGCAGAAGTTCTCTCTCTACGACGACCTGACGGTGAAGGAGAACCTGGAGTTCATCGGTCAGATCTATGGCATGGGGCGGGCCGAACTCCATCAACGCATAGAGGAGCAACTGACAACCTATGGCCTGACCCGACTGATCAACCAGAGGGCCGGTGGCATGAGCGGCGGCCAGAAACAGCGGTTGGGACTGGCGGCGGCCACCATGCATAAGCCGGATCTGCTGTTCCTGGATGAACCCACCTCGGCGGTGGATCCGGAGAACCGCCGGGAATTCTGGGAGCAACTGTTTGATCTCTCCGACGCCGGCACCACCATACTGGTGACCACCCATTACATGGATGAAGCGGAGCGCTGCCATGCTCTGGCAATCATGGAAGCGGGCGTGGTGCGCGCCGACGGTGCCCCGGAAACCCTGATGCAGGAGATGGGGGTGAGTGTGGTGGAGGTGGAAGCGCCGGAACTGCGCCGGCTCAAGGAGAAACTGCTGCCTCTGGATGAGATCCGCTCCGCGGCCCAGCTGGGCATTCGCCTGAGGGTACTGGTGGACCGCTCTGTCTCAGAGCCCATAGGCTGGTTGCGCCAGCAGTTTCCTGAATTGGCCGCAGCCGAGCTGACTCTGGCCCGGCCCAGTCTGGAAGATGTGTTTGTCACCTGCACCGGGGAGGGACGCCAGTGAACAGTGTTAATCGCATTCTGGCCATCGTCTTCAAGGAGCTGCGTCAACTCTCCCGTGACCGCATCACCTTCGGCATGGTGGTGATGATCCCCCTGATTCAGCTACTGCTGTTTGGCTTTGCCATCAATACCGATGTGCGCAATATCCCTGTGGCCGTAGTGGATCAGAGCCAGGCGACCCTGGGACGGGTGGTGACCGAGTTGGTGAAGGCCACCCAGGTGGTTCAGGTCACCGAGAAGCTGGCCACCGTGGTGGAAGCGGAGCAGGCGATCGCCGCCGGCCGGGTACGGGCCGCCCTGGTGCTGCCCTATGATCTGACTCAGAGGGCCGCTCAGGGGCGCACCCTGGGTCAATGGCTGGTGGACGGATCCGATACCATGATCAGCTCGGCGTTGCTGCAGCTGCAGACCATGCCGCTCAGCGATCTCATCATCTCCAAGCCCAAGGAGCCCAACACCTTCGAGGTGGCCCTGTTCTACAACCCGTCGCGGCGTTCGGCGGTGAACATTGTCCCCGGGCTGTTGGGGGTGATCCTGACCATGACCATGATCCTCTTTACCTCTGCGGCCATTGTCCGCGAGCGGGAGCGGGGCAATCTGGAGCTGCTGATCACCACCCCGGTGCACTCCCTGGAGCTGATGGTGGCCAAGATCATCCCCTACATCTTCATCGGTCTGCTGCAGGTGGCGATCATCCTGGGGCTGGGGGTGTCGGTGTTTGGGGTGCCCATCAACGGTGAGCTGTCCCAGCTGCTGTTTGCCACCCTGCTGTTCATCTCCGCCAGTCTGACCCTGGGGCTGGTGATCTCCACCATCGCCACCACCCAGTTGCAGGCGATGCAGATGACGGTGTTTGTGCTCTTGCCCTCCATCTTGCTGTCGGGCTTCATGTTCCCCTATGAGGCGATGCCCAACGCGGCCCAGTGGATCGCCGAGGTGCTGCCGGCGACCCACTTTATGCGGCTGATTCGCGGGGTGGTGCTGCGGGGATCGGATCTGGGCGCCATGTGGCCGGATTCCCTGTGGCTGGCGGGCTTTACCGTGCTGGGATTGATGGTGGCATCACTGAGGTTCAAGAAGAGCCTTGACTGAGTTGTCCTTAAACCCAGGCCCCGCATTGCGGGGCCTAGGCTTCGCTCATCCCTTCGGTGATGCAGCGGCACCAGGGCAAGGCCACCTCGTCTAGGGATTTAGGCGTGGGGATCCGGTCGAAGGGGATGCCCAGGGGGTTGGCCAGCAGACGGCAGGCCAGCATCCAGTGCTGAACCCTGGCGTCATTGAGGTCGGTGTCATAGACGTCCATCAGCAGGGGGGCCAGGGTGGCGGGGGCATCGCTGAACATGCAGATCAGCCATTTCATCTCCTTGACGTGCATCCCCTGAAGGTAGCCCTGCGCCTGCACCGCCCTAAGCTCAGAATCCATCAGGTGCTCTATGTCTGCAGGTGCGTCCTGGAAGTAGTTGAACAGCATCTCGTTGTCCCGTACCGCATCCACCATCAGCCGCATGGGACGAGGATCCTGGAGCTGGGTCGCCAGGAAGCGCGAGATCAGATAAAAGTAGCGCTCGTTGGCGGGCACTTTGGGGTCCAGTTCGGCCAGGATGGTCTTGACCTGCATGGTGACGTCTTCCAGCACCAGATCGCAGATCTGCTCCCAGATCTGCTGCTTGCTGCCGAAGTGGTGGCGGATCAGGCCATGGGAGACGCCAGCCTTGTCGGCAAGCTCCCGCACCGACACCCGATCAAACCCCTTGTCCACAAAGAGCTCAGCGGCCGCACATAGGATCGCCTTTCGGGTCTGCTGTGCCGAGGTCGCACTCTGTCTTCCGGATCGTTTTGCTGTCATTGGTCCTCACTCATTAACCACGCCTAAATGCGCAAGTTAGCGCGACTTTATTTGCTACACAAGCGTATAGCAAGCTTGCTATCCGCCCGTGTAGTATATAGGCTATACGCTCGTATAGTAAATCCACTCTTATCAGCGTATGTGTGGTTCACCATGTTAAATACTGCAGTTACTTCGACACTTCTCTCTCGCTCGAAGCAAATCCTGTTGATGATCATTGTAATGGCATGGAGTGCCGTTGCCCAATCCCAGACGGAGCTGGAGTCGGCACAGCCGGTGAAGGCGATGGTTGTGGGCAATCAACATCAAGTCACTCCCTTCGCGGCGGAGGTGTCCGCCACCCAGCACGCCGCCATGGCGTTCCGCATCTCCGGGGAGCTGCGCGGTCTCTATGTACGCATGGGCCAGTTCGTTCGCCAGGGCCAGTTGCTGGCGGAGCTGGACCCCACCGACTACGAACTGGCGGTTCAGGCCAGACAGGCGGAGCTGGACCTGGCGGCGATCCGCTCGGAGCGCGATGCCAAGCTGTTTGAGCGCAAGCTGATCAGCGAGGACCAGTTTGATCGCTCCAAGACCGACCTTCAGGTGGCCAGGGCCCGTCTGGCCCAGGCTCAGACCGATCTTAACGACACCCGCTTGCGTGCTCCCTTCGATGGTTATGTGGCCCTGACCCATGCCCGTGCCGGTGAGGTGCTGGCCGCCAATCAGATGATGATGCAGCTGGAAAACAACGATCAGGTGGACATCAGTTTCAACCTGCCGGTGCAGTATGGTGCAGAGATGCTGGACGCGGGCACCCTGGCGGCCGCCGTCAGTTTCACCGGCCGCCCCGGCCGCTACCTGGGCGCCAAGGTGAAGGAGTTCGCTTCTCAGCCCGACCCGGACACCAACAGCTACCGGGTGACCCTGTCGCTTCCCCGTCCTCCCAAGGTCAATGCCCTGACCGGCATGAACGCCTGGGTAGAGCTGAGCACCCTCAACCAGAAGATGCAGCCGATCTCCCTGCCCAAGGGGGCCGTGGTCAAGTACCAGGGAGACAACCCCGTGGTATGGCGCATCGAGCCCGAGACTCACACCTTGAGTGAAGTGGAGGTGGAACTGGATGAACAGGGGCAGGTGGTGTCCGGCCTCAATCGGGGCGATCGCATTGTGGCTGCCGGTGCCAGTCGCTTGATGCAGGGCCAGAAGGTGCGTGTCTGGGAGCGGGAGCGAGGAATCTAAGATGATGAGTTTTAAGAAATTGGCGCTGACCTCTGCGCTGCTGGCCCTGATCTCCGGCTGTTCTCAGGACAGCAAGATCGAACCCGCGGCCATGCAGAGGGTGGAAACCCAGTTGCTCAGCGCACCTGAGCAGGTGTCTGCGCGCCTGTTCAACGGTCAGGTGTCGGTGGCGGAGATGACCCGCATGGCATTTCGCATCGAGGGCAAGCTGGAGAGCCTCAATGTCCTGCCGGGACAAGAGGTGAAAAAGGGCCAGATCCTGGCCAGGCTGGATGACGACATTCCCCAGCAGCAGTGGCAGGACGCCAAGGCGCAAAAGGAGCTGTTGCAACGCCAGTGGCAGCGCTCATCGGTGCTGCTGGATAAGGGGCTGGTGGCCCAGGCCGAGTTTGATGAGCTGACCGCTCAGCTCAGATTGGCCAGGGTCAACCTCAAATCCGCCGAGGCGATGCTCACCTACACCGAGCTGCGTGCGCCTTTTGATGGGGTGGTGGACGCCTTGGAGAAGCAGGCCTATGAGACCGCCTCCCCCGGTGAAACCGTGATGACCCTGTATCGCAGTGACCGCACCGATGTGGAGATGGACATTCCGGATACCCTGCTCAGCCACGCGGTGAACTTCATCCCCAATCCAGATTATCAACCCAAGGTGTCTGTGCTGGGCAAAGAGGGTGAGCTGGAGATGACCTACCTGGAGCACTCCCTGAAGCTGGATGAGCAGCGGGGCAGCTACGTCGCCCGACTGGCGGCCTTCGGGTCAGACCTGGGGCTGTTGCCTGGCCAGGCGGTGGAGGTGCATCTGGACCTGCGTCAGGCCGGACTGCCCGCCACCAGCGGCTATCGATTGCCCATTACTGCCTTGCAGGCCAGAGGCAGCGAGCCCGGTTTCCAGGTGTGGGTGCTCCAGGGAGAGAGTGTTCAGCCCGTGCCTGTCGAGGTGGTGCAGATGGGGCAGGAGGGCGCCCTGGTTGTGGGTGGTATCTCCAGCGGTGACCGGGTGGTCACCACCGGATTGTCTCGACTGAGACCGAGTAAGCGCGTGGTAGTGGTCGAGAAGGACTGAAACAGATAATGAATATTGCACAATACACAATCAAACACCGCGTCATCAGCTGGATGTTCCTGATTTTGCTAGCGCTGGGAGGCAGCTCCTCCTTCATGAACCTGGGACGCCTGGAGGACCCCGCCTTTACCATTAAAGAGGCGATGGTGGTCTCCATGTACCCAGGTGCCACCGCAGAGGAGGTGGAGGAGGAGCTGACCTATCCCATTGAGAAGGCGATCCGGCTGCTGCCCTACGTCAAGAAGATCACCTCCACCTCAGCCCCCGGGCTGTCTCAGATCACCGTGGAGATGGAGTCCACCTATGGCCCCGATGAGCTGCCCCAGATCTGGGATGAGCTGCGCCGCAAGGTGAATGACCTCGGGCCTCAGCTGCCCTCAGGCGCCTATGCGCCCCAGGTGGTGGATGATTTTGGCGATGTGTTTGGTGTGCTCTATCTGGTCACCGGCAACAGCTATCAGTACGACGACCTCAAGCAGTATGTGGACATGCTGCGCCGGGAGTTGGAGCTGATCGATGGCGTGGGCAAGGTCGATATCGCGGGTGAGCAGCAGGAGCAGGCGTTCATCGAGCTGTCCCTGACCCGTCTGGCGGCCCTGAACCTGGATATGGCCCAGGTGATCAATCTGCTGACCCAGCAGAATGCCGTACTGGACGCCGGCAAGATGACCATCAATGGCGAGTCTCTGTATCTGCGTCCCACCGCCCTGGGGTCCAGCATGGATCCCATCATTCACGGCCGGGATACAGGCCAACTGGTGCGCCTGAGTGATGTGGCTACCCTGCACCGGGGCTTCCAGGAGGTGCCGAATCACCTGCTGCGCTTTAACGGTCAGCAGGCCCTGAGCCTAGGCATCGCCTTCTCCGATGGCGTCAACGTGGTGGAGGTGGGCCAGGCCATCGACCAGCGCATGGCGGAGCTGATGCAGGACAGACCCGTGGGCATTGAACTGCATCCCCTGTATCACCAACCCCAGGAGGTGGAGAGTTCGGTTAACGGTTTCCTGATCAGCCTGGCGGAAGCGGTGGCCATCGTTATTGTCATTCTGCTGTTCACCATGGGGCTGCGCAGCGGCCTGATCATCGGCATCGTGCTGCTGCTGACCATGCTGGGCACCTTCATCATGATGGAGTACGACGGCATCGAGCTGCAGCGTATCTCCCTGGGGGCGCTGATCATCGCCTTGGGGATGCTGGTGGACAACGCCATCGTGGTGGTGGAAGGGATCCTGGTGGGGCTGCAACGGGGCCGCAGCAAGCTTGACGCCTGTAAAGACATCGTCAAGCAGTCCCAGTGGCCTCTGCTCGGTGCTACGGTGATCGCCATTGTGGCCTTCGCCCCCATCGGCCTCTCCGCCGATGCCACCGGCGAGTTTATGAACTCCCTGTTTTATGTCCTGCTGTTCTCGCTTTTCCTGAGCTGGGTAACCGCCTTGACTTTGACACCTTTCCTGGCGGACCTGATGTTATCCGCGCCCAAGGGTGAGCAGAGCAGTGAGGACCCCTATCAAGGCGGCATCTTCAAGGTGTTCGGCGCCTTACTGAACTGGTGCCTCAACTATCGCAAGACCACAGTGGTGGCCATGGTGCTGATGCTGGCGGGGGCCATTGTCGGCTTCGGCAGCGTCAAGCAGGCGTTCTTCCCGCCCTCCAATACGCCGATGTTCTACCTGGACCTGTGGTTACCCGAGGGCACCGACATCCGTCGCACCGAGCAGGTGGTCAAGGAGATTGAGGCCTATGTGCTGGAGCAAAAGGAGACCGAGTTTGTCGCCGCCACCGTTGGCCAGGGGATGCCCCGCTTTACCCTGACCTACGCGCCGGAAAACAGCTACGCCTCTTATGCTCAGCTGGCCATTCGCAGCCCGGACCAGGAGAAGATGTTTGAACTGGCCAACCGCCTGGATGAGGTGATGCCCGAGCGTTTCCCTCAGGCTCAGTTCCAGCTGAAGCTGATGGAGATCGGTCCGTCGCCCAAGTCCAAGATTGAGGCGCGCATCTCAGGTGCCGACCCCCGTGTGCTGCGTCAGCTGGCGGCCGAGGTGGAGAACATCCTGGCCCAGGACCCGGGATCCCGGGGCATTCGCCATGATTGGCGGGAGCAGACCAAGGAGCTGGTGCCTGTGATGGATGAATCCCAGGCCCGTCGTCTCGGCATCGGCACCGATGCGGTGGCCCAGACCCTGAAGATGGCCTTCGGCGGCACCGAGGTGGGGATGTACCGGGACGGCACCCGTATGCTGCCCATCGTTACCCGCCTGGAGCAGCAGTACCGGGATGACTACGCCACCCTGGATAACCTCAAGTTGTGGAGCCCGACGCTGCAGAACTATGTGCCCATCCAACAAGTGGTGCGGGACACCGAACTGGTGTGGACCGAGTCGCTGATCCAGCGTAAGAATCGCAAGCGCACCATCACTGTGCTGGCGGATCACAATGTGCTGGGTGAGGAGACCGCCGATGCCCTGTTCCGCCGCATCAAGCCTCAGGTGGAAGCCCTGGCGCTGCCTCCCGGCTACAGCCTGGAGTGGGGGGGAGAGTATGAGTCTGCCGGTGACGCCCAGTCCATGCTGTTTGGCTCTCTGCCCATGGGCTACCTGTTTATGTTCATCATCACCGTGTTCCTGTTCGACTCCTTCAGGAAACCGGCGGTGATCTGGCTGACCGTGCCGCTGTCACTGATTGGGGTGACCGTGGGGCTGCTGGTGACCAACCAGCCCTTCACCTTCACCGCCCTGCTGGGCCTGCTGAGTCTGAGCGGCATGGTACTGAAGAACGGCATCGTGTTGATGGACCAGATCAATCTGGAGATGGCCAGCGGCAAAGAGCCCTACCAGGCCATTGTCGACAGTGCCATCAGCCGGGTAAGACCGGTGACCAATGCGGCCATGACCACCATCCTGGGGATGATCCCCCTGGTGTTTGATGTGTTCTTCGCCTCTCTGGCGGTGACCATCATGTTTGGCCTGGGCTTTGCCACCATCTTGACCCTGGTGGTGGTGCCGGTGCTGTACGCCATCTTCTTCAAGGTTAAGACACCCTGATTCAACCCCTGGGTGAGTCGATTCCCTTGCCTTCCAAAGGCGCTTGGCCGGTCAGCCCCCTGACCGGCCTTTTTTTTAGAATCGCTCCTGCTGAAGCGCTCGGGCACGCGCCACAACCTGCTCCACCAGGGCTTGGGCCCGCCTTCTGCCAATAAGGTCTTTTCGAATCACCACTGAGCGGGGCTGATTGTTGGGCATCTTTTCCCGGTTGCTGTAGAGGCGGTATTCGCCAGCCAAGAACTGGCGCCAGCCTGGCTGGGGGCAGCGGGTCAGATCCAGCTCACGGAGCAAAAAGCGGTGTCTCGGTTTGTTGGCCGGGCTGGAATCCCTATCGCCGCTGGGGCCCTCGATGGCGTCGGCAGTCAGGCTGACGGCGTATTTGTGGGGATGACGAGTGAGTTTGATGGTCCAGGTAGCCGTAGGTAGGAGTAGCGTCACAATAAACACCACCACCAGGTTGGGATCCCCGAGCAGCCAGAGAATAAGAAAGATCATGGGTAGCTCATAGGCTTGCTGCCTAAATCTCTCCCTGAGGTAGCTTGCTGGGGTTGGGGTGATCAGTTGTGGGGTCATCCTTGTTGCTCCCGGAGTCTCAATGCTCTCTGATGATCGGTGATTCGGGCGTGCAACTGGTGAAACACCTCCTTGGCCCCTTGTCGGCCAAAGACTTTGGCGTCGATGCAGATGCTGTTGCCCTGATTGTCGTGGAGATGGTAGTCGCCATGCAGGCGTTCCAGCTGACCACGGCTCTGGCTTTTCTGCAGGTTGATCTCGCTCAGCGCCAGGTTCTTGGAGCCCCAGCGACCGAAGGGGTTTGTCTTGTCGTTTTCACCGGCGGGCCCCTTAACCCGATCCCGATACAGATAGATTGCGCCCCTGTGGCGATCCCAGTTGGGGAACATCAAGGTGAACAGGCCTGCGCCAATGGTGGCGTAACAGCCGGAGCGCAGCGGGTCTGCGTAAGCCGGGTCCAAAGCGATCAACCACTCAACCGTCGCCAGCCCCAGCAGGCCGCCGGCGATACCGATTAAGCTGTTGCGCACCGAAGGCTTGGGGGCAAGAAACTCAGTCACCGGCTGGCCCAGTGTCCTGGAGTGAGCCGACTCGGCGGCGGCCAGGATCTCTCTGTGGATGGCGCCGGACTGATGGAAACCAAAGAAGATCATGGGAATGACGATGCTGCGGCCATTGTGGTCACAGATGCGATAGCGAAAGTTGAGCCATCTGCTCCATCTCTGGTTGCGGGAAGCGTCCAGATCTATCTCACACAGGGGGAGACGGAGACGAAAGCGCTCCTCTTCGGTGACCCCGGGTTCGCCGGAGAGGCCAGTGACTCCCTCTTTATCCAGCAGGATGCGCAGGTGATGGTGGTTGCGCATACGCCAGATGGGGAAGGTCAGGCCAAGCAGCAGGCTCGTGCCGATATTGGCTTCTGTTTTACCCGACCAGGTCAGGCCCAGCCAAACCAGCCCAATCACCGCCAGGGTGATGAGCAGGGTCTGAGCCATGCCGCTATGGGTGGGTCGATATTCTGTGGCGGTTCCAGTCAAGAAAACTCCATGTAAACAACTGAAATAAAAAAGTAACTTTATTTACATGCGCCAGAGAGTCTAGTGTTTTCTGGAAAAAGTGTGCGCCATATGGAAAAGCGCCACCGATGTGGTGGCGCTTTGGGGCTGAAGTCAGAGTACCACTGGGGTCCCCAGTTTGGGGTCGGTGACTATGGTGGGGCGGTAGTGCCACACCCGGGCGACGTTGTCACCGGTGAGCACCTCCTGGGGCGGCCCCTGGTAGCGCACCTCCCCCTGGTCCAGCACCACCAGGTGATCGGCGTAGCGGGCCGCCTGGTTAAGATCATGGAGGACGGCGATGACGCCCACCCCCTGTTCGTGGGCCAGGGCCCGGGCCAGCTCCAGTACCCTGTGCTGCTGGGCCAGATCCAGGGCAGAGGTGGGCTCGTCCAGCAGCAGCAGGGGCGCCTGCTCCGCCTGGGACAACTGGGTCAGGACCCGGGCCAGCTGGACCCGCTGTTTCTCCCCTCCGGAAAGGGTAGGGTAGCGCCGCTCAGCAAGGTGAACCACGTCCACCTGCTCCAGGGCGTGATCCACCAGGTGCTTGGCCAGGGTGCGATCCGCCGCCAGGGGAAACAGCCCCATCTCCACCACTTCCCGGACTGTGAAGGGGAAGGTGAGACTGTTGTGTTGGGGCAGTACGCCCAGATGACGGGCCAGTTCGATGCGCGGCCACTCCTCCATGGGGCGGCCATGGAAACTGACCACGCCGGTGTCCGGTGTCATGTCGCCGCAGATCCCCTTCAATAGGGTACTCTTGCCGGCGCCGTTGGGGCCCAGTAGGGCGGTGACCTTGCCCGGTTGAATTGCCAGCTCTATCTGTTTCAGCAGCGGTTGGTCGCCGATGCCCAGGCTCAGTGAGTGGATGGTTAGAAAGCTCATGGTTACCCCAGTCGGTGTCGTTGGCTCAGCAGCAGGGCCAGGAAGAAGGGGGCGCCCAACAGGGCGGTGACCAGACCCACGGGCATCTCTGCCGGAGCCATCCAGGTTCTCGCCCCCAGGTCCGCCACCAGCAAAATGGCGGCGCCCAGTCCCGCAGACAGGGGCAGCAGGGTGCGGTGATCCGGGCCCACCAGCATACGAATCAGGTGGGGCACCACCAGGCCGATGAAACCGATCATCCCTGCGGCGGCTACGGTGACCCCTACCCCCAGGGCGGTGAGCAGGACCAGCCGAATCTTAAGCTTCTCCACCTCAATGCCCAGGTGGCGGGCTTCCGCCTCACCCAGCAGTAGGGCGTTCAGCGACCCCGCCTGGCGCTGAAACTGCCAGGCCAGCAGCACAAAGACCGCGGCGCAGATGGCGATGCTGTGCCACTGGGCCGACGCCAAGGAGCCCATCTGCCACAGGGTCAGATCCCGCAGGGCGGTTTCGTTGGCGATGAAGGTCAGAAAGCCGATGCCAGAGCCGGTGAGGGCGCCGATGGCCACACCGGAAAGCAGCAGTAGCACCACCGAGGTGCCGGTGCGGCTGTGAGCCAGACGATAGACGGCAAAGGTGGTGGCCAGGCCGCCGAGGAAGGCGGCCACGGGGGTGGTGTAGGCGCCGGCTTCGGGATAGATGACGATGGCGATGGCGGCGCCCAAGGCGGCCCCCGAGGCCACGCCAATGATGCCGGGGTCCGCCAGGGGGTTACGGAACAGCCCCTGCATCACCGCACCGCACTGGGCCAGCAGGGCGCCGATCACCAGGGCCAATAAGGTCCTTGGCAAGCGCACATTGGAGATAACCAGCTGTTCATGGGGTTGCAGGCTGGTGACCTGGGTTTGAGTCAGTGTGGCCCACAGGGCCCGCAGGCTGTCCGAGGCGTCTATGGCCAGGGGGCCCGTAGTCACCGACAACACACTGGCGATCAACAGGGAGGCGGCCAGGGGCAGCCACAGCAGGCGGGCCTCGGCCATCACTGGATCTCCGCCAGTTTCTGGGCCAGATCCTCGGCGGCATCCAGGGCGCTGGGACCCAGGCCGCCCAGCAGTGCCTTGGCGGGCAGGTCATAGATCTGACCGTTCTTGCCCGCCGGGGTGTGGGCCAGCAGGGGCAGGGATTCGAGCAATTCGCCAGCGGCGTTGTCCGCATCCATGGCGGGTTTGGTCACCAGGATCAGGTCCGGCTGCAGCGACAGCAGGGTTTCCTCGGAGGCGCTCTTGTAGCCGTCGAAGCCGGCGATGTTCTCGCCGCCGGCCAGGGTGATCAGCAGGTCCGCCGGGGTATGACCACCGCCCATACGGGGCCCTCGATCGCCGCGCAGCAGGACAAAGACCACCTTGGGTGCCCGGCTCAGGTTGGCTTTGGCCTGGTTGATCCTGTCCACCTGGGATTGAATGGTGGCTTTCAGAGAGGGCGCTGCGTCCTCCTCGGAAAGCAGGGCTGCCAGGGTATCGATGTTGGCCATCAGTTGCTGCGGGGTTTCGGCCGCGGGCAGGGTGGCCACCTGAACCTTGGCCTGGCGGACGATATCCAGGGCGGACTTGGGGCCCATCTCGTCGCTGCCGACCACCAGATCCGGATTCAGGGAGAGCAGACCTTCCGCGGACAGAGTGCGGTGGTAGCCAAGCTGAGGCAGTGCCATCCCTTCAGGAATCTGGCTGGTGACATCCACCGCCACCAGCTTGTCGGCGCCCTCCAGGGCCATCACCAGTTCGGTCACGGCGGCGCCGGCGCTGATCACCCGTTCGGCGGCCATGGCCGGCAGGGAGAGGGTGGCGCCCAGAAGCAGGGGCAGCAGGGCTTTGTTGAACTTGGGGGTCATGGGGTCTCCTCCATTAGAATCTGAGTCTTGTCTATCTGCCGGGCCTGAAGCAGGGCCAGCAGTTGCATTAGGGGTTGTACCGGGGCGGCCCTATCGGCGGCCACCACCACCTGGTAGTCCGGGTTGGTTTTATGTGCTTGTAAAAAGGCGTGCTTAAACTCCGGCCAGGAGTCATAGGTGGTCTGATTCAGGGCGAAGTGGGGCGCCTTGGCCAGCACATTGACCGCCAGGGTCTTCTCCTCGTCGGGAGAGCTGAGGGCGGTCTCCTGCTGCTGGGGCACATCCACTGGCAGGGCCAGCAGTCTGGTGTTGGCGGTGAGCAGCAGGAACACCAGCACAATAAAGATGATGTCGATGAGCGGGGTCAGGTCCACCGAGGGCGCGCTGCTGTCGACGGCACTGCTGTGTAGCCGAATCACGGCTTCATCTCCTGGACTGAGGCGGCGTGGATGCCAGCCAGCCACAGGTTGATTCGATTGAGTACGTGCTCCGTCTTTCCCAGCTGCCGATCGGCCCACAGGGTAAGCAGGTGGGCGCCGCCGACGGCGGGCAGGGCGATGATGAGGCCTGCGGCGGTGGTGTACATCGCCAGCCCCAGGCCATCGGCCAGTTGAGCTGGTGTTACTGGCCCGGCGGAAGCGCCAATCTCCTGAAACATGCCGATAAGGCCGAGGATGGTGCCCAGCAGACCCATCATGGGGCTGATGATGCCGATAACCATCAATATCTTGAGCCCGGCATGGAGCTGCCGTTTCTGCTTGAGCAGCCAGAGGCCGGCGATCTCTTCTCTCAGGCTCTTCTCCTGACCGGCGTGACCGAGAAGCATCAGGGTGCCCCGGGCCAGCAGGCTGCGCCTGCCGGCCAGTTGATCAGCCAGCGCTTGGCTGTCCAGAGGCTGGGACCAGTTCATCTCTCGCACCCAGCTGTTGCGCCAGGGGGCGTTGATCAGCAGGTTGGCGAGGCGTTCCAGCAAGATGATCAGGGTCAGGGTCAGGCAGGCCATCAGGGGCCAGGCCATAACGCCCAACTGATTCAGCGTGTGATCAAGCAGCGCCATAAGGCGAATATCTCCTGTTAGGTCGAGTTAATTCAGGGCGAAGCGGACCGGAATGCGTACGCGGGACGATTGTCCCTGATTGCCCTGGGTCAAGGGGGCAAACTGCCAGTTCTTTACCGCCGCCAGTGCTGCCCGGTCCAGGCTGGAGTGGCCGCTGCTCTCCAGTAGCTCCAGCTTTATCTGGTCGCCCAACTCGTTGAGCCACACCTCAACCAGAGCCACGCCCTGTTGGCCGCGTTTTTGGGCGATCCTGGGGTAGCGCGGTGGACTTGGTGGGGTGCGAAACGCCGGCTGAGTCACCAGTTCCGGCAGCGGCTTGGCTCCCTGGCGAGCGGCCACAGGTTGCTCGGCCACAGTGGGGGGCTTTTTCACCGGTTGAGGTTTCGCTTCGGCCCTGGTTTCAGGCTCAGGTTTGGGGTCGGCCTGGGTGTCGGTTTTCGGTTTTGGCTCGGGCTTGGGCGCCAATTCAGGCTTAGGCTTCTGTTTGGCTTGAGGCTTGGTTTTTGGCTTCGGCTTGGGCTCAGGTTTTGGTTTAGATTCGGGTTGCTCCTCTCTTTGGGGCTCCGGTTGTGCCGGTGCCGCATTGACCGCGGTGGCCAGGGAGAGGCTGACCGCGGTGGTGACCTGACCGGACTGCACTGAGGGCTGGGGCTCCTGGGCCATGGCGGCCAGTAGGGATCCCTGGAGCAGCAGTGCGGCGGCGGTGGCCACCAGATAGCGGTTCGGCGTCACGGAGTAAGTCCTGGCATCTGTGGTTGATGCCAAGATGATAGATCGCCCCAAACTGAAAGTGCAAATAAAAATGATTCGCATTTGATCTTGGTTTGGGTTTGGGATACAGTGCCTGGGCAATGAGCCGTCCGGCTTTACAAATGTTAATTAACACAATCAGTTAGTTAACTTTTTGGCCGTGCGAGCGTCTGGATATCGACACCGGGAGTGCAGATGAGCCATACCCCCACCATGGACGACCAGATGACCGGCAAGGATACGCCGGATCCCCTGAAGTTTGCCTTTGAGCAGAAGCGCGGTGCCCATGCTGGCGGCCGTGGGCGTCCACCTGTGGCCGCGGACCAGGTGCAAGTCACTCTGGACAGGCTGTTGGCCCAGGAAGCCACCCCGGGCAAACGGCGCTTGCTTTACCTCCACGTGCCCTTCTGCCGGGTACGGTGCACCTTCTGCAGCTTCTTCCAGTACGCCGCCAGTCGCAAACTGGTGGATGAGTATTTCGGTCACCTGCTGGCCGAGATCCGGCGCAAGGGGGAGACCCCATATGCCCAGAGTGCGCCTTTCCACGCGGTCTACATCGGCGGCGGAACCCCGACGGACCTTTCTGGCGACCAGATTCGCCAGCTGGGCCAGGCGCTGCGGGAGAGTTTCCCTCTGACCCCGGACTGTGAACTGACCCTGGAGGGGCGCATCAATGGATTCGATGATGCCAAGTTTCAAGGGGCCCTGGAGGGGGGATTCAACCGATTCTCTTTCGGGGTACAGAGCTTCAACTCTCAGGTCCGCCGGTCCGCCAAACGCCTCGACGACCGCGACCAGGTGATGGGACGGCTCAAGGAGCTGGTGGCGGCGGACCAGGCCCCCATAGTGATCGACCTGCTGTTTGGTCTGCCCTATCAGACCCAGGCCATCTGGCAGCAGGATCTGCAGGATATGCTGGAGTGTGGGGTCAGCGGCGTTGACCTCTATCAGCTTATCGATCTCAGCGGTACCTCCATGCTGGAGAAGTGCGAAAAGGGCACCGCACCGCCGCCGGCGGACACCCCCACCAAGGCGACGATGTACCGGATGGGAGACAGTTTTATGGAGCGCCACCATCTGCGTCGGCTCAGTTGCTGTCACTGGGCCTCGGACAACCGGGAGCGCAGCCTCTACAACTCCATGGTCAAATCCGGTGCGGAGATTCTGCCCCTGGGCGCCGGAGCAGGGGGCAACCTCGGCGGCTATGCCCTGATGCAACCCAGAGATCTGGAACTCTATCAAGGGGCCGTCGAAGTCAACGAGTGGCCTGTGATGATGCTGATGCCCAAGGGGGAGGAGGGCGTCAAGGCGGCCCTGGTGGGGGCCTGTGATAAGGGCTTCATCCACCGAAGCCTGCTGGGCGATCCGCTGTATCACCATGCCATGCCCCTGTTTGAAGCCTGGCAGAAGCGTGGCCTGGCCGAGATCAGCACGGATGCCGTGGCCTTTACCCTGGCGGGACGATTCTGGCAGGTGAACCTGTGCAACGGCCTGCTCAGTTATATCAATTCCAACCCTATGACAATGGAGAAGATTGCATGAAGGATATCGCCCAGGCGGTCGCCCGCAAGATTGAGGAAAACCCCAGCCAGATGCCCGGCCAGATCGCCGCGGAGCTGCAAGTGAGTGAGTTTGAGGTGGTGGCCGCGCTGCCAGTGCCCATGAGCACTCAATTGCCAGTGGAGCGGCTCGCCACCCTGATGGACTCCTTGCCGAGTTGGGGGCCGATGACCACCATCGTCAGTGTGGCCGGGTCCATCTTTGAATTTAAGGGGGCCTTTCCCAAGGGCAAGCCGGGCCATGGCTACTACAACCTGATCACCAAGGGGGAGGGGCTGCATGGCCACCTGAAACTGGACGCGGTGCAGCACATCGCCCTGGTCAGCAAGCCCTTCATGGGCAGTGAGAGTCACAGCATCCAGTTTTTCGATGCTCGGGGCGCCATCATCTTCAAGATCTACCTGGGCCGGGACAGCAAGCGGGTGTTGCTGGCGGACCAGGTCGAGCGGTTCAATGAGCTGAAGCGTACCCTGGCCAACTGAGCCTGTGACAGAGAGCGAAACAAGGGAAGAACACACAAATGGACAATCAGAAAGACCAGAGACTGAGAGAGCGGCTGCTGCCGGAGATTGAGGAGTTCAAGGCCAATGCCCAGACCCTGATGCTGGCGACTATGAACAGGGACGGGCTGCCCAATGTCAGCTACGCCCCCTTCGCCCAAGGGGAACAGGGTTTCTATATCCTGATCAGCGATATGGCCCGCCACGGTATGAACCTCAAGGTGAACAAGGCCCTGTCGGTGATGCTGGTCCAGGATGAGTGCGATGCCAAGACGGTGTTTGCCCGCAAGCGGCTCACCTTCGATGTCCAGGCGCAGCATGTATCCCGGGAGAGTGAGGGTTTTGCTGCGGGCATAGCCGCACTGGAGGCCCGTTTCGGTGAGATGGCCGAGAACCTCTCCAAGCTGGCAGATTTCAACCTCTACTGTTTGCGGCCAAGCAAAGGGTTGTTTGTCAAAGGCTTTGGCCAGGCATTCGCCATTGGGGGGGATGACCTCAATCAGGTGAGTTGGATGACCGGCGACGGCAAGGGACACGGCCACGCCAGAACAGCCTAACAACCTGATTTAACGAGATCCCCTTTCGGGAGCGTTTTTGTTTATGATGGGTGACACTCTGTGTGTCACCCGATTTTTTTGGAGAATCTCCCGCCGATGAAGCGTGCCCCCCTAACCTCAGTCGTACCCTGGATCCTGTCGCTGCTCAAACCCTACCGGGGGCGGGTGATTGCCGCCTGTGTGGCGCTGGCTGTGGGGTCTCTCAGCTGGCTGGCCTTGGGCCAGGGGGTGAAGGTGCTGGTGGATGAGGGGTTTTTGTCGGACAACAGCCAGCGTCTGAATCAGATTATGCTGGTGGTGCTGGGGATCAATCTGTTGGGGGCCCTGGCGGCCTTCTGTCGTTTCTACCTGATGTCCTGGCTGGGAGAGCGGGTCAGTGCCGACATCCGCCGAACCGTCTACAACCATCTGCTGACCCTCTCCCCAGGCTTCTACGAGACCACCCGCACCGGCGAGGTGATCTCCCGCTTCACCAGTGACACCACGGTGATTCAGACCGTGGTGGGGATGAGTCTCTCCATGGCGCTGCGCTCCAGTGTCACCCTGGTGGGCGGCCTGCTGATGATGCTGGTGACCAGTCCCATGATGACCCTGTATACCGCCGTAGCTGTGCCTCTGGTGCTGGTGCCGATCCGGGTACTGGGGGCCAAGGTAAGAATCTACGCCAAGGCGAGTCAGGACAGGGTGGCGGACATCGGCGCCTACGTGGATGAGACCCTGCATGAGATCCACACGGTGCAATCCTACACTCATGAGGCGGTGGACAGGGGCAACTTCAATGAGCGGGTGGAAGCGGTGATCGAGGCTGCCGCCAATCGCATTCGTCACCGCGGCCTGCTGATCGCCCTGGTGATGGGGCTCAGTGTCGGCGCCATTACCCTGGTGGCCTGGTTGGGTGCCCTGGAGGTGCTCGGCGGTGGCATGAGTGCCGGTGAGCTGACCGCCTTCCTCTTCTACGCGGTGATGGTGGCCGGTGCCGTGGCCACAGTGTCCGAGGTGATTGGCGAGGTGCAGCGCGCCGCGGGGGCGACCGAACGGTTGCTGGAGCTGCTCAGTACCCAGCCGCAGATTCGGGCCCCGGAGTCTCCTGCGCCGCTGCCTTCGCCGGTGCGCGGGGAACTGACCCTGGACAGCCTCTCCTTCGCCTACCCCAGCGCCCCGGACAAAATGGTGCTCGAGGAGCTGAACCTGACCCTCAACCCCGGTGAACGGGTGGCTCTGGTGGGGCCCAGCGGTGCCGGCAAGACCACCCTGTTTCAGCTGCTGCAACAGTTCTACCTGCCGAACCAGGGTAGGGTATTGCTTGATGGGGTGGATCTGACCTCACTGGACCCTTTGGAGATTCGTCGTCAGTTTGCCCTGGTGCCCCAGGAGTCGGTGATCTTTGCCAGCAGCGCCCTGGAGAACGTGCGCTACGGACGACCCGATGCCACTCTGGAGGAGGTGCAGCAGGCCTGCAAGGCGGCCCGGGCTCATGAGTTTATTCAGGCACTTCCCCAGGGGTATGACACCAACCTGGGGGAGCGCGGCGTGCGTCTCTCCGGAGGCCAGAAGCAGCGCATCGCCATCGCTCGTGCCCTGCTGGCGGATCGGCCGGTACTGCTGCTGGACGAGGCCACCAGCGCCCTGGACGCCGCCAGTGAACAGCAGGTGAAGCTGGCCCTGGATGAGCTGATGCGGGGCAAGACCACGGTGATCATCGCCCATCGCCTGGCCACCGTGGTCAATGCGGACCGCATTGTGGTGATGGAGCAGGGCAGGATCATCGCCGTGGGGACCCACAGTGAGTTGGTGGCCAGAAACGCCCTGTATAAGGAGTTGGCGGACCTGCAGCTGGTCAGCTGAGGCGCCCATCCGAGGGAATTGCCCCAGATTTTGCCGGCAGCTTGATCCACCGCACCGTCAGCCACCGCCCCGGCGCGGCATAATGGCTCCCTTTGAATGCTACTGAGAGCCACCATGGACAAGCTGCTAGATCGCTTTTTTCACTACGTAACCTTCGATACCCAGGCCGACGCCGAGTCCAGCACCCTGCCCAGCACTGCGGGACAGCTGGTGCTGGCCCGAGCCCTGTTCGACGAGCTCACCAACCTGGGGTTTGAGGATGTCTCTCTGGATGACAACGGCTATGTGATGGCCACCTTGCCCGCCAACACCCGGCGAGAGTTGCCGACCATCGGCTTTATCGCTCATATGGATACCGCCCCCGATGCCTCCGGCAAGGATGTGCGGCCCCAGATCATCCGTGATTACGACGGCGGTGTGGTGGCCCTGGGGGACAAGGGGGAGAAACTGGATCCGGCCCAGTATCCGGCGCTGAACTCCCTGGTGGGTAAGACCCTGATCACCACCGACGGCTCCACCTTGCTGGGGGCGGACAATAAGGCGGGGATTGCCGAGATCATTACCGCGATGATGGTGCTCAAGGCCAATCCGCAGATTGAGCACGGCCCCATCCGCATCGGCTTCACCCCGGATGAGGAGATTGGTCTGGGAGCCAGTGAGTTCGACGTGGCCAAGTTTGGCGCCCAATGGGCCTACACCATAGATGGCGGGCCTGTGGGCGAGCTGGAGTATGAGAACTTCAATGCGGCCAGTGCCACCCTGGTGTTCAGCGGCAACTCGGTGCATCCCGGCAGCGCCAAGAACAAACTGGTCAACGCCCTGACCCTGGCCACCAGTTTCCATCAGCAGATGCCCGCCAGCGAGACGCCGGAACACACTGAAGGTTACCAGGGCTTCTACCATCTGGTCGGAGTGAAAGGCGGCACCGCCGAGGCCAGCCTGCACTACATCGTCCGCGATTTCTGTCTCGACTCTCTGGCTCGCCGCCGTGCCTATCTGCAGGCCCAGGCCGACGCCTTTACCCGCTCTGGCAAGCCCTGTGAACTGCAATGGGTTGATGGTTATCGCAACATGAAGGAGCAGGTGGAGCCTCATCCGCACATCATCGAACTGGCCAAGGAGGCGATGCTGCAGTGTGGTGTCGAGCCGGACATCAAGCCTATTCGCGGCGGAACCGACGGGGCGGTGCTCTCCTACAAAGGACTGCCTTGTCCTAATATCTTTACTGGAGGCTACAACTTCCACGGAAAGCATGAGTTCATCACCCTGGAGGGGATGGAGCAGGCAGTGGCGGTCATCGTCAAGCTCTCTCAGCTGACGGCGGCACGCTGACAGAAGGCCCGTTGCATGAGATGCCTGAGTTGGACAATCTCGTGCTATGGGCAGAGAAAACCGGCGGGGTCTGACCCCGCCATGGAGCACCTATGATTGCGGTGATACTGGAGATCTACCCCACGGACTCCGGCAAAGAGGCGTTTACCGCCCTGGCGGAGCGGCTGCTGGTGATGATCAGTGGACACCCGGGGCTGGTTTCCATCGAGCGGTTTCAGAGCCTGATGGATGAGCATAAGCTGCTCAGCCTCTCCTTCTGGTTGACCCGTGAAGATGTCCAGAACTGGCATCGGCACCTGCAGCAGGAGTTGTCCCAGGACCCCGCCGCCAAGGCCCTGATTCGTCACTATCGGGTGCGCACCGCTCTGGTGGAGCGGGATCATGCCGGTGACCACCGCCAAATTGATGCCTACTTTGACCATCTGGCCTGAAATCAGGTCGCTTTGATCCCTCCCGGTTTGCCTCAGGCCCGATCTGCCGTTAGCTTGAGGCCAGAACCTGAGGAGGGCCAGCATGTCACAGCAGGGGTTTCAACAAGAGTATCGCCGGGGCATCGCGCCGGGCTATTCCGGCTACCTACACGCCGCCGCCGTGCTGACCGTGGGGCTTGTGACCCTTGTCTACAGTGCCCTTCAGCTCCAGTCCCCCTCTCCCTGGCAGTGGTTGACTCTGTTGGCGGCCCTGGTCACCGGTAATCTGCTTGAGTATGTGGCCCACCGCTGGCTGGGTCACCGCAGAACCCGGCTTTTACCCCTGTTCTATCAGCGCCACAGTGGTGATCACCACAGGTTCTTCACTCATTTGGATATGCTGTGGCAGAGTCACCGTGACTGGCGGGTGGTGCTGTTTCCTCTCTATCTCATTCTGTTGGTGATTCTGGCCAACGGTGCCCTGGGATGGGGCCTGGCTCAGTTGTTTTCTGCCAACCTGGGTTGGCTATGGCTGATGGGCACGGTGTTGGCCTATCTTTTCTATGAGATCTGCCACTTCACCTGGCACCTTCCCGCCGATCACCCGCTGTTTCGTGTCCGTGCGCTGGATGCCATGAGAGAGCGGCACCAGCTGCACCACCACCCCAAACGGATGAACCGCATCAACTTCAACATTACCTGGCCCCTGACCGACTGGCTGCTGGGAACAGACTGTCCCGCTGAACCTGGGGGACAGACGTCATCAAAAGAGTAAGGAGTACTCATGTCAGACACAGAACTGCACGCCGAGGACGGCTTCACTGAGAAAGAGGACAGTGCCAAAACCCATGGACTGATCGCCTATGGATTGATGCTGGCGGGGGCCTTTACCGGGATTCTGTGGTTGGTGGGGGCCATCTGGGCCATGCTCAAGCGGGGAGACGCCCGGGGCACCCGCTTCGAGGATCACTACCAGAATATGGTGACCACCTTCTGGTGGGGACTGGGGCTGGCTCTGCTGGGGGTGGCCCTGATCCCCTTCGGCCTGGGGCTGCTGGTGCTGTTTGCCATGGGAATTTGGACCCTGTACCGGCTGATCAAGGGGCTGATCCGCTTGATGGACAACCGCAGTTTCAAAGGCTAGGAAGCCGGCTAGAGGGAGGTCTGATTAAGTGAGCCTCCCTCCTATGATTTCATCCCCTCAATCAGCAGATCCGTCAGTTTGTCTGACGTCAGGGGACGGCTGAACAGGAACCCCTGTGCCAGCAGGCAGCCGCTGTCGCTGAGGAACTTGGCCTGATCCCGGCTCTCTACCCCTTCGGCGATCACCGTCAAAGAGAGCGAGTGGCCCATGGAGATGATCGCTTCGACGATGCCGCGGCTGTCCTGGTCTCCCGGGACGCCATTGACGAAACTGCGGTCAATTTTCAGGGTGTTGAGGGGCAGGCGCTTGAGGTAGCTCAGTGAGGAGTAGCCGGTACCAAAGTCATCGATGGAGATATGGATGCCCATGTTCCGCAGCTGACCCAGGCGGCGGATCGACTCCTCCGGATTCTGGATCATAAAGCTCTCGGTCACCTCAAGCTCAAGGGCCGAGGCGGGCAGGCCACTCTCCAGCAGCACCTGGCCGACCTCCTTGACGAAGTTGTCCCGCAACAGCTGAGGGCCGGCAATGTTGACCGCTAGGCGGCCAAACTTCAGCCCCTGAGCCAGCCAGCTGGCCCCCTGGTGACAGGCCTGCTTCAGCACCCAGAGGCCGATATCATCGATAAGCCCGACCCGCTCGGCGGCGGGGATGAATCGGGATGGCGAGACCTGACCCAGCTCCTCTGAGTGCCAGCGGAGCAGGGCCTCCAGGCCCACCAGGGCGCCGCTGCTGAGGTCTACCTGAGGCTGATAGACCAGATAGAACTCCTGGCGTTCCAACGCCAGGTGCAGGGCGCTTTGCACCTTGAGGTGCTCCATGGACTCTTCGGTGAGGGTGTGGGTATAGAAGGCGAAGCTGTTGCGTCCCTGTTGCTTGGCCCTGTACATGGCGGTATCGGCGTTGCGCAGCAGGGTGTCTCTGCTGCTGCCATCCTGAGGGTAGAGCGCAATGCCCATGCTGCCGGTGAGTTTCAGCTGCTCCCCTGTGCTGAGGGTCACAGGTTGCTGGAACAGGCTCATCAGGCCGCTGGCAACATTGGTTGCCGCAGGGGCGCCCCCCACCTCGGGAAGCAGAATCACGAACTCATCGCCGCCGATCCGGGCAACGGTGTCGGAGTTTCTCAGCTGACCCTTGAGCCGTTGGGCAATCTCACACAGTACCTCGTCCCCGACCAGATGGCCGCGGCTGTCATTGATCAGTTTGAAGTGGTCCACATCGATGAACACCACCGCCAGTTCGCTATGATTGCGTTTGGCGCGCAGAATCTCCTGGTCCAGCTGACTGTGAACGCGCACCCGGTTTGGCAATCCGGTGAGAGGGTCATGGTAGGCCATATGGGCCAGCCGCTCTTCGGTCTGTTTCTGCAGGGAGATGTCGGAGAACAGGGCAACCAGATAACGAATGCCGCCCTCGTCATCGTACACCGCGGAGTGGGTGGCCATCTGCGGGTAGAGGGTGCCGTCCTTGCGGCGGTTCCACAGCTCTCCGTGCCAGTGTCCCTGCTCCAGCATGCTTTGCCACATCGCCTCGTAGAACCCCTGGTCGTGGCGACCGGACTTGAGGATCCTGGGGTTGTTGGTCAGCGCCTCTTCGCGGCTGTAGCCGGTGATGCGGCAAAAGGCGTCATTGACCTCGATAATGGTGCCGCGGTGGTCGGTGATCATCACCCCTTCGGCGGAGTTGGCGAAGACGGTGGCCGCCAGGGTCAGCTGCTCCTGAAATGCCCGGCGCTGGGTGACATTTCGGGTCATGCCGATCACCCCGAGAAGTTCACCCTGCTTATCGATGATGGGGCTCTTTATGGTCTCCAGCCAGGTTTGCTGTTCCGGATCCCCTGGGTCGGCGCACTCCTCCACCACCATCTGCCGGCACTGGCGAATCGCCTGATTATCGGCGGCTTCAAACAGGGCAGCCCGCTCAGGGCCAAACAGCTGGGTGTCATTCAGTCCAAGGGGGGAGCACTGCCAGTCTCTGACCACGCTGTGATTGGCGGCCACGTAGGTGCCCTTGGCGTCCTTTATCCACACATGATCTTCGATGCTGTTGATGAAATCGTTGAGGGTGATGGCCCGGGTCAGAGGGGCCCCCTCAACCTCAGTCACCGCGGCCTGTTTCAGTTGCCGGGCCAGGTCGTTTTCCATGCGGCCGCAGAGGTTGTCCCTGAGCAGCCTGGCATCCTCACTCAGTGTTGTCGGACCATAGAGGCAGATGAGCCCAAACAGCACCCCATTGGGCCAGAACACCTCTTTGAGGTGTAACCTGGCATCTTTGGCTGTTTTGTCTGAGGTGTAGTTCAGGGTGGCGCGAAGCTGCTCGGCCACTGGGGTCAGGATAAGCTTCAGTTGCTCGGGGGAGCAGCGACTGGCATCGCAGAGCAGGACCGGCTCAGCCCCCTGATCGACGTGGAGGATGACGCCCTTGGCCCCCGCGGTTCTGGTCAGCAGCATGAGAGAGGGGCGCCAGTTCTGGCCCAGATCCGCAAAGACGCTGGTGTCCAGCCACTCTGGATTCAGTACTGCCACTCAGGTGCTCCCCCAGGCCGAAACAGGCCACGATAAATAATGCCAACAATAATAGCGATTTGCCTGAAATTCTGGGTTATCAGGCCGATTTTTGTGCGGGCATTATCTCATTTCACCGGGCCCTTGGGAACCGAGGCTTGCGTCGTTGCCGGGCTTGTGTGAGGGCGGCGCAGGTCAGCGACGGTCCGCCGCCTGAGGGGATGGAGGGGGCTGTCAGGCCATTGCAACTGTGGCCACCCGGTCTGAGGCCTGTCCTTGTCAGGGGATTAGCTCAGCTCCTTTTTCAGGAAGAAGCTGACATAACCGGGGGGCATATCCTCGAGCTTGGCAAACACCTCGTAGCTGTGCTGCTGGTAGAACTCCAGAGCCAGGTAGTTGGTGGTCTTGATGAAGATGCCATGGGCGCCTTTGGCGTGGGCGTACCCCTCCAGCTGATTCAGCAAGCGGGTGCCGGCACCACAGCGTCGTTTGTCCTCATCCACCCAGATGCCGTCTACGTGGAGCCAGCCCAGTTTCACCTCACCGGCGATGCCGCCGACAATGCTGCCCGCTTCATCCTTGATAAAGCAGGCGACGGTTTCATGCTGCATAGAACCGGCAACGGCATCGTTGAAACCGATCAGCCCCTGCTTCAGGACCTGAACTTCGCTCTGGTCCGGTGGGGATACCGGCGTTAGCTGTAAACTGTCCATGTTATTGATCTCTTGGGCTGGGTAAACGCAATAAGGTACTGATCACCCGGTGCGGTTTCAACTTCCGCCGAAATTAAACCCTAGAACTGCTCGGAAAACTCGAGTGTCATTGCGGCCAGCTTCCAGTGTCCGTCCCCCTGGCGGCGCCAGTGTTCGGCGAGGATCTGGCCGCGGCCTATGGTCATCTGCCACTTGGCGCTTAACTGGACCTCGTCATCACTGATGAGGGTGGCCTGGGTGTCTTTGTAAACCAGATCCTGGGCGCCGGATTGCAGTATGCCTTGCCAGAAAGTGTGAATCTGCTCCTGGCCGGTGAACTGTCCCATGGGGGTGACGTCGAGGGTGGCGCCTTCGGCGAAACTGGCGACGCAATAATCGAGATTGCCGTGGTTAAACTGGTTAATCCAGTTTTGGCTGGCCTTGAGGGCGTTAATCAGGGTGTGGTGATGCATAAGCGCCTCCGGATGGTCAGGCCTGATGAGAAAAGCATAACATCCGAAAGGGCAGGGTGCAGGGCCACATGCGTGGCCCAATCTCAAGGTCCCCTAGAATCAGGCGTAGAGACCCAGGTTTTCCTTGGCGAAGGCTTCAAATTCGGTGCAGCCGCCTACGTGCTCTTGGTCGATGAAGATCTGCGGCACGGTCGCCACCGGTGCGCCAACGGTCTTTTCCAGATCCTGTTTGCTGATCCCTTCGGCGTGCATGTCCACGTAACGGAACTTAAAGTCCTCACGGGATTCAGTCAGGGTCTCGGCGATCTGCTTGGCGCGAACACAGTAGGGGCAGCCGGGACGGCCAAAGATAACTACAAACATGGGACTCTCCTCTAAAACGATGGAGTATTTATACCACAGACCCAGCAATCTCCTAAATGGGCAAGGATCTCTAGGGTTAGATGTTTTTCTTTAAATTATAAGTGTTTATATTATGTTAATCGGTATGCCTAATAGGCACTATCGGCTTTTCTGTATCGCCCCTGGTAGTCAAACAGGGTTTCGATCACCTTCCAGCCATACTTCTCTTTGCGGGCAATGACGAAATCCGGGTGGCGGAACAGAGGCGCGGCGGCCACCACCGCATCCACATCAGGCAACCTCAATGGGGTACCAGGAGACTTGAGGTGCATCCGGGCAAAGTGATGATAGAAGGCCCCCTTTTGCCCCGGGGTGGTAAAGCCGAAAATCTGCTGCAGCTCCACTCCGTCTTCGTCGTGCCAGGTGACCTTGACCCCCGCCTGGCCGGATTTCAGTGTGTGGGGACTCAGGGTGATACCGGCACAGCGAAGCACCAGGTAATCTTTCAGTTTGAGCACCTCCTTGAGGCGCTTGTCCGGGTCCACCAGGGCTTTGTCGCAGGCCTGGCAGTGACGGGCGGCGATGTCATTCTCCGCCATACAGTCGGGGCACTCCTTGAAGCGAAACCGAAAGTCACACTGCTGGTGTTCCTCATCCAGCCCCTGGCACCTACGCCCGTAATGCTCCAGCAGCAGACCATGTTCATCGTGTTTGCCCCAGAAGTGGTTTTCGTGTCCGCACTTGGGGCAGGGCACTTTGGCCACCTGGGCATCGGCTTTGGGTTTGGGCTCGCCAACCTCGGGGGAGAACAGCGAGTAGCCGTTGCCGGCAAAATCCAGGACCAGGCACTCTGTCTTCCCCTCGGCCAGGCGCAATCCCCGACCGACCATCTGCTGATAGAGGGCCACGGAGTCGGTGCGGCGCAAGATGGCGATGAGATCGATATGGGGGGCGTCAAAGCCGGTGGTCAGTACGGACACGTTCACCAGATACTTGAGTTTTTTGGCTTTGAACTTCTGGATGATGTTGTCCCGCTGAGAGGTCGGGGTGTCGCCGGTGATCAGGGCGGCCTCCCCCTGGGGCAGTTTGGAGATCACCTCCTGGCCATGGCGCACAGTGGCGGCAAACACCAGCACCCCCTGGTGGCGTTGTCCCAGCTTGCCGAGTTGCTCGCAGATCAGCGAAGTGGCCCTTCCCTGGTTGATCAGCATGGTGTCCGCCTGTGAGTCATCCGCGGGCAGCAGCAGAGACGCCACGGCGCCGTCGATGACTCGGGCCGGCGTGAGGTAGCCCTGTTTGATCAACTGGCCTATGGGCAGTTCAAATACGCAGGTCTCAAAGGGTTTGGGCTCAGTGCTTCTCAGGGTGCCATTGATGTGCTTCTGATACACCCAGCCCCCATCGAGTCGGTAGGGGGTGGCGGTCAGCCCAAGGAGTTTCACCTCCGGATTGCTCTTTTGCAGGGCCTGAATGACGCGACTGTACTGACTCTCACCCTTGAGGCTGACCCGATGGCATTCGTCGATGATCACCATGGAGAAGGATTGGGTCATCGCTTGTTCCGATGCGGCAAGGGACTGGATGGAGGCAAACACCACCTTGCCACCGGCCTGCTTCTGGCCCAAACCGGCGGAGTAGATGTCCGCCTGATGCCCCATGGCCACCAGTTTGCTGTGATTTTGCTCCACCAGCTCCTGCACATGGGTGAGCACCAGCACCCTGCCTCTGGCCAGCCGGGCCAGTTCGGCGATGATGACGCTTTTGCCCGCGCCTGTGGGCAGTGCCAGCAGGGCAGGGGATGGGTGTTGTCTGAAGTGCTGGATGACAGCTTTGACCGCATCCTGTTGATAGGGGCGAAGTTGCATGGGTGACGGGAGTGATGAGAACTAGGGGCATCCTAGCCCGGCTCAGGCCTGCGCTCAAGCCGGCTTCAAGATGAGCGGGGTAAAGCGACCCAAATTTGGGTTAACTGGAATCAGATCGCATTTTTAGTGAGCGCTGTTCGAAAGTGGTTCGCCCACGGTTCTGGTTACCCTATGATGCTAGAGATCTCAATATGTGACCACCTTGGTCAAGGCGTGGTCGCAATTGGTAGAATAATTACATGAATTTGAGGTCTGACTTACATTCCTTGTGGTGAGTTTGGGTGGTGCCCCTGGCTTTTTGCTTGGTGGATCACAATTTTTCGTTAGCATGGGCTAAGCGGTTTTATTCCGGGGGGCGGCATCTGTGCAAAAGTTTCAATGGCTGAATCGCTGGTTGGGTGCGGACTCTCTGACCAAGCGACACAGCTATCTGCTGTTATCCGTGTGCTTTATTCTGTTTGGGGCTGCAGTGGCCCTGCTCTCCTCTTTCATCCATTATCGGATGCAGTCCACCAGTATTGAGGCCTCCATTCACCAGAGATTCAATCAGCTCAGGGAACAGAAGCTGGAGATGCTTCAGGGGCGTGTTCAGGAGCTGAATGGCCTGGTCCTCGCCCTGGCGGAAAATCCCCTGATGACCGAATATCTGGTGGCGCCGAATCCAGAGAGGCTGGAGGCTTTGCAATACCTGTTCAGCCTGGTGGCCCGCTCCCATGGGGAGCTGATGCAGGTGCGCTACCTGGACCGTTCCGGCATGGAACGGGTTCGGGTAGACCGGGCCCGGGGCGCCAGAGATCCCCAGGTGGTGGCCGATTCCCTGCTTCAGGACAAGAGTCACAGATACTACTTCAAAGAGACTCAGGACCTGGCTGCCCAGCAGTTCTGGCACTCCAGGCTGGACCTGAACCGGGAGCGTGGCCAGTTGGAGCGCCCCATTCGCCCCACCCTGAGGGTGGCGACGCCAGTCTACCTGGGGAACTACTTCGCCGGCATAGTGATCATCAACACCGAAGCCCAGGCGACCCTGGATGCGCTGAGCCGGGCGCCGGAGTTCGATCTCTACCTGGTGGACGGGGACGGTGAGGTCTTGGTCAACCCCGATCCCAAGCTCTCCTGGAGCCGGTATCTGGACAACAGGCCAACCATAGGCGAGCTGATGCCTGAGCGTCTTGCGGACCCTGAGAGGGTCTACCGTTTCAGCATCGATGCCCTGATTCAAAATGGTGAGTCTCTGGAGCTGCTGGTGGTGCCCCGGGATGAAGCCCTCAGAGAGCTGATGCATGCCAATACCCTGGCGGCGCTGCTGATTGCCGCCAGCGTCATATTGATCTCCTTTCCCCTTGCCTGGCTGGCCGCGGTGATTCCCGCCGGGCTGCAGCAGCGGCTGCAGGATGCCCTGGCCAAACTGCGCAGCAGCAGAGAAACCCTGGATTCCCACGTGATCTCGAGCAGCACGGATCTTGACGGGCGCATTACCCATGTCAGTGCTGCTTTGTGTCAGGTGTCCGGATATAAGCCCTGGGAGCTGCTTGGGCGCACCCATGAACTGCTCCGCCATCCTGATGCTCCCCAGAGCCTTTATGAGGAGATCCGCTCTGTGGTCGATACCGGAGCCAGCTGGCGTGGTGAGCTGATGCAGCTTAGCCGCCAGGGTGAAACCTACTGGGTCAATACGGTGATCACCCCGGATCTGGACAAGGAGGGGGCCGTGGCCGGTTATACCGAGGTCTCTGTGGATGTGACCGACCGCAAGGCCCTGGAGAAGATGTCGGTCACCGACGAACTGACCGGTGTGGCCAACCGTCGTCGCCTGGATCAGCTGCTTGAGGCGGAGATGGAACGTTACCTGAGGTATCGGCAGTTCTTCTCGGTGATCCTGCTGGACCTGGACAGGTTCAAGACGATCAACGACACCGAAGGCCACCAGGCCGGCGACGCGGTGCTGGCTCAGGTGGCTCAATGCCTCAAGGAGAATCTGCGCAAGGTGGATCATCTGGGTCGCTGGGGTGGTGAGGAGTTCCTGGTGATCTGCTCCGGCACCGAGGAGCTGGGGGCGGCGCAGCTGGCGGAGAAACTCAGGGCCAAGGTGGCCGAGCTTCCCCAACCTGTGGGCCGCAGTGTGACCGTGAGCCTGGGCGTGGCCCAGGCGCGTCCGGGAGAGAAGCTCAACCAGTTGATCAGCCGGGTGGATGCGGCGCTCTATCGTTCCAAGCACGATGGCCGCAACAGGGTGACCCGCTCTCAGGGCCAGTTTGAAGAGGATTCTCAGACTCTGGGATAAGTGCCCTATCTCACAGACATCCTGGGACTAAACCGCTAAGGTGAAGCGGTTTTTCCCAGGAGGCAGATGTGACCAATCTGATTATCGGCATCCTTGCCGTCGTGGCTGTGGTGCTCCTATTTCTCAAGTTCCGGCCCAAACCTCAGCCTGCCCCTGTGGTGGTGGTGCCCGATAAAGCGAGCAAACGGGACAGGCCCTGCCCCAGGTGCCAGTACACCCTGGGGTATAAGCCGGCCCCCTGCAGAAAGTGTCGCATCTATCCTCAGCCTGACCAGGCCTGATCAGAGCACTCCCCCTGCCAGGCCCACCAGGGCAAATCCTGCCACCAGAACGACCACCGGAAGCCGTGCCAGCCGAAGCAGGGCAAAGCCCACCAGCACCAGGGCCATGTCGCCTGCGCCGGACACCGATGAGCTGAATACCGGCTGGTAGAGGGCGGCCAGCAGGATGCCGGTGACCGCGGCGTTGATGGCGGCGGTGGCCCCGGCAAAACCGGGCATCTGCGCCATCCCCTCCCACCCCTTAAGCAATCCAAGCAGCAGCAGGAATCCGGGCAGAAAGATCGCCAGGGTGGCGATCAAGGCTCCTAGTATCGGGGCCTCTCCCCCCAGGTGATACCCCAGGAAACTGGCCAGGGTGAACATGGGGCCGGGTACCGCCTGGGCCGCCGCATAGCCGGTGAGGAAGGTGTCACTGTCCATCTGACCGCCCACCAGGGACTGCAGCAAAGGCAGGACCACGTGTCCGCCGCCAAACACCAGACTGCCAGCCTGATAGAAGGGGGAAAACAGCGGCAGGGAGAGCAGCATGGGCAGCAGCCACAGCAGGGCGAACAGGCCAAGGGGCAGCCATTGCACAGTGATGGACCCGGAACGCAGGCCGCTATCTGGAGTGACCAACCGGCCCAGGAGTGCGGCGGCCAGTAACACACCCACCTGGGTGAGCAGGGAGGGATACAGCAGCAGCACGCTGGCGCTGATGATGCAGATCCAGCGATGCAGAGCCGCCTTGCAGAAGCTGGTAAACATCCCCAGCACCGCGTCCGCCACCACCACCATCGCCAGCAGCTTGAGTCCGTGGATTATCCCCTGGGCCCACCCTTGATGCAGGTAGCTGAGGCTGACCGAAGCCAGCAGGATCATCAAGACCACCGAGGGCAGGGTAAAGCCGAGGAAGGCGGCAATGGCGCCGCCGAGGCCAGCGCGTTTGTGCCCCAGGGCAAAGCCCAGCTGGCTGGAGCCGGGACCGGGCAGGAACTGAGTCAGGGCGATAAGCCGGGCAAACTCCTCGTCGCTGAGCCAGCCCCGCTGCTGGACAAAGGCGCGGCGAAAGTAACCGATGTGGGCCGCCGGGCCGCCAAAGCTGACGCAACCCAGCATCAAAAAGGTTTTAAATATCTCAAACATAGTGGTTCCGCTTGCAGGGGCTGGCCCCTTGTTACGCCATCTCTGTGACACTCTGGTGACAGTTTTCAGAGTTTTACTTTTGTCCGGACAAAAAAAGACCCCGCCAGGCGGGGTCGGAAGGTCACAAAACAGTGTGTAACAGGGTTAGCCCTCGTTGCGGTTGAGGCGGGTCTCGATCAGATCGTCGATCACCGTTGGGTCCGCCAGGGTCGAGGCATCGCCCAGGGCGCCCACTTCGTTGGCGGCGATCTTGCGCAGGAAGCGGCGCATGATCTTGCCGGAGCGGGTTTTGGGCAGGCCGGGGGCCCATTGAATCAGGTCCGGGGTGGCCAGGGCGCCAATCTCGGAGCGCACCCATTGACGCAGGGTCTGTCTCAGGGCTTCGGTTTCCTCTGTGCCCTTGGTCAGGGTGACGTAGGCGTAGATCCCCTGGCCCTTGATGTCGTGGGGATAACCCACCACCGCGGCTTCGGCCACCTCAGGGTGTGCCACCAGGGCGCTCTCAATCTCGGCGGTCCCCAATCGGTGACCGGACACATTAATCACGTCATCCACACGGCCGGTGATCCAGTAGTAGCCATCCTCGTCGCGGCGCGCCCCGTCACCGGTGAAGTACATACCACGGAAGGTCTTGAAGTAGGTGAGCACGAAGCGGTCGTGGTCGCCGTAGACGCTGCGCATCTGGCCTGGCCAGGAGTCCAGCAGCACCAGGTTGCCTTCGCCGGGGCCGTCGATCAGGTTGCCCATGTTGTCCACCAGGGCAGGTTGCACGCCGAAGAAGGGGCGGGTGGCACTGCCGGGTTTCAGGTCGGTGGCGCCGGGCAGCGGGGTAATGAGGATGCCGCCGGTTTCCGTCTGCCACCAGGTGTCGACAATGGGGTTGCGCTCTTTGCCGATGACGTCGTAGTACCAGCGCCAGGCTTCCGGGTTGATCGGCTCACCCACAGAGCCGAGGATGCGCAGGCTGCTGCCGTCGAAATCTTTAAAGTGCTCCTCACCCTCGGCCATCAGGGCCCGGATCAGGGTGGGGGCGGTGTAGCAGATGTTCACCTTGTGGCGGTCGATGATCTCCGCCATACGCTTGGGGGTGGGCCAGTTGGGCACCCCTTCGTGCATCAGCAGGGTGGCACCGTTTGCCAGGGGGCCATAGACCATATAGGAGTGGCCGGTGATCCAGCCCACGTCGGCGGTACACCAGTAGATCTCGCCATCACGGTAGTCGAACACATACTCGTGGGTCATGGAGGCGTACACCATGTAGCCGCCGGTGGTGTGCAATACGCCCTTGGGGGTGCCGGTGGAGCCTGAGGTGTAGAGGATAAACAGGGGATCCTCGGCGTTCATCTCCGCCGCTTCGCAGTAGGGGGAGCTGACGGACATCAGGTCGTGCCACCAGATGTCGCGGTTGTCCTGCCACTGGATTTCACCGCCGGTGCGCTGCAGGACGATAACCCGCTCCACCGTGGTGACGTCCGGGTTTTCCAGGGCGGCGTCCACGTTGCCCTTCAGGGGAATGATGCGACCACCACGAACACCCTGATCGGCGGTGATCACCACCTTGGACTTACCGTCGATGATTCGACTGGCGATGGAGTCGGGAGAGAAGCCACCGAAGATCACCGAGTGGATGGCACCGATGCGGGCACAGGCCAGCATGGCCACCGCGGCTTCGGGCACCATGGGCATGTAGATGGTCACCACATCGCCGCGCTGCACCCCCTGGCCGCGCAGGGCATTGGCGAAGGCACACACCTTCTCATGCAGCTGGCGGTAGGTGAGGGTCAACTGATCCTTGTCGTCGTCCCCCTCCCAGATGATGGCGGGCTGGTCACCCCGGGTTTCCAGGTGGCGGTCCAGGCAGTTGTAGGAGGCGTTCAGGGTGCCGTCATAGAACCACTTGATGTAGAGGTTGTGGTCGTCGAAGGAGACCTTGCGGATCTTGGTGTAATCCTTGAACCAGGTGATGCGTTGGCCATGCTCACGCCAGAACCCCTCAGGGTTCACTACGGACTCCTGGTACATGCGACGATACTGTTCGTCATTGAGTTTCGCCGAGGCGGCGAGTTCGGCATTCACCGGATAGAGAGACTGCGTGCTCATCGAGGAATCCTTCTCTTTATTCAAAATGATGTCTACCCGGTAGAGTCTTGCAACTCGCCACGGGAGCAACCATTAGACATTGGTCTAGCGTGCTTTTAACCATAGCAGTGCCCGGCGCAAGCCGGGTTGCAAAGCCAATGTTGGTGACCGCCTTTTTTTAAGGCTATTTCAATAAAAATTCATAAAATACAATGGCTTGTAATGGTTGGCTCTGGCTGGTCTACCCCAGGTGAACCGGCCGGCGATCTTCAACAATACAGGACCGACCACTTAGCCGACTTTGGGAGCCGGGCACCCACAACCCATCCGGCGGCCCTGGGATCTCTGTCGGGGTCTGTGATGCGGTGGGTGGGGTTGGGTCCCGCGGTAAGGGAAAATTGTGATTTCAGCTGGGTTGCTGGCATCATAAGGGCATAATTACTAAACAGTTACGCCTATGTCACCCACGCTGCTTATTGGGGTTGCCGCCCTCTGTTACCTGAGCCTGCTTTTCCTGATCGCCTGGGGAGGGGATCGCTACATACGCCAGATCCCCGCCCGGGTGAAACGCTGGGTCTATGGCCTCTCCCTGGCGGTCTACTGCTCCAGTTGGAGTTTCCTCGGGACCGTAGGCCAGGCCACCACGGATCCCTGGGGGTTCATTCCCATCTACATCGGTCCCATCCTGCTGTTTACCGTGGGCTTTGGGGTGATCCGCAAACTGGTGACCGTCTCCAAGCAGCAGAACATCACCTCGGTGGCGGATTTCATTGCCGCCCGCTATGGCAAATCCCAGCTGCTGGCGGCCCTGGTGACCCTGATAGCGGTGTTCGGTGCCATGCCCTATATCGCCCTGCAGCTCAAGGCGATGGTGCTCAGCTTCAGTCTGTTTCAGCCTAGAACCACCGCCCTGGAGGGGGACATCCTGGCGCTGCTTATCTCCGCTTGTCTGGCGGTGTTTGCCATCCTGTTTGGCACCCGGAAGCTGGATGCCACCGAGCATAACCCTGGCCTGATGCTGGCCATCGCCTTCGAGTCCCTGGTGAAACTGGCCGCCTTTGTCGGGGTGGGACTGCTGGTGGTGTTTGGCCTGTTTGACGGCCTCGGTGACCTTATTGCCCAGTCCAGGGCACAAGGGGTGATCAGCGGCGACAGCCATGCGTTGCAGCTGGAGAAGCTGATGCCGGAAACCCTGCTCTCCATGGCGGCGTTTCTCTGTTTGCCGAGGATGTTCCATGTGATGGTGGTGGAGTGCGACCACCCGAGGGCGGTGGAGAAGACCCGCTGGCTGTTTCCCCTATACCTGCTGGTGTTTGGCATCTTCGTGGTGCCTCTGGCCCTGGCGGGAACCCTGCTGCTGCCGGCCAGCGTGGCACCGGATACCATGGTGATTAGCCTGCCCCTGGCCACCGGCCACTTCTGGACCTCGGTGATCGCCCTGCTGGGGACCATCTCAGCCGCCACCGGCATGGTGATAGTCGCCGTGGTGACCATCTCCATCATGGTGTCCAACGAGTGGTTGGTGCCTCTGCTGCTGCGTTCTGGCAAGATTCGCAGCCAGAACTTCTCCCAGTTCTCCACCCTGCTGCTCAATGCCCGCCGCATCACCATTATCCTGCTGGTGCTGGCCGGTTTGGTGGCCTATCAGACCATCACCTCCCAGGAATCCCTGGCCAGGTTGGGGATGCTGGCGTTTGGGGCCTTTGCTCAGCTGGCCCCTGGCCTCATTGGCGGCCTCTACTGGAAGGGGGGCAACCGCAGTGGCGTCCTCAGTGGCCTGGCGGTGGGCTTTATCCTGTGGTTCTCCGTGGTGTTGCAGCCGGAACTGGCCCATCAGTCCAGCCTGTTCGGGGTGAATCAGGGCGTGGTGGATCTGTTCCTGGCTCTGCTGGCCAATGCCCTGTTCTACATTGTCGGCTCCCTGGTGTTTCGTGCCGGGGTGGCGGAGCGGATTCAGACCAGTGCCTTCGTGCAATTGCCGGAGGAGCGCCGGGTCAGCACCAAGCTGCTGGGGGTGGTGACCCAGCATGATCTGTTGCTGCTGGCTTCCCGGTTCGTCGGGCCGACCCGGGCCTACCAGAGCTTCTCCGAGTTCAGCCCGGGATCGGTGGACTCCCGCTCCTGGGGCCGCAGCGCCCCGGTGGAACTCATCGCCCACACCGAGCGCCTGCTCTCCAGTGTGCTCGGTGCCTCCTCGGCGGACCTGGTGATGGACTCGGTGCTGCGGGGGCGGGATCTGGCCCTGGATGAGGTGTTCTCCCTGATGGATGAGGCCTCCGCCAAGATCCTGCTGTCTCAGGACATGCTCCGCGGGGCCATCGAGCACGCCTATGAGGGGATGAGTGTGGTGGACCAGGAGCTGAAGCTGGTGGCCTGGAACAACCGCTATCAGGAGCTGTACCACTACCCGGACGGCTTCCTGCAGCTGGGGATGCCGGTGGAGCAGATCATCCGCTTCAATGCCGAGCGCGGCTATTGTGGCCCGGGAGAGATAGAGGACCATGTGGCCCGGCGGGTCTACTTCATGCGTCAGGGCAGTGCCCACAGCTCCGAGCGGCGCCGTGACGATGGCCGGGTGATCAGCGTCCGTGGCAACCCCATGCCCGGCGGCGGCTTCGTGATGACCTTTACCGACATCACCGAGTTCCGTCAGCAGGAGGCGATGCTGCAGAACATCAACGCCACCCTGGAGGCCAGGGTGGAGGAGCGCACCCGTGAGCTGGAAGCCCTGAACCAGAAACTGGTGGTGGCCAAAGAGGCGGAGGAGGAGGCCAACCAGAGCAAGAGCCGCTTCCTGGCCGCCATCGGCCATGATCTGATGCAGCCTCTGAATGCCGCCAGGTTGTTTACTGCGGCCCTGGCTCAGCATCAGAAGCTGGATAAGGAGCTCACCGCCACAGTGGAGAACATCACCGGCTCCCTGCACACCGCCGGGGATCTGCTGGCGGACCTGCTGGACATCTCCAAGCTGGAGTCGGGCACCATGGAGGTGAACCGTGCCGACGTCAATGTGATGGACATCCTCGAACCTCTGGTGACCGAGTTCTCCGCCCTGGCTCAGAGCAACGGTCAGCGTTTCAGTGCCCACCTGCGTTCGGCCACCATCAACACCGACCCCAACCTGATGCGTCGTATCGTGCAGAACTTCCTGACCAACGCCCTGAAGTACGCGCCACGGGGGCGGGTGGTGATGGGCACCCGAATTCACAATGGCCGGCTGGAGATCCAGGTGTGGGACAATGGTTGCGGCATTGCCGAAGACAAGCTGGACGAGATTTTTTATGAGTTTAAGCAGCTGAATCTTCATGCCCGGGTAGGCGGCATCGGCCTGGGACTGGCCATTGTGGATCGCATCAGCAAGGTACTGGGCCACAAATTGCACCTGCGCTCCTCGTTGGGAGAGGGCTCCATGTTCTCCGTGTCTCTGCCCATCAGTGCCTCTCCGGTGCCCGCCCGGCCCAAACCCAAGGCGTTGCCCCAGTCTCCACTGAAAGGCGTCAAGGTGCTCTGCATCGATAACGAGGCCACCATCCTGGCCGGTCTGGCCACCCTGCTGCAACGTTGGCAGTGCGACGTGGCCCTGGCGGAGAGCCTGGAGGATGCGCTGATTGAGATGGGGCTCCAGGGGTTCAAGCCGGATGTGATGCTGGCGGATTACCACCTGGACGACAACCGCAACGGCCTGGATGCCATGGATGAGATTCGTCGCCGCTACGGCGAGCAGGTGCCCGGGGTGCTGATCACCGCGGACACCCGCGAAGAGCTTAAGCAGGAGGTGGCCCAACGAGGCTACAACTACATGGCCAAGATGGTGAAACCCGCCGCCTTAAGGGCCATGGTCTCCTCTCTGATTGCGAAAAAGGCGGGTGCAGACCATGATTAGATTTGTAAAGGGTAAGGTTCAACCCAATGAGTAAGATGGAAAAGTTTGAGGCGATCTGGCAACGGGCCGCCGAGCGCAAGGGGGGCGATGACGCCCTGAAGGCCCTGCTGCCGGCCCCGGCCACACAGACCCTGCCCAGCGATGACAGGCTGCTGTCCGCCATGAGCGCCCAGATCTTCAAATCGGGATTCGTCTGGCGGGTGGTGGACAACAAATGGCCCGCTTTCGAAGAGGCGTTCTGGGGTTTTGAGCCCCACAAGCTGGTGCTGATGTCTCCGGAGCAGCTGGATCAGCGAATGCAGAACCCGGCCCTGATCCGCCACGGCAAGAAGATGCAGGCGGTGCTGGACAACGCCCGTATGGTCGCAGAGCTGGCCCAGGAGCATGGCAGCTTTGGCCAATGGCTCAGCCAGTGGCAGAGCCAGGAGGTGGTGGCGCTCTGGGCTGAGCTGAAAAAGCGCGGTGCCCGCCTGGGCGGCAACACAGGTCCCTATTTCCTGCGAATGGTGGGGATAGACACCTTCCTGATGACCGGAGACGTGACCTCCTATCTGCAGGCGCATCAGCTGATAGAGGGGAGCCCCACCAGTAAGCGGGCACTTACTCAGGCTCAGGCCTGCTTCAACCAGTGGCAGCAGCAGAGCGGTCTGCCCCTGGCCAGCATCTCCCGGGTGATCTCCTGTTCTGTGGGGGACAACCGCCTGGGAGTGAGTCACTGACGGCCACTTGATGGCCATCAGTGCGCCAGAGTAAGGAGAAGATGATGGAATCGAAAACACCCTGGTACTTCTGGCTGGTTGCCGCTTTGGCGTTGTTGTGGAACGCCGGGGGCGCCCTGGATTACGTGATGACCCAGACCCGCAATGAAGAGTATATGGCTCAGTTTACCCAGGAGCAGCTGGCGTTCTTCTACGGTCTGCCCTCCTGGGTGGTGGCCTGTTGGGCCACGGCGGTGTGGGGAGGCGTGCTCGGCGCATTGCTGTTGTTGCTGCGCCGGGAGGTGGCGGTGCAGATACTGCTGGTCTCTTTTGCCGCCATGGCGCTCTCCATGTTCCACAACTTCCTGCTCAGCAATGGCCTGGAGGTAATGGGGGATCCCACCTCGCTAATGTTCAGCGCAGCGATATTTGTGATCTCCCTGGCCCTCTACCTGTTTGCCCGCAGGATGACCCGGGTCGGCATCCTGCGCTAAGGGGCCGGCGTCACCAGATCACGAATCCTATCGGTTAGGGCATACATGTCGAAGTGTTTCCTGAACTGGTTGGAGGCGCGCAGGAAAAAGCCCAGGGGGTAGGCCTCAAGAGCGCGCTGTTCCACCTCCTGGGGCAGGCTCCAGCTGGGCAGCACCACCGCCTGTCCCGGTGCCTGAGGCGCGTCTCCCAGCAGGCTGGCGGATTCACTCTGCAGCCACTGGCTCTCTTCATCACTTTCCAGGCCACTCTCTTCGATGATCCTTCTGGCGAGGCTCTGTTCCAGCATGGTACTGAACACCACCTTGGAGACGGCGGTTTCCCCCTGTGGGCATACCAGGCTCATGGGGTGTTCCACCAGGATGTCTCTGGCCAGGGATTTTTCCTCCGGCCAGGCAAACCCCAGTGTCAGATCAGACTCATCAATGATGGCGGGGGTCATTACCGAGAAACGGGAGATGGAGAGGTTGAGACTGGCGGACTCGGAGATGACCTGGGCGATGGCACTGACCAGATCGTTACGTATGCCATCGCTGATGGAGATCTTCAGAAACTGCTGCTGATCCAGTTTGGCAAACTCGCTCATCATCTCATCCTGCAGGCGAATTGCCCTCTGGCTGTAGTGAAACACCAACTGCCCCTCCCGGGTCAGTTTCAGCCCTGAGCTTTTCTCCAGCAGGCGTTTGCCAAAATGTTCCTCCACCTTGCGCACGTGTTGAGACACAGCAGGTTGGGTCATAAACAGTGAGGCGGCGGCATCACTGTAGCTGCCTTTGTCTGCGACACAGGCAAAGGTTTTCAGAAACTTGATATCGATAGAGCGATTCATCACAATCCCCAGTCAGTGCGTCCATTCTTATTCTAAGTAATTGATATATTTTTATTATTAGGTCTGTTTGCCTCTCCTGTGCCCACAGCCCCAATTGCTTTACATTGATTTTAGGTTGTTTTCATTTTGGTCGCCCTGCTTCCTCAAGGGCCGAGGTTACTGAGTATCACCCCCAGGCAGCCGCCGACGGCGATGGCGGGACCATAGGGGACCCCTCTCTCTCTGGCTTTTTGGCGATTGACGATCATCATGGCAATGGCGATGGTTGCTCCCATCAGGGTGATCACCATCAGCACCCCGGGGAACAACTCGGGATTGATCCCCAGAGAGTAGGCCGCCAGCAGTTTGGTGTCGCCGGCGCCCAGAATATTAAGCATCATTAATGCTACGCCGACAGCAATAATAATGATCGGAAGCAGCAGCTGGATCTGCTCCATGGGGCCGGTAAACGCAATAAAGGCAGAGAGCAGTCCGGCAAAAATGACTGTAATATTTGAAATTTTTCTATGTCTTATGTCGCTATTAATCGCCACCAGACTCACTAGTGAAAGAATAATCAACAGCACAGGTCCCCCCACATTTTTGCCTTTTAATCCGTACCTTAACCCCAGTCGTTTCGACTGTATCAGACTTTATCATTTTTTTCTTATAAAAATATAAGGAGAAAAGGCTAGTGAGGAAAATCGGATCGAACATAGTATTGGTCGTGCAAAGCAATCAAGGCAATTGACGCCAAACAAATTATTCCTGGGGGAATCTTCATATGTTCGATTACATCAAGTCCAAATTCTACCTCTCTTTCGGTCAGTACATTAAAGACGAGCGTGGTGTAACCGCAGTAGAATACGCCATTATCGCTGTAGCAATGTCCGCCATTATCCTGGTTGTATTCAACGATGGCTCCCTGAAGACCGCTCTGACTGACGCCGTAGGCTCCATTAAGACCAACATGACTTCTGCGACTACTGCCAACTAATTGCCAGTCGCCAATTAATTGTCCACGGTGGAGTTTGTTATCGACGTCAATTAATTGCCAGTCGCCAAGGATTTGTCGGCGCCTAATTGCCCCGACAGTCTAAATCGATAATTCATCTTTTTAGTCTGTCGGCGGCCAGACTCAATACCGAATAAGAGCAAAAAGGAGGCTTGCCCTCCTTTTTTTATAGATGCTATGAGTAGATTATTCATTTTCGTCATTATCTTCGGCATCGTGCTGTTTTCTATATTTTCTTTAGAAGAATTTCTGATTGCGCCACAGCCCGAAGTAGCAGCCGTAGAGAATAGGGTCAGAGAGGTCGAAGTGGCACGTCTTGTTCGGGACGTAAGTCGCTCTGAGTCCGTAGACAAAACCTCTCTCGAGTTTATTTCATTGAATGAAACCGCAGTTCTGAACCAGAACATTACACCCGCCAGAGAACTTAAACTCACAAAGGGAAGTGTTTTTGGCGACAACTATAAGGCTGGAAGCTTTTTATTATCTGACATGGTGTCGAACCCCGGTGATAAAGGGTATCTGATGCTGTCCATCGGCGACAAATATGTCCCCTATTTTTATTCTTCCGACGACAACCAAGCCATCGATACCATCCCCATTGCCGTGGGTGATCGGGTGAGTTTCGTGGCCACGACTGCCGCCACCCACAATATCAAAGAGGCGGGTTATGCCGAGATCACCGACATCACCAGCCGGGTGATTGTTGAGGACGCCAAGGTGATTCAGGTGCTCAGCGCCCCCCAGAACCAGCAGGATCAGGAGGAGAGCGACAGCAGTTTGCTGATTGCCCTGACCGTGGAGCAGGTGCTTCAGCTGGAGATGGCCAGGAAGCTGGGAGACATCACACTGGTACCGTCCCGTCTGACCGGTAATACCCTGTCGGTGAAGAGCAGTGACGTCATCGAGCGTCTCAGCGGTGTTCGCGAGCTTCGTGCCGGGGAGGCCCAATGATGATTATGAGAGTAACGGCCTGGCTGGTGGCCCTGCTGGTGACCGTGGTCATGGCACTGATCCCCGCCACCGCCGCCACCTACAACCTGGATGAGGGGGGCGCCAAGACCCTGAGATCCAGCAAGCCCATCGATACCGTGTTCATCTCCAACGCCAAGGTGGCGGACTACAAGGTGGTGGACAACCACAAGGTCGTAGTGTTTGGTGTCTCCCCCGGATTGTCCACCGTGATCCTGTACGATCAAGAGGGGGGAATTGGCCAATCACACCCTGGTGGTCAACCTCAATCCCAAGGTGCTGGAGCAGCTGGTGGCCGCTCACTACCCGGATGAGAAGATCACCATCCGCAATGTGCTGGAGCAGGTGGTGCTGGAGGGCACCGTCTCCAGTGAATCGGTCAAGCAGTCGGTCTATGAGTTGGTGGGTGAGATGCTGACCAAGGAGGTTCAGGTCAATGAGATCGTCCTCAACGACACCAATGGCTATGAGCTGGCGAATCTGGAGTATGGCCGAACCAGCCTCTACCGCGGCGTCATCAATAACCTCAAGGTGCTGACCACAGAACAGATCAACGTCAAATTGACGGTGGCAGAAGTCTCCAGCGGCCTGCTGAGCCAGTTGGGTGTTCAATACGGATCCGAAGGGGCGGAAGCGGGTCAATTCGTGGATTACCTGACCAACTTCTCTGCCGATGACATCATCTCTGTCATCTCCGCCAAGAAGGACGAGACCCTGGGACAGGTGTTGGCTGAGCCTAACCTGTCGGTCATCTCCGGTGAAACCGCCAGCTTCCTGGTGGGCGGGGAGATCCCCATCGCCGTGCGCACCGACGACACCGTCTCTGTCACCTACAAAGAGTACGGCATCATGCTCAACCTGGTGGCCAAGGTGATGGACAGCGACAACATCCGTCTGTCGCTGATGCCCGAAGTGAGCTCCATCGATCCCCAGAACACCTACGACAGCACCATTGCCAACATTCCGGCGCTGCGCACCCGCCGTGCTCACACCACGGTTCAGCTGAAAGATGGTCAGAGCTTTGTTCTGGCCGGCCTGCTCACCTCGGAAGAGAGAGAGCTGCTGTCCCGGGTGCCCCTGCTGGGAGACATTCCGGTGCTGGGCAGCCTGTTCAGCCATACCGAGTCCGATTACACCAAGACTGAGCTGATCATTGTGGCCACGGTCAACCTGGTGCAGCCCACCTCGCCTGAGCGTGTGCGCCTGCCGATGATGCAACGCACCAGCGATCTGGAACGGCTGCTGGGGATCGAGTTCAGCAACCCTCAGCAACCTGAACTGCAAGAGGTTCTGACCCAGGGAGGTTTCCGATGAAACAGATGGTTTTCCTTTTGGCCGTGTTGTTGTGTGGCTGCAGCGCCACCCAGGCCCCGGAGCGCGCCAAAGTGATGGTTCGTCAAATGGAGACGCGCCTTGAGCTGGCCTCTGTCAGGCTGCCCGATGCCGGACATCGCACCCAGGCGTTCATCAACGAGCTGAGTGAACACTCCGACCACCTGAGCCTGCGCATTCAATATGGCCCGGGCGCCGAAGAGATGGCCAATGCCCTCAAGCTGTCCGCCTATGGCCAGGGGGTGTCCCCGGTGCGAATCAACCTGGTTGCCCTTCCCGGCAGCGCCAGAGACAAACTGACCCTGGATGCCCGTTACCTGCTGATTCAGAGTGACGGTTGTGGTCGCCTCTCTATGGCCAACCGGGAGCAGTACAGCTTCGGCTGCACCCTGGAGTACAACCGCACTCTGTCTCTGACCAACCCGCTGCCCGGAGGTGCTGAATGAACCTGAGCAGCATCTTTAAAAGCGGCGGTGCGGAGAAGAAGGAAGCCAGCCAATGTCTGGATCTGGTGGTGTCGCCGGACTCTGAGTTGCGTGACCGCGTCATGGAGGGCTACGCCATCGAGGGCTTCGGTCAGCCCAAGGTGGAGGGCAGCCTGGAAGCGGTCCGTGACTGGGCCGAGAGTGAATATGGCTCCCGCACCCTGATTCTGGATCTTCGCCATGCGGATCCCGAGCAACTCAAGGGCATCGTCGAAGCCCACACCACCCAGTTGGACGTGCAGATCAGCGTGATCATCCTGGGAGAGTCCGACTCCATCAAGCTGAAAAACTGGGTGGAGACCCAGGGCGCCCGCTATGTGCTCTGGGAGGGCAATGTCAACGCCCTGATTCACAACGTCGGCGATCTGCGTCGTCCCGGCCCCGCCATCGGAAGCTACAAGGCCAGGACCGCCAAGCGGATTCTGGTGCTGGGCAGCAAGGGCGGCGTCGGCGTCAGCTGCGTCAGCAGCGCCCTGGTGCACCTGTTCTCCGCCAAGGCCGGCCTGCCGACCCTGCTGGTGGACCACGACAATGGCGCGGTGAGCAGCGATCTCTACCTGGGTATTGAGGGGCTGAAGATCCGTCAGAACAGCTCGGATCTCAGCCACAAGGAGATCGATGCCTCCATCGCCCGCACCTATCTCAACCGAATTAATGACCGGGCGGACTGCCTGATGCTGGAGAGCGTCAACAACTGCGTCGGCTTCCATGCCCCCAACCTGTTGGAGCTCTCCCGTCAGCTGGCCCAGGACTACAACTTCATCATCGATTCGGTGCCCTCCACCCTGTTTGACGAGGTCAACGATCCCGGGTTTGCCGAGCGTTATCACCGTATCTATGTGGTGTTGGACCCATCGGTCAGCTCGTTGCGTGCCTACAACCAGTTGAAGAGCAAGCTGGACAAGATCCCTCACCGGGTGATCGTCAACCAGTCTCGTCCCAACGGCGACTATGCCCTGAGCATGGCCGATGCCCTGGATAAGCTGAAGATGGAGTCCGCCATCTCCCTCGGCTATGAGGCGGGCCTGGAGAAGGGGCTGATTCAGAAAGGGCACTCCTTTATCGAATCCAAGAAGCTGCTGCGCGCCCTGGCCACCATCGTCGATGAGCTGGCTGGCAAACGCATCTATGGCGGCGGTCGACTGAGGTGGTTGTCCCGATGAGCATATTGAAGAAGATCTACATCGATCTCAGGGATGAGATCTTCGATGCCATTGACGCCGCCAGCATCGGCGACGTCAGCAAGGAGGAGCTGCAGGAGCAGTTGCGTCTCTCCGTGGACCTGCTGGTGGATCAGCGTCAGCTGCAGGTTACCAGCATCCAGCGCATGGAGCTGGTGCGCGCCCTGTTTGCCGAGCTTAAGGGGCTGGGGCCCCTGCAGGCGCTGCTGGAGAACGACGACATCTCCGACATCATGATCAACGGACCCAACGACATCTTTATTGAGATTGGCGGCAAGGTTGAACGCTCCGAGATTCAGTTCGTCAACGAGAAGCAGCTGAACACCATAGCCAAGCGCATCGCCTCCAACGTGGGCCGGCGCATTGATGAGGCCAAGCCGCTGTGTGACGCCCGCCTCGAAGATGGCAGCCGGGTGAACATCGTCATTCCGCCCCTGGCCATCGACGGCACCTCCATCTCCATCCGTAAGTTCAAGCAGCAGAAGATCCAGATGGAAAATCTGGTGGAGTTCGGCGCCCTCTCCATGGAGATGGCCAAGCTGCTGACCATCGCGTCTCACTGCAAATGCAACGTGCTGATCTCCGGTGGTACGGGTTCGGGAAAAACCACGCTGCTCAATGCGCTGTCGGCCTTCATTGGCGAGACCGAGCGTATTGTCACCATCGAGGATGCGGCGGAGCTGCAGCTGCAACAGCCCCATATCGTCCGCCTGGAAACCCGTCAGGCCAGTGTCGAGGGCACGGGGGCCGTGGATGCCCGGGAGCTGGTGATCAACGCCCTGCGGATGCGTCCGGATAGGATCATCGTTGGTGAGTGTCGGGGCGGCGAGGCGTTTGAGATGCTGCAGGCGATGAACACCGGCCACGATGGCTCCATGTCCACCTTGCACGCCAACAGCCCCAGGGACGCCATTGCCCGGGTAGAGAGCATGGTGATGATGGCCACTGCCAGCCTGCCTTTAGCGGCGATTCGCCGCGCCATCGTCAGCGCCGTCGACCTTATCGTTCAGGTCAAGCGTCTGCATGACGGCAGCCGCAAGGTGATGTACATCTCCGAAGTGGTGGGCCTGGAGGGTGAGAACGTGGTGCTGGAGGACATCTTCCGTTTCGAGACCGGCATCGATGGCTTTTCCGGTAACCGTATCCGAGGCGATTTCCGCACCCCGGGTCTCTCTACCCGCTCGGTGATCTATGAGCGTGCCCGCTTCTTCGGTCTGGAACAGGAGCTGAAGGAGATCTTCTCATGATTCGCCTGGCCTTCCTCCTGGTGCTGTTCGGCCTGCTGTTCATCTGGTGGCAGGATAGAAAGCGCCACAACAAGATGGACAAGATGATCGGCATGGAGCGGGAGCTGGAGGCTCAGGAGGTGGCGAGGATGGTGATCGACGCCAGCCGCTTCGATGCCAGTTTCAAGACCCGGATGAGGGCACACTGGAAGAGCCTGATCAAGCTGATGTCCCCCAAGCCCCAGGTGAAGATGACGCTCTATTTCTGCGTCTCCACCACCGGGCTCTACCTGCTCAACGAGATGCTGCTGCACCTGAGTCTGCCCATGCTGCTGGGTTGGGGATACCCCATCACCTTCGTGCTCTTTGTGATGCAATTACAAAAGATGCGCGAGCAGAGGTTTCAGGATGACTTTCCCGATGCCCTCAATATCCTGGCCGGGGCCCTGTCCGCAGGTCAGAGTGTGGTGCACGCCTTCGAGTATGTGGGCGAGCAGCTGGATAACGATGTGGGCCGGGAATTCAAGCTGATGTCCGAGCGTCTGCTTATCGGTGAAGACCCGGACGATGTGCTGCAGCGAAGCGGCAGTACTTTCCCCTATGTGGAGTACTTCTTCTTTGTCTCCACCATCCGCCTCAACCTGAGCCGCGGTGGTCAGCTCAAGGATGTGATCAATCGCATCAACCGGCTGATGTTCGACGCCCGGGCACTGGATAAGAAGAAGAGTGCCCTGACCTCGGAGGCGCGGGCCTCCGCCAAGATTGTGGCGGCGCTGCCCTTTATTTTCCTGCTGATCCTCAAGTACACCAGCCCGGAGAACTACAACTTCGTGATGTTTGAGGAGGGGGGGAAACCCATCTTCTACTACGTGCTGATCAGTGAGTGCATCGGCTTTGCCTGCATCGCCTGGATTCTGCGGGGGGTGGACTCATGACCTACATACCTCCCTATGTGTTCTATCTGGCTGCGCTGGTTTCCGCGCTGTTGCTGGCCTGGGTCGGTTCCCGTATCTGGGACCGGTTCGCCACCCGATGGAATGTGAATGCCCTGCTGGGCAACGGCCAGGGTGAGAAGCCCCAAGGCCAGTGGGTGGACAAGGTGGTCAGCCCCTTCAGCTTCAACCAGAAGGAGATGGAGAAGAAGCTGGCCAGCGCCGGCATCTATCAGGAGTGGGTGGCGCAAAGTTACTACTTCCTGAAGTTCATCCCCTTTGTGGTGGTGCTGGCGGTGGGGATCTTCCTGGTGATGCGCGGCTACGTGGACTCCACCAAGTTTATCCTGATGGTCAGTCTCAGTGCCGTGGTGTTTCTGGTGGTGCCGGACATCTACCTGGATATGCGGGCCAAGAAGCTGATTCGCAAAATCAGCGGCCGCTTGCCCTTCCTGCTGGATCTGATGAACGTCTGTGTCCATACCGGGATGACGGTGGAAGCCGCCCTGGACCATCTGGCCGGTGAGCTGGTGATGGTGGACAAGCACCTGGCCCGGGTGGTTCGCATCACCGTCGAGCGCTCCAAGGTGGTGGGGATCGAAAAGGCGATCCATGAATTTTATGAACTGGTGCCCACCAGCGAGGCCCAGAGTTTTGTGATGACCATTGTCCAGAGTCTGCAGTATGGCTCCTCTGTGGGGCCTGTGCTCTCTGGTCTGGCATCGGATATTCGGGAGATCAACATGATGAACCTGGAGGAGAAGATCGGCAAGTTGGGGGCCAAGATGTCCATCCCGCTGATCCTTTTCATCATGGTGCCCATCGTGGTGTTGATTGCCGCTCCCGGCATTATGCGGATGTTGAGTTAGAGAGGATGATAACCATGACTAGAACCCTGAGCGCCACCCTGTTGGCAATGAGTCTGGTCGGGTGTGCCAGCCAGCCGGTTGATGATCCACTGGATACTCGCGAAACCCTGCTGCAGGCCGCCAACAACCAGCCTGGCCTGGTGGCCCACTACAAGGCCAATTTGCAGCAGAAACCGGAATACAAGCTGGCCCTGATCAACGTCTATCTGGATCAGGGTGACATTCGCTCCGCCGAGCTGTACACCAGCCTGCTCTCGGAACAGGATCGCAAACAGGCTCAGGTGAAACTGGCCCTGGCCCGAATCGACTGCCAGAAACAGAACTGGCAGGTCTGTGAGCAGAAGCTGGAGGAGTATCGCCAGGCCGGGGGGGACACGGTGCAGTATTTGCTGAATCTCGGCCGCGCCAGCGCGGGCCAGGGTCGCTTTGAACAGGCCTTTGCCCAGTTTGAGGAGGCCCGCCGGCTGGGGGCCGAAGACCTGCTGGTACAGAACAACCAGGCGGTGGTGAGGATGATGCAAAAGCGCTACACCGATGCCATGGCGCTGCTCTATCCCCTCTACCTGAGCCACCCGTCCGATGGCGGCATTCAGGCCAACCTGATTCTGGCATCGATCCAGGCGGATCGGCCCGAGGTCGCCCTGGATGTGCTGCGTCAGCAGTTCGATGAGCAGCAGGCTCAGCGTCGTCTGCAAGCCCTGGTTGGGGGCATGAAACCCAAGCAGAAGAGCCAGGTGTTGTGGATGAATGAGGACGCTCAGCAGGTGCCGCAGGCCAGAGAGCCTGAGAGCGTCGTCCAACCTCAGTCAGAGCGGGTCGCCGAAACAGAGGTGAAGCCCAAGAGTGCACCTGAACCTCAGAACATCGACAAAGATAAGTCGCAGCCCGCCGGGGACCTTCCCCCATCTCCCCCGGCGGTTGCGGCGCCCCCTGCTCAGCAGGTTGCTCAGTGCGTCATTGAGCCTGCCCAGGATAAGCAGTTCTGCATTCAGGTGACCTCCTGGGATCGCCCCCTCAGCCAGAGGATGCGCAACGACTTTGCCAAGCGTTACGGCAGTCTGTTTGAACGCCACGTAGAGGATCGTTACCGCTACTGTGTCAGCGAGTTTGACACCCTGGCCGAGGCCAAGGCCTTCCTGCCGCAGATCTCCGAGTCCGGAGCCTATGTAGTGACCAAGACCAACTGCCATAAGCAGGTGGCCCCATGAAACGCCAGAGCGGGGTGATCGCCGTCGAAGCGGCCCTGGGACTGCCGCTGTTGATCCTGATGGTGCTTGCCTGGCTGGAGTTTTGTGTCCTCACCTACGCCATGAGCGCCACCGACCACGCCCTGGCTACGGCGGTTAATGCTGCAAAACGTCAGGGCAGCCTCAGCTCCACTACGGTGGCGGATTACGAGTATGCCCTGCTGCAGGCGCTCATCGAGAACGGGGTGACCTGGTGGATGAGCTCCGAGGAACTGGCCGCCATGACCGCCGATGTCCTCTATTTCGACAGCATGGCCGATTACGCCTCCTGCAGTGCCGGAGGGGCAGATCTGCTCAGTTGTGCCAAGGCCCGAACCACGGGTCTCAACGCGCCGGTGGCGGTCTATCTGGTGGATTACAGCTACAAACCCATGTTCAACATCTATCTGCCTGAGCTCAAGGTTCACCGGGAGGTGGCGGCAATTCAGGAATATGAGCGCTGTAAATTCAAGTATTGGGATGGCTGCTGATGAAGAGAATCCAAGGGGTATTCACCGTCGAGCTGGCTCTGGTGCTGGTGGTGCTCTCCAGCTTCTTCGCCCTGCAGGTGAACTACATGATCGCCGTGGCCAAGAAGGGCGCCATGGACAGGGCGGCCTACTCGGCGGCCGCCCTAATTGCCGAGCGTCGCCAGTTCTTTGACGATGAAGGGTATATCTGTGGCGTCAATGGTGGCGATGCCACCAAGTGCAACACGTTGATGACTGAGATCCGGGATGTGGTGGAGGGCGCCATGGCCCGGGCGCTGTCCAGCTTTGACGCCAACGATATGGCCATCGTGGTGGAGGAGTACATTCCCGCGCCCCCTGCGGCGGCCTACACGGTGCGGACCCTGGGCGACAGCACCGGCTGCGATCTGGTCTCCATCAACAACGCCGCCATGGACGCGCTTTCGCCCCTGACCTCCAAGAGCCGGAAGCTGCCCATCTACCAGATATCGCTTTGCTATAAGACCGAATTTAATCTGCTGGGCGCGGTGGAGGGGGATCCCTTCAACATCGTGGCCAGCTCCATCTCCTTTGCGAGGTTCTGATGATGCGAACGCCGAAACAACAACAGGGTGCGGCGATGATCATCTTCGTCGGCCTTTTGCCAGTGATGATGATGCTGTTTGCCTTCGCCATGCATCTGGCCCAGCAGATGCTGGCTCACGCCCGTTTGCTTGAAGCCGCCGAGGTGGCCAGCCTGGCGGTGGCGGCTCAGAACGAACCGACCCAGGCTGAGTCAGAGAAGCTGGCCAAGGACATTGTCGATTTCTACATCAAGGACAACGTGGGTGAGCTGGCGGTGAGTGTAGACCAGAGTGCCTGTACCTACGCCAGTGGCTGCATGCAGGAAGCGGGGGAGCTGGCGCCCTCCATGCAGTCGGATGTGGTGGTCCAGGCCAAATACAACAGTTGGATCAGCTACAACGAGATTGGCATCAAGGATCAGTTTGATCTCAAGGGGGGCTCACTCTCCAAGCGTTACCTGCCCAAGCCGGTGGATGTCTATTTCATCGTGGATTTCAGTTACTCCATGAGCTGGGCCTGGACCAACGGCGAACCCAAGTTCGACATCGTGAAGGACACCCTGGCCAGGGTGGTGGACCAACTCAAGCTCTATAACCAGTACAACCAGGATAAGAGTCGCATCGCCCTGGTGGGCTTCAACAAGTTCAGCGTACGCAAGGTCAACGGCAGCCGGGTGCTCTACGATATGGACATCTATGACACCACCACAGAGACGGTGGCGCGGATGTTTGAAGACAAGCCGCCGGCCTCCAGTTACTACCAGTATTACGACTACTACTATCCGAGAAACTTCCACGATGTGCCCCTGACCGAGGATTATGACCATTTCCTGGCCGAACTGGACACCATGACCGCCAGCGCCCGTTACGCCGGCACCCACTCCTGGCAGGGGATGCTGAGGGCGGCGGTGGTCTCCAACGAGGCCACCAACCTCAATCCGGACCAGGTGTTTATCGTACTTTCCGACGGTCACGACAATGAGATCACCTACAACGGGGTGAAGACCAACCGTTACCTGAAGATGCTGGTGAACTCCGGCCTGTGCCAGAAGCTGTTTGACAACATGAGGGGCAAGACCGGCCGCCATGGGGAGGAGATCTCGGTGAAGGCGGGGGTGATCGGTATTGATTTTCTGCTCGACCAGGAGAGCAACGGGTTTTACAACTGCGTGGGAGAGAAAAACATCTACCACGCCAGTCAGGGACCGGACGTGTACAAATACATTTTGCAGATGCTGAACGAAGAAACGGGGCGACTGAAATGATGAAACTGAGCAAAATTGCCGCCTTGGGCCTGCTGGCCTGGACTCTGGCACCACAGAACGTCCTGGCGAGTTGCCTGGACAGCCAGGCACTGTACAAGCAGAGCAGTAAACAGACCGGAGCCTGGGCCATTACCCACCATGACGGTGATCGCTTGCTGAAGGTGACGCCACTGAATGAGGTCGGGGCATCGAGTGAAACCGTCTCAGAGAGCAGTGACTGCTCCTTCGATCTGGACAGACTGACCCTGGTGCTCCACTACGAGCTGGACAAGTTTGAGCTGACCACGGATCACAAACAGGCCTTGCTGGAGCTGGTGGTGATGGTGGAGCAGGGGGGCTCTCTGGCCCTGGGGGTCTCCGGTCACGCCGATCACCTGGGCAGCGACCAGTACAACCTGAGCCTGTCCCAGCGGCGGGCCCAGGCGGTCTCTGAGTTCCTCAAACGGGTGCGACCGGACCTGGCCACCGAATCCTACTCCTTTGGCGAGTCCAGCCCGGCGTGCAGCCGGGAGGAGAACGCCAGTCTCGGCTGTAACCGCCGGGTGGAGATCAGGTTGAAAATTTAGTTAGACATCTCCCAACGAGTGTTTTTGGGCGCCCCTTTTTTTGCTTTGGATAAAGTTTAATAGCTGCTATCGAGAAGCTTAAGTCCTTAAGAATATGGTCAGCGGTTGTCTAGGCAGTTCCTGTGTTACTGAACCGGTTAGCAGGGCTGACAATTCACAGTTTCTCGTGACAAAGAGAGCTGAGCCCTGTCAGGGCATAACGTCTTGGTGAGAGCTCCATTGGTATTGTTGGAAAAGGTTGTTCGCGTGTAAGGCTGACATAAAAAAGAGGCGCCTTGGCGCCTCTTTTCTGTTTTTTCCCATTAGCTGAAGTGGGACACCTGCTCGGAGAGGTTGGTGGACAGGCGCTGCAGCTCCTCGGCGCTGGAGGCAGTCTGGGCTGAGGTCTCTCTGGTCATGCGGTTCAGATCGCTGACCTGGGTGGCGCTGGCGGCGATCTCCTGGCTCACCTGGGCTTGCTGCTCCGAGGTGGTGGCCATGCTCTCCGCCATGGAGGCGATGCCCTGGATCTGCTGGCGAATGGCGCGGAAGGCGTCACCGGCGGTGTGGGCCTTGTCGCTCACCTGGACGCTGGAGGTCTGGCTGGCGTTCATCATGGCAACCGCCGACTCGATCCGGCTTTGCAGCTCACCGGTGATGCCGATCACCTCCTGTACCGAACTCTGGGTGCGGTGGGCCAGTTGGCGAACCTCGTCAGCCACCACGGCGAAGCCGCGTCCCTGTTCGCCGGCTCGGGCGGCTTCGATGGCGGCGTTCAGTGCCAGCAGGTTGGTTTGCTCGGCCACGGCGTCGATCATCGAGGTGACCGATTCGATGCTTTTGCTCTGCTCATGGACCTGATGAATGGCGTCGGTGGAGTGATTCAGCTGCTCGCCCAGGCGGGCGATCTCCTGCTCCATATCCTCTACCATGGTGGCGCCGTTTTCGCTGTCGTCATCGGCGCTGCGCACGTTGTTGGCCACCGCCTCTACCTGCTCGGCCACGGAATGGGCGGAGGAGGCCATCTCCTCAATGGCGGCGGCCATCTGGTCCACCTGTTGCTGCTGCTGATCCGCCTGGGCCAGGTTATCGCCGGCAAATCGGGCCACGCCGTCGGAGGCCTGGTCGGATTCGCTGCTGGTGTGTTTGATCTGCTCCACCAGGCCCTTAAGGCCGCTGGCCATCTGCCCCATGTTGGCCATCAGCTGGACAATCTCGTTATTGGAGTCGCTGCGCATCTTGGGGATGTCGATGCTGACCCGGCCCTCTCCCAGGGCGCGCATATAGCCGTTGGCCTCGGTCAACGGCGCCAGCAGACGGCGCACCATCCAGAGCAGCACCAGGATGGTCACCGCACCGGCCACGGCGGCAATCAGAATGATGTCCCTTAGAATGATCTGCGATTCCTTGGTGACCTCATCGATGAAGGTGCCGCCGGAGATCACCCACTGCCAGCCGGGGACCTTGGCGTAGGCCATATACTTCATGCCGGTGAAGCCATTGTAGGTGTGAGGGTACTGAACCACGCCGGAGTCCCCTTCGAACAGCTTCTGGAACGGTTTCTCCTCGGTGGCCATATCGATGATGTTCTTGCTCAGGTTGTTTTTGTCCGGATGGTGCAGGTATTGGCCGCGGTCCTTTTCAGCATCGCTGAACACTATGGTGTAGCCGGTGTCCCCCCAGTTCACCTGGGCCAGACTGTCAAACAGGGCCTGCGCCGACTGGTCAACCGGCAGGGCCACCACCACGGCGCCGATCATGGTGCCGGCATTGTCCCGCAGCGGGGTGTAGTAGGTCAGATACTGCTTGCCGTAGAGGTCGATCTTGTTGTGGTAATCCTGCCCCTGGATCAGGGCCTGATAGCTGGGGCTGCGTCTGTCCAGCTGGGTGCCGACGATGCGCTCTCCCTGCAGATTGGTCAGTGAGGTGGAGAGGCGGTAGAAGTCGCTGCCCTCCTTGGTGAAGATGGTGGCCCCGGCGTGGGTATCTTCCAGGAAGGCGTCCACCAGCATGTTGTCGCTGACCCGGTCGCCGAAGATGACGAAGTCGGTCAGCTCCTTGCCCTTGATGGTGACCTTGGTGCCGCTGACCTCCAGATCTTCCATGTAGCGGCTACGCAGGCTGGTGACCAGAATCTTGGCTTCCTCCAGGTAGCCTTTAAAGCTCTGTTCCAGGGTCAGGCTCAGGGCCTGGACTTTGGATTGGTGTTCGCTTAGGGCTTTCTCCATCAGGGTGCGGTTACTGTCCTGATAGACCAGATAGGCGGTTGCCGAGAAGGCCAGGGTGACCAGGAGGGCGACCATCAGTCCCAATTGCAGGCTGAGGCTTCGATGTTTGAGGGTGGATAATAGGGCCACAAGATTCTCCCCGAATCGCTAGAGGTGTGTGTTTTGCAGAGGCGGTATCGCCTGCTGTTATTTATCGGATGGGAGAAAGCTGGGCTTGAATGGCGTTTTTGCTTTTGTGATCTGGATTATTTGGTGGGATGTTCTGAATGGGGTCAAGTTCTCAGAATGGACCTCTTCGGGGCGACAGTCAGAGGCGGCCCGCTGTTCGGGCCGCCTTGGGTGTCAGAACTTCTTGGGGGCGAAGCCGGTGACCTCTTTGATCCCCATCTCCCGCCCTAGGGCGGTCATGGGGTGGACCACCACCAGTCCTCGGACCGATTTTTTCAGCTTGCCCATGTCCGCCTGCTCCTCCTTGGTCAAGGGGCGCTTGAACGCCAGGGAGGACACCTTGTTGCCCTGCTTGCCCAACTGGCGGGTCTGGGTTTTCTTCACGCTCTCGATACGTTTCTTCAGGGCCTGGCTCTCCTCGGAGAACTTGTCGATCATTGCCATGTCGCCTCTCTGGTGGGCGGCATCGAGCTTACGGCGGATGGCGTCCAGGCGGTTGTTCAGCTGCTGGAGCTCTTGTTTCAGGTTCATTGTGTATCCTCTGAGCGTTTAATGCCGTCGCGGCAGCCACTGCTGCTATTGCCCGGCGCAGTGGGGTAGTATATCAGGCTATACAGTGTCGGGTGGGATAAAGAGGAGAGGCCCATGGACGATTACTCACAGCACTTCAGTGTGGACTCCTTCTGGAAGAAGCTGCGTCGCTACGCCATCACCATAGGTCGGGAAGCGGTGGAGAAAGCCTTGGTGCTCTATTTCTGCCTGATGGACCCGGCAACCCCGACTCAGGCCAAGACGGTGATTCTCGGCGCCCTGGGTTACCTGATTCTGCCCCTGGATGTGATTCCGGATCTGACCCCAGGCGTGGGATTTTCCGACGATATCGGCGCGCTGTCGGTGGCCCTGGCCACGGTGGCCGCCCACCTGACCGATGAGCACTGGGACAGAGCCGCCGCTCAGGTGCAGGAGTGGTTTGGTGAAAAGGCCTGAGAAGAGGGCGACATAAGCCGCCCACCATGGTTACAGTGCCCGTTTGATGGCGGGCATCATCTGCCGTTTACGGGACAGGGTATCGCTGAGCACGGTGATTCCCTCTGAGTTGGCTGCTTTGCCATAGGCTTTCTCGGCCAACTTGGCGTCTGTGTTATCGCTGGTCAAAACGTAGGCGGTTTTCTGCTGCATATCGACAATGGCGAAGAAGATGTGCTCACGCTTCTGGGTCTGTTTGGCCTTGGTCAGCGCTTGTTTCAGTTCGTTGGTGCGCTGCAGAAGCTGGCCACTGTCCAGTACCTCGGCGACGCCAAACCCAACCGCTTTACCATTGATGCTGTAGTTCTTGTAATCCCCCACCACAATCTCATACGCGGACTTGTCCGACAGGTCGGATTTTGCCTGGAACATCGCCTGGGCAAAGTCGTCTGGGTGGAGTTCGGCGATGGACGCAAGCTGGGCCACCAGTCGGCGGTCATGATCTGTGGTGGTGACTGAACTGAGGTTGAGGGTGTCAGACAGGACACCGGCCAGCAGCAGTCCGGCGGTGGTTTTCGACAGGGTCAGGCCATGAGTCAGGGCGTCATCGGCGATAATAGAAGCGGCGGAACCCCAGGGCTTGATGTTGACTGCCACCGGCCGTGAGAAGGTGATGGGGTTGTCGCGCAGGGCATGGTGGTCAATGATCGCTTCGATATTGTCCAGCTGAACTCCCTGCATCAATTGGGTGGTCTGGTTGAAGTCCACCAGAGCGACTTTGGCTGAACTCAGATCCTGCGCCAGCGGCGGAGTGGCCATGAACAGGCTGTCCAGAACGTAACGGGTTTCCTTGTTCAGATCGCCGGTGACCCTCGCCTGGCCGCCATAGATCTCGGCGGCGGCGATGGCGGAAACCACGGTGTCGGTGTCCGGAGTGATATGACCCATCCACAGGGTATCGGCGGACAGGGGTTGGCGGCCGTCGCGGATGTCCAGATCGGCGGCGGTGACTGACAAGGCGGTGGCCAGGCTAAGGGCCAATGCGGTTTTCAGTAAGGTGTTCATAGTCGTTCCTTGAGAGAGTGGGGCCGCCATCAGGCAGCCCCGGACATTTACTCGGCGGTGCCGGGCCAGAAGTAGAGGTGGTTGCTGCGTCCTTTCAGATCCATGTTGGCGTCAATAAGGGGCTTGAGATAGTCCACTGCGGACTCGCCCAGAAGCTCATAACCTGGCAGCGGCGTGCCACTGTCCAGGGTTCGGGTGATGTCGGATCGCATCTTGGGGTTATCCAGCTTGCTGCCGACGGCGACGGCCACCAGGTGACCCTCCTGGGCGCCCAGAACCCAGGCTTTCTGAACCTTGACGCCCTTGCGGCCACCGAGCACCACCGCCTGAAGGGGTTGGCCATCGGCTAAGGACTGGTAGACCTCACCTTGCACACCTGAGTGGCCTGAAACCAGTTGTGTCTGACCACCCGTTTTGACATTGATGGAGCCGTCCAGATTGCGGGCCTTGATGCCGTCCAGTGCCGCGATGGTGATCTCCGGAGACAGGTCGGGCTGTTTGGGTGCACTTTGAGCCTGGAAACGCCCACTGACGGAGAACGCGACCTCGGTCTTGGACAGGGATTGGTCTTTGGCCAGCAACCCATTCTGATTCAGCTTGGCGTAGAGCCAGTCATTGAGCTTGTCCAGGTCGGCGCGCTGTTTGGTTTTGCCTTCAAAGCCAATTTCCAACAGCAGTGGCTCGCCGTATTGTCCCTGTTTGCCGTATTGGCCCGGATGCCGAACCTGTTTCCAGATCTGAATCTCGATCTCTTGGCCTTTGAACGGACCCTGGTTGATCCAGCCTTTGTACTTGGATTGGCGCATGATGTCGGTCTTGAGCACCTTGTCAGCCCCATGGCGCATCAACGGGGTCAGCTGTTTATAGGCCTTGCGATCGGCATACATCAGGTAGTCGAAGATCTCGGTGGTGGAGGCGTTGTAGAAGTCAAACTGAAACATGTTGAATTTTACATCGGTGGCCAAGCCATACTTGTCACCATCTAAGGAGACGTCGATCTCCCCTTCACCATCGACCATGGGCTTCAGCCGGGCCAGGTCGGCAGCGCGTACCTTATGGGTAAACTTGGATTTTTTCGGCTTGCTGACGTCCAGTCGTACCCGGAAGATCTCATTGCGACTCTTCAGGTAGCGGTCGGCGGTATCCAGATAGAAGCCCTCTTTGAATTTCACCTTGGCGCGCCAGTCGATGTAGGGCGTCGCTTTAAGGAACGCCTCGCCCAGCGACTTGGACTCACCGTCCCAGAAATACTTCTCATCGATCATGTAGTGCCACTCTATATCCTCCATCTGTCCTAAGGAGATGGGTTTGGCCGGGCCATAGTCTTTAAGGTATTCATATTCCAGGGATTGTATCTGCGGGGCGATGTCGATGAGGTAGTTTCCCGCATTGTGAAGGGCTTCGTCAGTCCGCCCTGGCCGGCGCTTGTTGTAGCGTCCGGATTTGTTGTTGATCAGCCACTGGCCATTTTCGTATTCCAGTACGCCGCCGATGCGGGCCTTGGCGCCTCCGACCAGGGCGGTGTGGCCATACTTCTCCTTGTAGCCCCATTTTTTGATCTTGCCGTCTTCGATTCTCATCATCCCTTGCTTGTACTTCACGCCCCAGGGGGAGGTGACTTCGGGGGCGATCACCAGGTTGCCCTGTTCGTCGATGACCCAGACGTAGCCTTGGTCTTTGTCCAGATAGATGGGGTGTGCCTTGTTGCCTACCTGCAGATAAGGGTTAAGAGCGATCTGATGGTGGTTGTCGACCTCGTAAGCCTTGATGTAGGCGGGCGGCATGACCGGACCATAGAGGCTGTCCAGATCGGCGGCCAGGGCGCCGAATGCCAGGGGCAAAATGCCCAGGGCGACCAGGTGATGTTTCATAATTTGAGTCCTAGTGTGTCGTTGTCCATAAGTGCGCTATCGTCAATCGTCCTGATCTTCACTGGAGGGCAAAATGTTTGATCAAATCAAACCTAAAAGGATTCACTCATCAAGATGACTGACATAGATGTCCTGAAAATGCCTGTTTAGGCCTGCTTTCATTGGGGTTATATTAATCAATTGGGGCTTGGTCATTATGATTACGATCAAGTTAGTTTTGATCTAATCTGTCACTTGTTTTGTTTGTGATCTCTTAGGTGAACTGGGTTTTGGGGATGGGAAGGGCGGTCGAAGGTAAGAGGCGAGCCTGAGGCGGCTTTGGGAAAAGGGCCTTGAAGGTGGTCACTACCAGTGGGAGGGATTGCGGCCAAGGTCTGATGACTTGGGCAGGGAACCCGCCCAAGTAACGACGGTTGGGCAGCCGCCCAACCGGCATGGTAGTTCAATATGGAGCCATTTGATGATGGGAGTTTGTCCCCTGGAGCGAAGTCCGTCGATTCAGACCGGCTTGTTGTCCATATCCAGCCCTTGAAGGGCGATCACCGCCTGGGTACGGTTTCGTACTCCCAGCTTCTTGAAGATGGCGGTGGCGTGGGCCTTGATGGTGGCTTCAGAGACGTCCAGCTCGTAGGCGATCTGCTTATTGAGCAATCCCTCGGCAAACATCTGCAAAACCTTGTACTGCTGCGGGGTCAGTTCCGCCAGTCGGGCGCCGATGTCATCCTCGCCATGTTCCTCGTCAGCCAGTCCTTCCATGCCCGGAGGCAGGTAGAGTTCGCCATCGAGCACCAGTTGCAGGGCTTCTGCCAGCTGTTGTGGTTGGGCGGACTTGGGGATAAAGCCCTGAGCGCCGTAGTGAATCGCCTTACCCACGGTCTGACCATCCTCGTGGGCGGAGATCACCATCACCGGAATGGCAGGGTAGTGACTCCTCAGGTGAATCAGGGTGGAGTAGCCATGGGAACCGGGCATCTGCAGATCCAGCAGCACCAGGTCGATATCCGCTTCGGCACGCAATCGCTGTTCCAGGGTGTCAGCGCTGTCCGCTTCCAACCAGCGCGTATCCGCCATAAACAGGCTGAGAGACTGCTTCAGCGCCTGACGAAACAGAGGATGGTCGTCGGCGATGAGGATAGAGCGAGCGTGCTGGTCCATGGCTTCATGAGTCCTTTTTCTAATAATGCCATTACTTTATGCAAATTTAGTCCAAAAACAAAGGGGCGCCGCGCGGCGCCCCTGGAGATCGGATCAGCAATGAGATCTCATCAGCGTTGTCTGCGGGCCCGGCTGGCTTCGGCCAGGTCGCGAAGCAGTACTTCGCTCTCTTCCCAACCCAGGCAGGCGTCGGTGATGCTCTTGCCGTAGATCAGGCTCTGACCGGGAATTACCTTCTGATTGCCCTCATTGAGGAAGCTCTCGGCCATCACACCGGCAATGGTATGGCCGTGGGCCTGCTGCATCTGCTCCATGATGTCCTTGGCCACCTCCAACTGACGGCGGTGCTCCTTACGGCTGTTGCCGTGGGAGAAGTCCACCACCAAGCGGGGACTGATGCCGGACTCGGTCAGTCGCTCACCGGCGTCAATCACATGCTGAGCCTGGTAGTTGGGGCACTTGCCGCCGCGCAGGATGATGTGGCCGAAGGGGTTGCCATGGGTGCGGTACACCGCCATCTGCCCCTCTTTGTCCGGGGAGTAGAAGATGTGGGGTACCCGGGAGGCGCGCACCGCATCGATGGCGATCTGCAGGTTACCGTCGGTGCCATTCTTAAAGCCCACAGGGCAGGAGAGGGCGGAGGCCATCTCGCGGTGGATCTGGCTTTCCGTGGTACGGGCCCCAATGGCGCCCCAGGTGATCAGGTCGGCGATGTACTGACCATTGACCATGTCCAGGAACTCGGTGGCGATGGGCAGGCGCAGCTCGGTAATGTCGGTCAGCAGTTTACGGGCCTTACGCAGCCCCTTGTTGGCGCTGAAGCTGCCATCCAGGTCCGGATCGGAGATCAGGCCTTTCCAGCCCACTATGGTGCGCGGCTTCTCGAAGTAGACCCGCATTACGATCATCAGGTCCTCGGCCAGCTCCTTCTGCAGTCCGGCCAGGCGCTCGGCATACTCCAGGGCGGCGTCCGCATCATGGATGGAACAGGGGCCAATGATCACCAGCAATCGGGGATCTTCGCCACTTAAAATCGCCTCTACCTGGCGTCGGGCGCTCAGGAGCCCCTCTGCTGCGCCATCGGAGAGAGGGTATTCGCGGGCCAGCTCAGCCGGGGAGATCACCTTACACAGCAGGGTGGTCCGCAGTTCATCGGTTTTAAAAGTCATGTGTGCCTACAACAGAGCGGGACGGGGCCCGCCGTTTGCAACAAATTAGACGGATTATACCCAATCTTTGGCGTTAGGTAAGGAAACAATCCAAATCACGCCAGTGGCTTGAGAGCGTTTGTACCAAAAACAGACAAAAAAAGAGGAGGGTAACCCCTCCTCATTCTGGTTAGCGCATGGCGGACTTCTGGTCCAGATTCCACAGGACGTTCTGCTCGCTGCCCATCATGGTGCTGGGCAGTTTCCCGTCCCAGTTCTGGGCGCGGACGTACTCCACCAGCAGAGGACTCTGAGCAATGGCGCCAGCCTTTTCGCGCATCGCTTCCGCTTCCGCCAGGCCTTTCACCTTGATCGCTTCCGCTTCCGCCTGGGCTTCGGTGAGGATGGCATAGGCGTTACCGTCGGCCCTGGCCTTCTCCGCGTCTCGCTTGGCTTCTGCGGTGTTGACCTCCCGTTGGGCCTCCAGTTTCTGGCGTTCCAGACGGTGCTTTTCGGCTGCCGCCAGGTTTTTCTCCGTCTGCTTGGTCTCGATGCTCTGCAGATACTTCTGCGGCAGCACCAGGTTCTCTATCTGCACACTGTCCAGTTTCACCGGGAACTCACTCATGGTGCTGATGACGTTCTCCTCGATTTTGGCGATCACCTTGCCCCGGTTCTGAACGATCTCCTCCGCCTTATAGCGGGCGATGGCGTCTTTGGCCGCCGATCTCAACCTGGGATCCAGAATGCGGTTTTCAAACTGGTCCAGGCCACCGTAGTTGCGGTACAGGTCGAACGCTTCGCTGCGGATCACCGTCCAGTTGATGGAGACGTCCACATCCACCGGCATCTGCTCGTGGGTGGCGGCCTTCAGGGTTTCCACGTTCTTGCGGGTGCGAATCTCCAGCTTCTGCACCGAGTCTGCCAGGGGAATCTTGACGTGCAGGCCGGGGTTAACTTGTTGCTGTGCCTGACCAAAGCGTTTGACGATGCCCACATGGCCTTCATCTACTGTGTAGAAAGTGGATGTGATCACCACACCCAACAGAAACAGACCGATGGCGATAGGTGCAGCCTTGGTGGCCAGTTGGGTCTTCGCCGAGTTGTTCATCATGATTATCTCCTTTTTGTATTATGTGATAATTATTTCGAATCCATGGCTTCAATATATCAAATTCTTATAAAATAAAAAATCGAACAGATGGCTATAAATTATCGGAAAAACCGAGTTGGCGTGGCAATCGGCACTTCTGACTCTTTATTGGCGCATTTTTTCGGCAGAGTGCGCATTGTCGAGCCATACTCCTTGGGGAAATTGAACCTGGAACTGGAAAAAGGCACCGCCTTTGAATGGTTTGCTGGCGGGGGCCCCGGAGCCAGGGCAGAAATCAAGGAGAGGGAAATGATGAAAAGAGTATTGATGCTGCTTACCCTGTGTCTGGGCATGCTGTCGCCCCTGGCCTGGTCACACTGTCAGGTGCCCTGTGGCATTTACGATGATCATGCCAGGGTCAAGCAGATGCTGGAGGACGCCGCCACGGTGGCCAAGGCCAGCGCCATGATGGCGGAGCTGGCTGGCAAAGGGGATGCTCAGTCACAGAACCAGATGGTACGCTGGGTCATGAACAAGGAGCAGCACGCTCAGAAGGTGATCTCTACCATCAGTGATTACTTCCTGACCCAGAGGGTGAAGTCCAGCCAGAAGGATTACCAGCAGCGACTGGTGAAGCACCATGAGGTGATAGTGGCGGCGATGAAGGCCAAGCAGAACGCTGATCCCAAGTTCGCCGATGCCCTGTCCAAGGCGATTGAGGCGCTGGCCCCTTACTACCCGGAGCACAAGCACTGACGTTGCTACAGACCAAAAAAGAGGGCGCCCATTGGCGCCCTTTCTTGTTCGGGTTTAGAACATGCTCCGTTCCAGCCCGGTTTCCGACAGGATCTTGGTGGCGATCTCCTCCACCGAGTTGTTGGTGGTGTTCAGGAAGGGAATCTTCTCCTTCTTGAACAGCAGTTCCACCTCTTTCACTTCCATCCGACACTGGCGGGCGGAGGCGTACTTGGAGTCGGCCAGACGGCTCTGACGGATTTCGGTGAGGCGCTGAGGGTTGATGGTGAGACCAAACAGCTTCTTCTTATACTTCTTCAGCTCAGGCGGCAGCTTGAGATTTTCCATATCTTCGGCAATGAAGGGGTAGTTGGCTACCTTGATGCCGAACTGCATGGAGAGGTAGAGGCTGGAGGGGGTCTTGCCGCAGCGGGAGACGCCAATCAGGATCACGTCCGCCTCTTCCAGGTTTTTCAGGGTCACCCCGTCGTCGTTGTCCATGGCGTAGTGGATGGCGTCGATACGGGCGTTGTAGGACTCGTTGGCCATGGAGTGGGTTCTGTGGGCCTTGGGGTCTGCCTTGATCCCTAACTGCTGTTCCAGGGGGGCCACAAAGGTGTTCAGGAAGTCGTAATCCAGTCCTTCCGACGAGTAGATGATGGCTCGGATCTCCGGGTTCACAATGGAGTGAAAGATCAGAGGACGCTCTCCCGTCGTAATAAAACAGTCATTGATCTGGTTTCGAACTTCCTCAGCTTTCGCCAGAGTTTCCACAAATGGGATGGTCTTTTGTTCGAAATCTACTGGAAACTGGGACAAAACCGCGTGCCCAAACACTTCTGCAGTAATGGCTGTTCCGTCGGAGATGTAGAATACTTTGCGGGTCATCCGGGCCTCATGTAGTAATAAAATTACAAGAAAAATTAGACTTTTATGGCTATTTAGGCCCAGTGTATGATGCCAGCGACCCCGTAGGAAGGGGTGTCATAATAAATCTGAGGTTGTGAGGACAGAACAGTGACCCAATATGTACTCTGGTACCAAGAACTTGGCATGAACGACGTCAACCGAGTTGGCGGTAAGAATGCGTCTCTCGGTGAGATGATCAGCAACCTGGCTAACGCCGGCGTTCAGGTACCCGGTGGTTTCGCTACCACTGCGGAGGCCTATGATGAGTTCCTTGAGCAAAGTGGACTGAACGAGCGTATTCACACCGTTCTGGACACCCTGGATGTTGATGACGTGAACGCCCTGGCCAAGGCCGGTGGCGAGATCCGCCAGTGGATCATCGATACCCCCTTCCAGCCCGCCCTCGAAGAGGCGATCCAGGAAGCCTACAACGAGCTCAACCAGGGTGGTGCAGAAGACGCATCCTTCGCGGTTCGCTCCTCCGCCACCGCCGAAGACATGCCCGATGCGTCCTTCGCCGGTCAGCAGGAAACCTTCCTGAACGTTCGCGGCATCGATGCCGTGATGGTGGCCATCAAGCACGTATTCGCGTCTCTGTTTAATGACCGTGCCATCTCCTACCGTGTTCACCAGGGCTACGACCACCGCGGTGTGGCTCTGTCCGCTGGTATCCAGCGCATGGTGCGTTCCGACAAGGCCTCTTCCGGTGTGATGTTCTCCATCGACACCGAATCCGGCCACGAAGACGTGGTCTTTGTGACCTCCGCCTATGGTCTGGGTGAGATGGTGGTACAGGGTGCAGTAAACCCTGACGAATTCTATGTACACAAGCCAACTCTGACTCAGGGCCACAAGGCGGTATTGCGCCGTAACCTGGGTTCCAAGCTGGTTCAGATGGTGTACTCCGGTGACGAAGCCCACGGCAAACAGGTTGAGATCATCGACGTAGACGTCGAGCAGCAGAAGCAGTTCTCCGTCACCGACGAAGAGGTGCTGGAACTGGCCAAGCAGGCGATGATCATCGAGAAGCACTACGGTCGTCCCATGGACATCGAGTGGGCCAAAGATGGCATCGACGGCAAGCTGTACATCGTACAGGCCCGTCCAGAGACCGTGCGCTCCAACGAAGACGCCCAGGTGATGGAGCGCTTCAACCTGGAAGGCACCAGCGACGTGGTGACCGAAGGTCGCGCCATCGGTCACAAGATTGGTGCCGGTGTGGCCAAGGTTCTGGACTCCATCGAAGATATGGACAAGATCCAGCCCGGCGACGTTCTGGTTACTGACATGACCGACCCTGACTGGGAGCCGATCATGAAGCGCGCCAGCGCCATCGTGACCAACCGTGGTGGCCGTACCTGTCACGCCGCCATTATCGCCCGTGAGCTGGGTATCCCTGCGGTAGTGGGCTGTGGCGACGCCACCGCCAAGATCACCAATGGTAAGGAAGTGACCGTTTCCTGTGCCGAAGGTGACACCGGCTACATCTACGACGGCAAGCTTGGCTTCTCCGTGACCACCTCCCGGGTGGACGACCTGCCTGAGCTGCCCATGAAGATCATGATGAACGTGGGTAACCCTGACCGCGCGTTCGACTTCGGTCGTCTGCCCAATGAAGGCATCGGCCTGGCTCGTCTGGAGTTCATCATCAACCGCATGATCGGTGTGCACCCCAAGGCGCTGCTGAACTACGACGATCAGGAAGCCGATGTGAAGGCGGAGATCGACGAGCTGATGGCCGGTTACGCCAACCCGGTTGAGTTCTACATTGCCCGTCTGGCCGAAGGTGTGGCGTGCATCGCCGCCTCCGTGTACCCCAAGCGCGTGATTGTTCGTCTGTCTGACTTTAAGTCCAACGAATACGCCAACCTGGTCGGTGGTGACCGTTACGAGCCTGAGGAAGAGAACCCAATGCTGGGCTTCCGCGGTGCGTCTCGTTACATCGATGACTCCTTCCGTGACTGCTTCGCCCTGGAGTGTGAAGCCATCAAGCGTGTTCGCGGCGAGATGGGCCTGACCAACGTTGAGATTATGATTCCATTCGTTCGTACTCTGGGCGAAGCGGAAGGCGTAATTGCCGAGCTGGCCAAGAACGGCCTGAAGCGTGGTCAAGACGGTCTGCAGGTACAGATGATGTGCGAGCTGCCCTCCAACGCCCTGCTGGCGGATCAGTTCCTGGATCACTTCGATGGCTTCTCCATCGGCTCCAACGACATGACTCAGCTGGCTCTGGGTCTGGACCGTGACTCCGGCATCATCAGCCACCTGTTCGACGAGCGCAACGACGCGGTTAAGGCGCTGCTCTCCATGGCGATTCAGGCGGCCAAGGCTCGCGGTAAGTATGTGGGCATCTGTGGTCAGGGTCCTTCCGACCATGAAGATTTCGCGGCGTGGCTGGCGGAAGAGGGGATCGATTCTGTCTCCCTGAACCCAGACACCGTGGTCGAGACCTGGCTGTACCTGGGCAAGTCTCTGACCCAGAAATAAGTCTGGTCAATACTAGAATAATGAGGGGGGCGCTGCTAAAGCGCCCCCTTTTTTTATATGATTCGAGCAAGTATTCATCTGGGGACTTGCGGTCGAATGATCCCATCATTGCCTACAGCGCAGACACTGGACGCGCGCTATCAGAATTTTACGGAACAATTGGCCCAACAGGGGTTTAGTGGCGAGATCGATCTCAGCTACAGCGCCCGGTTGGCGATGGCGGTGGACAACAGCGTCTATCAGTTTATGCCTCAGGCGGTGGTCTACCCCAAGGATGCCCACGACCTGCAGCTGATGCTGCGCCTGGCGGCTTCCCCGGCGTTTAAGGGGATCCACTTCGCCCCCAGGGGCGGGGGGACCGGCACCAATGGTCAGGCCCTGAACTTTGGCCTGGTGGTGGACACCAGCCGTCACTTCCAAGGGGTGTCAGACATCGATGCCCAGGCACGCAGTGTCCAGGTGGAGTGTGGCGTGGTCAAAGATGCCCTGAACGACGCACTGCGTCCCCACGACCTGTTCTTTGCCCCGGATCTCTCTACCTCCAACCGCGCCACCATCGGCGGCATGATCAGCACCGACGCTTCCGGCGCCGGCTCTCTGGTCTATGGCAAGACTTCGGATCATGTTCTGGGCGTCACCTGCATATTGGATGACGGCACCCTGCTGACTACGGGCCCCTGGGACGCCGAGGCCCGCCAGGCGCTCACCGGTCGGGCCAAGGAGCTGGCGGACGCCGTATTGACCCTGTGCCGCGACAAGCAGGCGCAGATCAAGCAGACCTTCCCGGAACTGAACCGTTTCCTGACCGGCTACGACCTGCGTCACGCCTATGACGCCGACAACGATACCCTGGATCTGACCCGGCTGATCTGTGGCAGTGAGGGCACCCTGGCCTTTGTGGTCAGCGCCAAGCTGGATCTCACCCGGATTCCGACCCACCGTGCCCTGGTCAACATCAGCTACGACAGCTTCGATTCTGCCCTGCGCCACGCCCCCATCATGGTAGCGGCGGAGGCCACCGCGGTGGAGACCATCGACTCCACCGTTTTGGGTCTGGCCAAGGATGACATTATCTGGCATCAGGTCTCCGAGCTGGTGCCCAGCGCCTTCGATGACGCCATGGCGGGCATCAACATGGTGGAGTTTGCCGGAAGCCAGGAGGAGGTCGAGACCAAGCTGGCCAACCTGGAGCGGCTGCTGGCCGAGGGGGCCAAGGGGGTGCTGGGCCACAGAGTCTGTCTGGACAAGGGGGAGATCGCCCGGGTCTACCAGATGCGTAAGAAGGCGGTGGGCCTGCTGGGCAATGCCAAGGGCGCCCGCAAACCCATCGCCTTTGCCGAGGACACCGCGGTGCCGCCGGCGCAGCTGGCGGACTTCATCGCCGAGTTCCGCACCCTGCTCGATGGCCACAAACTGAGATACGGCATGTTTGGCCATGTGGACGCCGGGGTGCTGCACGTGCGTCCCGCCCTGGACATGTGCGACCCGGCAGATGAGGCCCTATTGCGCACCGTCTCTGACGAGGTGGAGGCGCTGACTCGCAAGTACGGCGGTCTGATGTGGGGCGAGCATGGCCGAGGGGTACGCTCCGAGTATGGCCCGGCGGTGTTCGGCGAGCTGTTCGATGACCTGCGCCGCATCAAGGGCTGGTTCGACCCGCACAACTGCATGAACCCGGGCAAGATCTGCACCCCCTTCGAATCTCAGGAGGATGTGTACAGCATCGATGAAATCAAGCGGGGCAGCTTCGACCGTCAGTTGCCACAGGCGGCCCGCAGCCAGTTCGACAAGGCGATCAGCTGCAACGGCAACGGTCTGTGCTTTGACTACAACGCCAACAACCCCATGTGCCCCTCCTACAAGGTTACCGGCAACCGGGTGTGGTCACCCAAGGGCAGGGCAACCCTGATGCGCGAGTGGCTGAGGCTGCTGGAGCAGGAGGGGGTGAACACCGCCGATCTGGATGCGGTGCCCATGGCCTCCCTGCGTCAGCGCATCAAGGCCAGTCTGGGCCAGCACAGGCGCCAGGATTTCTCCCATGAGCTCTATGAGGCGATGCAGACCTGTTTGGCCTGTAAGGCGTGCAGCGGTGGCTGCCCGGTCAAGGTGGATGTGCCCGACTTCCGAGCCCGATTCCTGCACCTGTATCACAAGCGCTATCTGAGACCGGCCAAGGACTACCTGGTGGCTGGCATCGAGTCGGCCCTGGGGTGGATGGCCAAGGTGCCTCGCCTGGTGAACCTGATGACCCAGAATCCGCTGTCCGGCTGGGCGGCGGGCAAGCTGTTCGGCTATGTGGATACCCCGGCACTGTCGGTGCCCACCCTGGCACAACGTCTGCCGGCAGAGCTGCGCCTGGATGAGTCGGAGCTGGCCAGGCTGAGCGATGAGGAGCTGGCCAATACCCTGGTGATCGTGCAGGACCCCTTCACCAGCTACTACGATGCGGTGGTGGTGGAGCGTGGCGCCCAGTTGCTGCAGGCCCTGGGTTACCGGGTGCGGGTAATGGATTATCAGCCCAACGGCAAGCCACAGCACATCAAGGGCTTTATGGATAAGTTCACCGAGACCGCTACCCGCAGCGCCCGGGCGCTGAACCGGGTGGCCAGCTTCGGAGTGACCCTGATTGGGGTGGACCCGGCGTTGGTGCTCACCTACCGGGACGAATACAACCTGGTGCTGGGGGATGCCCGGGGTGACTTCCAGGTGCTGTTGTTCAACGAGTTCCTGGTGACTCAGCTTGAGCGCTGGCCACAAAAGCCCAAGGGGGAGGCTGCCTACAAGCTGATGACCCACTGTACCGAGAACAGTCTCCGCCCTCAGGCGGTGGCCGAATGGCAGAAACTGTTCAACCACTTTGGTGGCGAGCTGATTCATCAGGCTGGTGGCTGTTGCGGCATGGCCGGTACCTTCGGCCATGAGAAGGGCAATTTGGCCATCTCCAAAGATCTGTATGACCTCTCCTGGAAGCCGGCCATCGAAGCGGCCAGCGAGGAGGTACTGGTCTCTGGTTACTCCTGCCGCTCCCAGGTGAAGCGCTATGAGAAGCAGCGTCCCCGTCACCCTCTGGAGGCCTTGCTCGACTTAGTCGGCTAAGGTGGCACGGAACAATAAAGGGGCGCTTCGGCGCCTTTTTTGATCTCTGCGTGCTCTGCACTGTCTGCAAAGGTGATCTCGATCACGTCGAAAAAACAGTCAGTCGAACCTGGATCACGATTTTGCTTGAATATGAATAATCTGAAGGGGAGTGAAGGGGTGGGGCACAGCAGAGGGGATAACGTCGTATCACCACTCTGCCGGCGACCTTGTCACCTTGTATATGACGCGGTCGACGCGATCAGAGCAGTAGGTAAGGGAGCACTGTCTGACCGGGCCCGGCAGCGGAACAAAGGGCTAACTCGATGGGTTCACTCACTGGTTTTGTGAACCCTGTCCCGCTGTCGACCCTTGCATAGTACTTAGCCTTGCGCCTCTCTGACAGCGAATTATCATTATCCTCGAATTAATCCAATTAATCCGAGGTGGCTATGTTAAACGGCGCGATACTCTCTTCGCTGCACTGTTTTGAGTGCGCGGCCCGACATCTGAGTTTCACCAAGGCGGCGGAGGAGCTCTACCTCACTCAATCCGCCGTGAGCCACCGCATCAAGAAACTGGAGGAGCAGCTGGGGTTCAAGCTGTTCCTGCGGTTTAATCGCCGGCTGCAATTGACCGACCAGGGGGCCGGATTGCTGGCAGAGCTGGACCAATCCCTCGGCAGCCTGGAGATCGCCATCCGCGACCTCAAGCAGCAGGACTTCTCCTCTACCCTGAGTATCGCCGTGCCTCACAGCTTTGCCCGCTGCTGGTTGGCCGAGCGCCTGGGTGATCTGCACTCCAAGTTTCCCCGCCTGACCCTTCAGGTTCGGGCCCAGTCCAGGGCCACTGATTTCCAGCACGAATCTGTGGATTTGGCGGTCTATTACTCCGACCACCTCACCTCTGGCCTCTATGGCACCGACCTGATGGAGGAGAGCCTGGTGCCGGTATGCAGCCGGGAGTACGCCGACATCAATGAGCTGTGGAACAGCCCAGAGCGCCTGGGGCAGTGTCTGCTGCTCCATGATGAGACCGCCTGGCAGAGCTCGGGTTTCTACACCGAGTGGCAGTACTGGGCGCGCCTGGCCGAGATCGAGGGCCTGTCTGTGGACCGGGGCTTCGTGTTCAACCGGGCGGACCTGGCCTATCGGGCGGCGATGTCCGGTCAGGGGGTGGCCATGGGACGCTGGAGCATGGTGGCGCCCCAAGTAGAGGCGGGCAACCTGGTGGTTCCCATCGAGTCCTTCGTGCCTGCCGGACAGCGCTACTACCTGGTGTGTCACCCGGACCGCAAGGATACGCCTGCGGTGAAGGCGATGTTTGACTGGCTGCAGGAACAGGCGACCCAGCGCATCTCCCTGGGAGAAGCCAGCATGGCCAAGTACACAGATCTGGCGAGTCAGCGCGCTTTCTAGGATTGCCTTTGTTTATAAGAAACGCCGCCAAACTCAATGAGTTCGGCGGCATTTTTGTGCCTGGTCTATACTGGTAACCCCGACTGGTCTGTCCATCTGTGCCGGGAAAGTCGGTATCCTGTTCGGTTTAGAGTAAATATGCCACTTAAGAGAACCTTCTGAAGGAATGACAGTGCTTCAATACCACGCCAACCAGATCCCCACGACGATCCCACTGATTGCCCGAGCCATCCTCAAGCGTACGCCTCCGGCGCAGCTTCCTGAGAAGGCCATTGAGATTCAGGATTTTCGTTTTGATGCCGGCAAGCTGGAGAAGTACAACACCTTCTGTGGCTTTCCCAAGGGCAGCCTGCCCCTGAGCTACATGTTTGTTGCCTCCCAGCCTGTGCAACTGATGCTGCTGACTCAGCCGGATGTCCCGGTCAAGCCTTTGGGCATGATTCACCTGGGCGTGAGCTTTGAGCAGCACCAGCCCATGAGCCTGGACAACAGCTACCAGTTCACCCTGAAGGTGGGCGACCAGCAGGAGACCATCAAGGGGCTGGAGTTTGAACTCCTCGGCGAGTTTCGCCACGAAGGTGAGCTGACCGCCAGCTACGTCAGCCGCTGCCTGCTCAAACTGGAAGGCCCTCGCAAGCGTGGCCGTCCTGCCCGTGAGCCCCGTGTGGCCTACGACTGGAAGCCAGTCACCAGCCTGATGATGCAGGAGAGCGATGCCCGCCGTTACGCGGCCATCTCCGGTGACTACAACCCCATCCACCTGCACCGTCTGACCGCCAAGCCCTTCGGCTTCGAAGCGCCCATCGCCCATGGCATGTATATGGTTGCCAAGATGCTCGCCAGTGTGGCCGAGCCGGTGACCTGCGCCAGTTTCCAGTTCCAGCGTCCGGTGCTGATGCCTTGCGAGGGCACCATCGAGCGTGACGGCGAAGGCCTGCGCCTGGTGAACGAGGCGGGCAAGGCCCTGGTCTCCGCCAAGGTTGCCTGATAACCAGACCGCGATACAAAAAAGGCTCCTTTCGGAGCCTTTTTTAGTGTCTGTCGCTTAGTGCAGCAGGTGCTGGTGCCCCATCTCTATCTCCGGGGCAGCGTGGTTCTCTTCGTCGTTGTCGTCCGGCAGGGCATAACCCTGCTCATGGATCCATTTTAGCAGCTGCACCTTGACGTCACTGTGGAACCCGACGAAATCGGCAAACTGTTCCTCGGTGAGTCCGGCAGCGGTACGAACATGGCTGCTGATCACCAGCTTGGGCAGGGTGTCATCCATCAGCTCGACGAAAATCTTCAGTTCATTATGCCTGTTGTTCAGCTCACCCAGCTCACTGTAGAGCTTGAACAGGGTGGCGGGGCGCAGCTCCATGGAGGTGCTGAACTGCAGCAGACCCTGCTCCTCAATCAACTCCAGCTTGCTGTCGAACACGCCGGGGCGCTCCTGCATCTTGGTCAGGTGGAAGCCATCGCAGGCGCCGCACAGGTAAAATTCCACCTGCATCGCTTCGAGCCAGCGATGGATGTCGGCGTGTCCTGGTTGAGAGATTTGAGGCATAGAATCGGGAACGCTTTAGTGTAACTTAGGGAGCAAGAGTAACATTCAGACACAGGGAAACCAAGGTAACGGCGCTCAGAGTGTGTTACATCTCTTTAAATAGAGACTGGGCGCTGCGACTCACCGCCAGGCGCAGGTCTCCCGCCTCGACCCAGAGGCGTCCCGCCAGATCCCGAGTTACCCGCTTGATGGCGTCCACCCGCACTATGTTGGCGCGGTGAATCTGCCAAAACTGGTCTGAATCCAGTTGATTCATTAACTCCTTAAGAGAGAGACGCAACAGGTATTGCTCATCGCCCTTGCCCCGTTGGCGGTGCAGAGTGACGTACTTGTCTTCGGCGCGAAAGGCGACGATCTCCTCGACCGGGATCAGGTGCAGATCCTCGCCCTTGGAGGCTTTCAGCCATTTCAGGGGGGCGGGTGCCGGTGCCAGTTTCTGCATTTGGCTGATCAGGGAGTCCAGCGCGTTGGCGTCCCGGGGAATGGCCAGTCGTTGCTGCAATCTCTGGCAGGCATTGGCCAGACGGGTCTGTTCCACCGGTTTAAGCAGGTAGTCCACCGCCGCCTGCTCGAAGGCGGCCACGGCATACTGATCGTAGGCTGTGGTGAACACAATCAGAGGGGGCTGGGCCAGGGCGGAGAGGTGGCGAGCCAGAGCCAGGCCATCCAACCCTGGCATGCGAATATCCAGAAACACCACTTGAGGTTGGTGGCGGCTGATGGCGTCCAGGGCTTCCACGCCATCCGCGCATTGGGCCTGCAGTTTCAGTTCGGGCCAGCAGCGTGCCAACAGGGTGGCCAGGTGTTGTCTGAGCAGGGGCTCGTCATCGGCAATAATGGCGGTGATGGTCATGCGGGCTCCTGGCTCAGAGAGGACAGAGGGGCAAGAGGCAGTGACAGGCTGGCCAGGGTTCCCCCTTCCGGGCGCTCGGCCACATCCAGGCTGGCTTCATTGCCAAACAGGGTCTGCAAGCGCTCACGCAGGGTGCTCAGTCCCATTCCATGGCCCCGGTTCGAGGAGTGACCTAGTCCCACGCCGTTGTCCTCGACGCAGAGGCGTAACTGATCCTGATTTTGTGTCATGGTCACCCGTATATGGCCGGGGCCGGACGCCGCCTCGATGCCATGGGTGAGGGCGTTTTCCACCAAAGGCTGCAGCAGCAAAGGGGGAATGACCTGATGGGTCAGCTCATCGGGACAGATCACTTCCCAGGAGAGTCGCCCCAAACGAATCTCCTGCAGCTCCAGATAGGCACTCAGCAGTTGGCTCTCCTCGCCGCACCGGGTCAGTGGTCCCCGGTTGGGAATCAGGCTGGCTCTGAGCAACTCGCTGAGCTTTTGCAGCATCAGTTTGGCTTTGTCGCTGTCGAGGTCGATCAACACCTGGATATTGGCCAGGGTGTTGAACAGAAAGTGCGGCTCCATCTGGCTTTGCAACTGCTGAAGTCGGCTGAGGACCAGGGCACGTTCCTGTTCACTCTGGCGGCGTTTCGCCTGCTCCATCAGGTACTCCATCTCAGCGGCCTGGCTGCGGGCGTGGAAGTAGTAGTAACAGGCGATGGTAAACAGCAGCGACAGCAACAGAATAGGGGTCATGTCGGTGGCGGTCAGGTTGGTATTGAACCGGCTGAGCCAGAACCAGGCATGGAGTGAACCCAGGGTCATGGCGGCCACCACTGACAGCAGGGTGAGCAGACGGCTGTTCATTTCAGGAAACAGCTTTAACAGGGTGCGGCTGCACACTATGCCACTGGCGCCGTATCCAAAGCTGATGAGCAGGTGGTTGCTGTAGGGGCCTGGCCATACCTGACTGGTGGCCAGGGCCACGACGGCACAGAACAGAACGGTGAACAACACCGATTTGGCTTCCTGTTTGATACTCTGGGTACTCATTAAAATCGTCCTGTCAAATTTACAAAAATCATACGCTTATCCGGCAGGTTTCGGTAGGGCGAGTCGGCACTGCCGAGCAGAGTGCGCATCGCCAGCTCCAGGTTCAGGCTGTGTTGTTCGAATGACCAGTTTAGCCGGGGGGTGGCGATCACTCCCTGGCTTTGAGGGTCCATCAACAGATCCAGCCTGAGTTCCAGTGATTCCGCGCTCAGCCTCCAGTGGAGCATCAGACTGTGTTGGGTCAGGTTGCCATTGGCGAACCCGGCGGCATAGGTTCGCTGGACAGAGGGCACCTCTTTGGCGGCGTCGGCCCGATGCAGGGCACTTTGCCATTGGGACTGGCTCCAGGCCCGTCCGTCGAACCAGTATTCCAGAATCAGCTGGTGGCCGCTGACATGACTCCAGGTCAGCCCTAGCAGGGCCTGCACCGCATCATGCTGGCTGGTCAGTGCCACCGGCGCCTGGGGTTGACCGGTCAGCTGATAGCCCGGGAAACGGGCCTGATACAGGGCACTGCCGTGTATCTCAAGGGCATCGGTGGGGACCCAGACATAACTGGCCCCTATCAGCCCCCGGCGCACGTCGTCGTAGTAGCCCAGCAGTTGCCACTCATGACCCATAAGCATCCGGTAGTGGCGCAGCCCCAGTCCCTGCTGTTCGCTGGCCTGACTCATTGCGGTCTCTGGCGCCGAACTCCAGGAGGCGTCGGTGGCGATCAGGGTCCATTCGCCATCCAGGGTAAAGTGGGAGAGCGCCGCAACGCCCACCCCCTCTTCAACCTGAACTCCCAGTGGGTGGCGCCGATAGCCGCGGAACAGATCCAGTGGCCGGTAGCCATAACCCACACCCCAGTCGATGCGTGCCTTGCCCAGGGTCAGCTCCAGGTCGGAGTCGGCCAGAGGCGCCTGCCAAACCAGTTCCTGCAGCCACAGCTGTCCGGTGCTGCCGCTTTCATCCCTCTCCCAGGTGGCCGAAGCACTGGTACGCCAGTTGCCCTGCTGGTGGCTGAGGCCAATGAGGGCGTCCTGTCGGTCCGCGGAGCGGTAGTCCGGAAACAGAACGCTGTGGCTGCTCTGTCCCTGGCCATGGCTCAGCTGCCAGTGCCATTGGGTATCGGCCATGACAGAGCCAATGGGCAGCAGTGCCCAAAAGGCCAACCACCCCAACCAGGGCTTCATAGGCTGTCCACCCGGTTGCGGCTCAGGTAAGCGGGATTGAAGTACTTGTCGGGCAGAGAGGTTGGGGTGATGTCGAGATACTCCACCAGGGTGCGCTTGCCCGGTTGGATACTATCGGTCAGCTCCATGGCAATGACCATGATGTGGCCGCCGCGCTCACCGGCGATGAATCGGGCAACCTTGGCCAGTTTGCCGGAATGGAGGTAGAGCTTTGCCCGCAGGGGGAATCCGGAGTCTTTTTCGAGCCAGAGCTGAATCTTCTGGTAGCTGGCACCAGGGGCTTTGGCGGTCAGCTCCAGTTGCATCTCACGCTGGTCCTGACTGACCAGCAGAGGGTGATAACTGTCGCTCCAGGTTAGGGTGGAGATGTCGCCCACCGAGGCTTCCCCCAGCAGTTTTTGCAGTGGCGTGATGCGGATGGGGCGCCGGCTTCTGGGCATCATCAGCCAGTAGTCTTTGCCCAACATCAGCATCTTCTGCCCCTGCTCCTGGGGAGACTTGAACAGCACCAGAGAGTGCAGTTCGGGGCGGGTGTAGACGTGATAGAGCCGCTGTTTGCTCATCACACCCTGCTCATACAGAGTCACCCTGGACACCACTTTGGCTGCGGCGCTTTGCAAGCGGTACTGGTCCGCCTGTTCGAGCAGGATGGTGAGAGATTGGGCGGACACCAGTGCTGGCAGCAGAGTCAGCAGCAACAACAGAGTTCTAGACATGTGCCAGGGCCTCGATAATGGGTTGTTTTACTCCACGCCTGGCTGCCATCAAGGCAGCCACCAGGCAGATACTGAGCACCATCAGGGTCACCATCAGTGCCAGGGGCGGGGAGAAGTCGATGTGCAGTGGGTAGCCCTGGGTGCGCCCCGGTGGGGGCGGCATCTGTATGGGCACCAACATCAGAATCAGGCTGGTCAGGGCGGTGGCCGTCACACCCAGAGTGGCCCCGAGACAGGCCATCAGGGCAGACTCTTTCAGAAAGCCGCAGATGATCTCTGAGGGTCTGGCGCCCATGGCCGACAGGGTGCCGATCTCCCGGGTGCGCTCTGCCACCGACATGGTCAGGGTGTTGAACAGGGCTACAAACACCACCAGTGCCATCACCATCCCCAATAGGCCGAAAATGCCGTCGTAAAGGTTGCGGACCTTATGGTAGAAGAAGGCCCGTTCCTGCCAGGGCGTTTGCACCAGAGGCTGGTCCAAATCCCGCACTAACGCTTCGACCCGGGTGCCAACCTTGACCAGTGAGATCATCTCGTCCAGATAGAGTGACAGGGTACTGATCCTGGAAGAAACCAGCAGGGACTGGGCGTCGCTGACCCCCAGATAGAGCTGGCGTTTGTCCAGTTCCGGTACCCCTGTGGTGAAGACTCCCCCGACCTTGAAGTCCAGGGCATTGAGCGCCCCGTCGCTGGTGGTGGCCAGCAGGGTGATCCAGTCTCCGACGGTGACCGCCAGATTGTCGGCCAGGGACTGGCCCAGTAATACTGCCGGCTCTTCCGGGTTGTAGCGGGGAGAGTCGCTGGGCAACAGGGGGTGGCCCTGGTTCATAGTCAGGAAGGGGCCTTTGACGGCAAATTCACGGTGACTGACGCCGATGCCCATAAAGATGGTGCTCTTGTTGCCGTTGGAGACAAGCCCGGTGAAATGCACCCTGGGCAGTACTGCCCGCACTTCGGGGATCTCAGCAAGGTGGTGCATCAGTGCCGGCTCGGGCTCGAATCCCAGGGCAAGGGGCATGGCCTCCTCCTGTTCGAAATACCTAGGGTGGCTCAGGGTCAGATGACCGGTGTCCCGGGCTGCCGCTTCTTGGAGAGAGCGGTAGGTAAAGAGGCCAAATCCTGCCGAGGCGGTCAGGGCGTACACCGCAATGGCCACGATCACCATGGAGAGCAGGGTGCGTCGCCGGTTGCGGCTCAGGTTCAGCAGTGCCAACCTGAGCCAGTGGGGAATCAACTTGCCCATGACATCCCCTCCTGCTCAATCATGCCATCGCACAGATTGATGATTCGGTGGCACTGGTTGGCCATCCTAGGATCGTGGGTGGCAATGATGAAGGTAACCCCCAGCTCGCGGCCCAGTCGTTTCATCAGGGCGATCACCTGTTCGGCGGTCTGGCTGTCCAGGCTGGCGGTGGGCTCGTCGGCGATCACCAGTCTGGGCTGATGCACCAGGGCCCGGGCGATGGCCACCCGCTGCTGTTGGCCACCGGAGAGGTGATCCGGCCGCTGCTGAGCCTGATTTTCCAGCCCCACTTGGGCCAGCATCGCCAGCGCCTGCCGCTTTTGCTGGCTGACGGGCAATCCGTTCAGTTGCAGTGGATAGGCAACGTTTTCCAGGGCGGTCATCACCGGCACCAGGTTGAAGCGCTGAAACACGAAACCCAACTGGCGTCGACGCACTTCGGTTGCCTGCCGGGCGTCTGTCGGAGCCGGGGCGTCGTCCAGAGCCAGGGTACCCTGATAGTCCAGGTCCAGCAGCCCGAGGATGTTGAGCAGGGTACTTTTGCCCGAGCCTGAGGGGCCGCACAGGGCCACCATCTCACCCTGGTCCACCTTGCCATTGACCCCCTTGAGGGCGTGGACCCGTCCCAGCCCCAGGGGGTGGAACTTTTCGATGGCATCGAAGCGGATCATCAGCCGTCCTCCAGCAGGGCGCGGGCCTGGTCGGTGATGGGGTGCTGGGGCGCCCGGCCTTCCAGAGTTTTGAGCCACAGGCGCGCCTGATAGTCGTCATCGGCCTTGAGGGCGGCGTGAATGGCGTAGAGGTACACCCAGGCACAGGCCTCTATGGGTTGGGCCTCGAAGGCTTTGTCGGAGAGCAGGGTCAGGTAAAGGTCGTATCCGGCATCAAATTGACCGAAGAACTCCGGCAGCTGGGTGAAGGTGACCGCCGCATTGGCTTGTGCCAGCTGGCTGTCGGGCAGTCCCAGCACTCTGGGCTGCTCATCCAGTGGCACCGCCTGTTCCTTCAGCAGTGCCAGCCCCTGATGGATGAAGCTTACTCCGGTCTCCACATGGGATAGCTTGTTCCAGGGCATCCAGGCATCCCGGCCCATCAAGGTGTGGGTACCCCCCAGGTAGACAAGGGTCAGAGGCTGTTTGCCTTCGGCCTCAACCCTCTGCTCCAGCTTGATTCGCACCTGTTCCACCAGGGCGCTGTCTCCTTGAGCCGCCTGATTGTAGAGGTCAATGGTGTCCTGGCTGGGATTGGCCCAAGCAGTTGCACAGAGACTCAGGCTGATTAGGGCGGCGCGTATCCTTAGTGTCATGGTCTTTCTCCTTTATTGGACTGATGTCAGAGTAAAGGAGTGCCAGCAAGGTGGCTTGATGGTGCGACCAGGGGGCGTTACTGGGGATAAACGGAACCAGAGGGAGATAAACGGTTAACTGTTTCTATCAGAGAGTGTCCCTAGGGGAGGAGAGGGTGAATTTGCGGACGGCCAGCTTAACCAGTTTTACCGAATAGGCGTTGATCAAACCCAGGACCATGGCGGCTAACGGAATAATCAGAGTAAGAAAGAGAGAAACGCAGAACAGCAGACCCATCAACAACTTGTCTGTCAGGATATCCTTTGAGTGAGACCAGCCCCCAACATAGCCGTCTGAGAACAAACAGAATGCCGTGTAGAAGTAAGCAGATGACAGGGAGACGTGCAACCAAATATTGGTCTTTGCGTTGTCACTGAAATGGGAGACGGTCAGACATAAACCCAGGATGATGTAGAGGACAAAAATGGTTGTGTCAGATTGATAGCGGGCGAGGTTCTGTGCGAGATTTCCATGAGTGGCTGCGTAAGCGACACCACAGAATAGCCCCAGGGTTATGCCGCCACAGACCAACCTCTCGACATACTTTCCCATCCGTTGCTTCCGCTCCATTGACTATCTTGCTTATCCGATGCCGTGGAACAACTCGCCTTTGTTCGACAAGTGTCGAGACATGAACTTATAAAAAAACCAGTTCAGAGATCTGGGCTTTATGTACTTAATTTATAAAGACTATGTCATACAGTTAAGGGAGGGCAAGAGTCGTTTTTTCGATTTGCTAAGGCAAACAAAAAACGCCCCGCAATGCGGGGCGTTTTGTCTTAATCGCTGATTACGCCTTGGCGGCGCGAGCCTGGGCGATGATCTCCCGGGCCATGATGTCGGCCACCTCACCGGTGGTTTTCCCTTCCTCTTCCGCCTTGGCGAAGATGGTCAGCAGGGTGTAGTAGATCTTGCGTACCTTGGCTTCGGACTTATCCGCGTCGTAGTCTTTCTCGAAGGAGACGTTGATGATGCCGCCGGCGTTGATTACATAGTCCGGGGCGTAGAGGATTCCCCTCTCCTTGAGGATCTCACCGTGACGGGGTTCCGCCAGCTGGTTGTTGGCACAACCGGCAACTATGGTCGCCTTCAGCTGGGGGATGGTGGCGTCGTTGACGGTGGCACCCAGGGCGCAGGGGCAGTACACGTCGACGTTCTGGCTGTAGATCTCATCCAGGCCGACGACGGTGGCGCCAAACTCGGTGGCGGCACGATCCAGCTGTTCTGGGCTAAGGTCGCAGACCACCAGCTCGGCACCGGCTTCGTGCAGGTGACGGCAGATGTCGAAGCCCACATGGCCCAGCCCCTGTACCGCAACCTTGATCCCTTCCAGGCTGTCCAGACCGCGCTGGTGCTTCACCGCAGCCTTGATGCCCAGATAGGTGCCCAGGGCGGTGAACGGAGAGGGATCGCCACTCTGGCCTTCCAGACCGCACATGTAAGGGGTGACCTCATGGGCCTTCATGATGTCGGAGGTGTTGATCCCCACATCTTCTGCGGAGTAGTAGCGGCCGCCCAGGGAGTCGACGGCGCGACCGAAGGCGTGGAACAGGGCGTCGGACTTGTCGGACTTGGGATCGCCGATGATCACCGACTTGCCGCCGCCAAACTCCAGGCCGGCCAGGGCGTTCTTGTAGGTCATACCCCGGGAGAGGCGCAGTACGTCGTTGATGGCGTCCTCTTCGCTCTCGTAGGGCCACATGCGGCAGCCGCCGACGGCTGGACCCAGAGTGGTGTCGTGTACGGCAATGATCGCTTTAAGGCCTGAGGCCTTGTCGTGGCAGAACATGACGTGCTCATGTTCATCAAATGAGATGTGCTCGAAAATGGACACTGGCTTGCTCCCTGTGCAGTTTGCCTTTGTTTCAGGCCTTCTTATATGTGATTATGGTCGCCACCATACCAGTGACACACTGGTGCGCCAAGTCGAACCAGGGCCTGAGAGGGTGTCAAATGGCAAGCAAAGTTGACATAGATCACACTGCCAGTCTCTCTGCGCAAAAGTTGACTGGTATAAGGCAGTAGCAAGAAGGAAGAGGCAATGACAGAACAACAACAGCCCCCCCAGCAGGAGCAGGAGTGGATCCGGACTCAATTTCAGAAGGCCAACCGTCACATGGCGGAGAAGGGCCTGATTCCGGGCAAGGTGTACGACAAGGAGTGCCGGGTACTGCCCCCCTTCCTGGCCCTTTGGAAGATCATGGAAAGTGGCAGCGGTAAGCGCTACTGGGTACTCAGTGGCGACCTGCCTGCAGATCTGATGCAGGACACCCACATCGAGGATGCCCGCGATGCCCTGAGGCACTTCTCTTTGAACTGGCAAATGAAGGCGGAGAACATTCGCCGTACCACCCAGGACAAGACCCAGTTGGAGTATGCGGCGCTGCTGATCAACCGCGCCGAAGCGATGTCGCAGATGCAGATGGATGAACGTTTCTGGTCAGGTGAAGCCAAGGCCTGAGCCTGATACAGCATTGAAAAAGGGGAGCCATCGGCTCCCCTTTTTTATTCCCCCTTGGCCAGGCGGCGACTCAGCGCGCTCTGGCTGATCCCCAGCATCTTGGCGGCGGCGGTCTGGTTGTTGGCGGTGCGGCTCATCGCCTCTTCGATGATGGCACGGTTGACCTCGGCCAGGCTGGGCAACTGCTCCGGGAAACGCAGCAGTTGCGCCGGTGCCGCGTCTCCCTGGTGCTCCTGCATCGCTTCCACAAAGGGGGCGATATTCAGGTGAGTGTCGTCGCTGCGGCTGACCGCGTCGAACACCATCCCCTTGAGCTCTTGCAGGTTGCCCGGGAAAGGGTAGCCCGCCAGCTTGGCGGCCAGATCCGCTGGCAGCAGTGGGGCCGGGCGCTGCATCTGCTCGCTGGCCTGCTCGATGAAATGGTTGAGCAGCAGCGGCAGGTCCAGGGGGCGCTCCCGCAGAGGGGGCAGGTTGATGCGGTGTGCCCGCAGCCGGTACAGCAGATCGTTGCGGAAACGGCCCGCTTTTTTCAGCTCCAGCAGGTCATGCTGAGTGGAGGTGACGATGCGACAGCGCACCGGGAAGGGGCGATCACTGCCGATGGGGTAGTACTGACGGTACTGCAGCAGATCCAGCAGTTTTGCCTGGGCCTCCAGGGGCAGATCGCCGATCTCATCCAGGTAGAGCAGCCCCTCTTGGGCGCTGTGCACCAGGCCGGCCCGGGCCGGTTCATCCCCTTCGACGGCGCCACGAACCTGGCCAAACAGGGTGGCCTCGAACCCTTCCAGGCTCAGGCCCGCCAGATTGACCCGGACGAACGGCGTGTCGGCACCAACCAGGCGGTGCAGGGCCTGGGCAAACAGATCCTTGCCACTGCCACTTTCGCCGGTGATCAGGATTGGTTCCGGACTGATGGCCAGGGCTTCCAGGTAGCGCAGCCGGTCCAGCATCGCCGGCTCGCAGGTGAGAATGTGGTTGAAGGCTTCAGGCTGAGCCAGTTCCCGGCTGAGGAAGCTCTCTTTGATCTGCTGATAGCTGCGCTCCAGGCCCACCACTTCCAGGGCACGGCGCACCGTGCTGGCCAGATCTTCCACGTTGCCGGTCTTGATGAAGTAGTCGTAGGCGCCGCGCTTCATGCAGCGCACCGCGGTTTCCACCTCGTTGACCCCGGTGACGATGATCACCCTGGTGTTGGGGTAGCGGCCGCGGATCTCCTCCAGCAGCTGTTCACCTGAGTGGAAGGGCATGGTCAGGTCCAGCAGCACCAGGGCGTACTCCTTGAGATCCATGCGGTTGAGCACCTGACGGCTGTCTACACAGGTGTCCAGGGTGGCCTCTGGCACCAGGCGGGTCAGGGTCATGGAGAGGGTGCGCAGCCACTGGGCTTCGTCGTCCACCAGCAACAGGTTTCGTGCCAGCTTCATGCTTGCTCCTCCTCGGGGAAGTAGAGGGTCATGGTGGTGCCTTGGTCCAGATCGGACTCCACCAGCCATTTGCCATTGTGTTCATTGATGATGCGGCTGCACACCGACAGCCCCAGGCCGGTGCCGCCCACGTGGCGGCGGGTGGTGAAGAAGGGCTCCTTGATGCGCTGTACCGTCTCCCTGTCCATGCCGCAGCCGTTGTCGCGGATCTTGATAAAGACCCCCTGGGGATCCCGGCCGGTCTCCAGCTGGAGCACGCCACGGTCCGGGCTCATGGCGTGACAGGCGTTCTGAACCAGGTTGATCATCACCTGCTGCAGCTGCTGGGCATCGCCTCGCATCCTCGGGTCCTGTTCATCCAGGGCGGTCTGGACCCCGAAACGTTTCACCTGATTGGCGGTGAGGCGCAGGGAGACCTGAACCACGTCATTGAGGCTCAGGCTCTGGTGGCTGGCCTGATCGGCGGGGCGGGCGTACTGCTTGAGGTCGTCGACGATCCGGGCGATGCGCCTGGCTCCCTCTTCGATGGTGTGGCTGCCGTTGTCCAGTTCCCTCAGGGCCCGGTCCGGATCCAGTCCGGCGATCAGCCAGAAGGGATCCTGCTCCCGGTAGTGTTCGATGGCGGGCTTGAGATCCTGCATCGCTTCGCTGAACAGGGCGATGGCGTGGACTATCAGCCCGGTGGGGTTGTTGATCTCATGGGCGATGCCCGCGGACAGTTCGCCCAGGGAGGCCAGGCGGCTGGCCTGTTCATTGGCCTGACGCAGCTTGTGCTGCTCGGTGGTCTCCTCGAGCATCACCACTGCCTGCTCCTGGCCTATGGGGTGGATCTGCAGCTGCCAGTACTGCTGCCCCTGGTGCAGCTCCTTAACCTGGCCCTTCTGGGTGTTGAGCACCATCCTGAGTATCGGTGCCAGCTGAAAGTGCAGGCCCAGGCTGTCCAGCAGGGCCCCGGACTCCAGCATCGACTGATTTTTGCCGTTGCTCCACAGGCACTCCTGGCGGCGGTCAAACAGGAATACCCCGTGGGGGATGCCGTCGAGCACCGACTGGAACTGGCGAGACAGCTGGGAGATGCGCCCTTCCGCCAGGCGGCGCTGCTCCAGTTCGTTGTCCAGGTCCAGGGTGCGTTTGTGCAGCCGGCGGCTGATGGAGAAGGTAAACACCAGGCCGATGGCGGCCAGGGTGGCGATCAGCACCGAGCCCCACATCACCTGCTCGTGGGTGGAGGTCAGATCCACCTTCTCCCGGCCGGTGCCAAACCATTTGTTGACCAGCAGGTCGTACTCGCCGGAGAGCTTGAGCTGGCGCAGGGCCTTGTTGATCTCGGTCATCAGTGCCGCGTTCTTGTCATTGCTGACGAAGTTGAAGGCGCCGTAGATCAGCGGGTCACTGGCACTGCGCACCGAGGGGTAGAGGGGCTGCAGGCGTCGGGCGACGAAGTTCTCCGCCAACACCACGTCCACCCGCTTCTGCAGCAGCATCTTGAAGCCGGTTTCATAGAGATCCACATCGATGCGGATAAAGTTCTGAGGGTGGCCCCGCAGGTAGACATCGACGAAAGAGCCCACCTTGATCGCCACCCGCTTGCCCGCCAGATCCTGCCAGTTGTTGATGAAGCTCTTGCCCTGCAGGGTATAGGCCTTGGCGTGGGTGGCGTAGATGGGATCGGACTGCTGGGCGTTGCGGCTGATGGCCACCGGGCTCACCACACAGATGACGTCGATGTCACTGTTCGGGTTCTGCACGTCCCGCACCAGTTGCTGGAAGGATTTGCGTCTGGGGTGGATGCTGTGCCCGGTCAATTGACCGATGCGCTTGAGCAGCTCGATGTTGAAGCCCTGATCCACCCCGTTCTTGCGCCACTCCAGAGGCGCGGTATTGGAGTGAACCCCAAACACCACAGGTTCGCCGGAGGCCAGACACAGGGATGAGAACAGCAGCAGAATTGAGAGGCAATATTTCATGGGGGAATCATACCTAAGAGTAGGTAGCCGAGATGTGCAGAGGATCGCGAATTGGACTCAGGTCCAGTGCAGACTCTCATTCGGGGGAGCATGCGCCGTGTTGCCGGTCCCAAAAAAAGGGGCCCGCAGGCCCCTTAGAGTTTGTCGTACAGGAGTTAGAACTTGTAGTGCAGACCCATGGTGAAGATGTTGTCACCTTCGTCGTACAGCTTGGCGGCGGCAGTGGCCACTTCCGCGTCGAAGCGGCTGTAGTGGGCGTACAGCTTGGCGGCTTTGCTCAGCTTGTAGTCGGCGCCTACGGCGTAGTTGGTCACTTCGGCCTTGGTGACGTCGCCCTTGTTCAGGCCAGCCAGGCTCTTCATGACGTTGCCAGCGTATTTGCCGTTACCGGAGTCGTCCTGGCCATAACGGGCTTTCAGGGTGATCACATCGGTCAGAGGGTAGGCGGCGTCAACAACGAAACCGCTGCCATCCAGGTTCTCGAAGTTGAGATCCTTGGTGTCCTGGAAGATGGCGCCCAGCTTCACCTTGCCCAGTTTGACCTGACCGGTGATACGGTAGGCTTCATCGCCACCCAGACCGGCGTTGTAACCCAGGGCCACGAAGTAGTTCTTCTTCGCCAGCTTCTTGTCGCCGTACAGGGCGGATACTGAGTACAGGTCACCCTCAACATCGGCGTCGGCGCCGTAGGCGTCGTCTTCCAGCTGGTAGGTACCGATCAGAGTCACGCCACCCAGTTTAGGGGAGATGTAGCTGATCATGTCGCCGTAGCGGCTGTTGCCGGAGAACAGGCGGTTGATGTCGGTGTTGGTCAGGTTGAACTTGTCTACGCCGCCTTCAGCTTTCCAGAATGCGGAGCCCATCTTACCGAAGGTCAGCTCACCGAAGCCGCCTTTCAGACCCAGGTAGGTGTCACGAGAGGAGAATGGGTTGCTGGCATCGCTGTCTTCACCGCGAACCATCACTTCGGCCTTGTACACCAAGGCCAGGGCGTCGTTCAGGGCTACGTTGCCCTTGATGCCAACCAGGGAGAAGTCGTTCTCGATGGTGGTGCCTTCGCCACCGCCGATGTTGGAAGCGAAACCGGTATCGGCGTCAGTCACTGCCAGACGCATGGCGCCATAGAAGGTGGGCATCTCTGCCTGTACTGCAGTGGAGCCCAGCAGAGCCAGCAGCATAGAGGAAGCTACAATGCTTTTTTTCATCTTACATACCCTATTTTATTTGGTGTGGGATTGCTTGGCGGAAAGATTAAGAAATAAATAGCCGGCATAATGTGATCTAAAGTGGAATTTATATTTGTTTAATTGTCTGTGGTTTTAATATTTGCCCCAAGCCTTATTTTATTGGCTTTCTTTGAGCTTGCTAGTGTGGGTCTATGCAAAAATGCATAGGCGGCCATGGTGCAATGCACATCTGCATAGTGCTAAAACCCCGCTGTGACAGTGGCTTCACTTCTGTGCTTTGGATGGCGAACTGGCTTGTATTTCCAATGAGGCTGACAAAAGATAAAAGGTAAAAGGGAGCCGGCATTAAATTGTTCTATTTACTAGATTCAAAAAATGAATATTTCGGCTCTTTTATTAACGGCGTGAAAAATCATTTTTCATGTTCGTAAAACCACCTAGGAGATATCGATGAACGCTCGCAAATATGCACTGTCTCTGAGTGCACTTTTGGTGTCCGGTGTATTGTCTGCTTCCACTCTGGCTGCAGACAATCTGGCCGATTTCCACGCTGATAACCTGGGCTGTGAAGCCTGCCACACCGAGAGCATGGAGCTGTCTGACGACAACCTGAGCCATGAGAACAGCCAGTGTGTCAGCTGCCACGGCGATCTGAAAGAGGTGGCCGAGTCCACCAAGCACGAGCATTTCAACGCTCACGCTTCCCACTTCCCCGGTGAGCCAGCCTGTACCGCCTGTCACGCGGGCCACCAGAAGTCCCTGAACTACTGCGATTCCTGCCACAGCTTCGATTTCGACATGCCTTACCACGGCAAGTGGGAGCGCCACGAGCCTTCCATCGCCGAGCTGCACAAAGACAAGGCTGACCGCGAAGCGGCCCTGGCTGCTGCCCCTCGTGACACCGTTGATGTGCTGGTAGTGGGTTCCGGTGGCGCCGGTTTCTCTGCTGCCGTATCCGCCTTCGACAACGGCGCCAAGGTGATGCTGATTGAGAAGGAGCCTGTGATCGGTGGTAACGCCAAGCTGGCCGCCGGTGGCATGAACGCCGCCGAAACCAAGCAGCAGGCAGCCAAGGGCATCAAGGACAGCATCGAGCTGATGACCAAGGACACCATGAAGGGTGGCCGCAACATCAACGATCCTGCCCTGGTTAAGGTTCTGGTTGAAGACTCCGCAGGCTCCATCGACTGGATGACCGGCATGGGCGCGGATCTGAGCGACGTAGGCCGCATGGGTGGCGCGTCCGTTAACCGTACTCACCGTCCAACCGGTGGTGCCGGTGTGGGTGCCCACGTGGTTCAGGTGCTGTACGACAATGCGGTGAAGCGCAACATCGACATGCGCATGAACACCCGTGGTGTTGAAGTCCTCAAAGATGCCTCCGGCAAGGTGAAGGGCATGCTGGTCAAGGGCAAATACACAGGTTACTACTGGGTGAAAGCCGACGCCGTCGTGCTGGCCACCGGTGGCTTCGGTAAGAACAACGACCGTGTTGCCAAACTGGATCCCAAGCTGAAGGGCTTTAAAGCCACCAACCAGCCTGGCGCCACAGGTGACGGTCTGGACGTGGCCGGCGAAGCCGGTGCCGCCATGGTTGATCTCAAGTACATCCAGGCTCACCCAACTCTGTCCATCAAGGGCGGTGTGATGGTGACCGAGGCGGTTCGTGGTAACGGTGCCATCCTGGTGAACCGTGAAGGTAAGCGTTTCGTCAACGAGATCACCACTCGTGACAAGGCTGCCGCAGCCATTCTGCAGCAGACCGGCAAGACTGCCTTCCTGATCTTCGATGACTCCGTACGCAAGTCTCTGAAGAAGATTGAGAAGTACATTGGTCTGGGCGTAGTACCCGCCAACGCTTCCATCGTGGAACTGGGCAAATCCCAGGGCATCAACGGCGACGAGCTGAAGAAATCCATCGCCCGCTACAACGAGTTTGTGGCGGCCGGTAAAGACGCTGATTTCGAGCGTCCTCAGCTGCCTCGCGCCCTGAACGAAGGCCAGTACTACGCCATCGAAGTGGGCCCAGGTGTGCACCACACCATGGGTGGCGTGAAGATCGACAACAAGTCCGAAGTTCTGGACACCAAGGGTAAGGTGATTCCTGGCCTGTACGGTGCCGGTGAGGTGACTGGTGGTGTTCACGGCGCCAACCGTCTGGGTGGTAACGCCATCTCCGACATCGTGACCTTTGGTCGCCTGGCCGGTGAGGAAGCGGCCAAGTACTCCAAGCAGTAACAGCGAACATCAGTTTCATTCCTGCACGCTTTTGGGAGGGCCTCGCGCCCTCCCTTTTTTGTGCCTGCCTCTCCGGATTCAGCCTGAACTCTGTTTGTTGTCATTCCCCGCAGTATTGAGTGTCGCCGCGGCACCCTGGCGCCGACACCCCTGCTGTCGCCGTCAAAAAACTCAGCAGAGAACTCGATACAGTGGAAATAAAAATGTGATCAAAGTCACATTGTCTGTTAGATCTTATAGGGAGTGGCGGCATAGAGCCGTACAGCACGCGCTACAGGGAGAGAACAACAATGCGTACACTGATTGCATCCGCGGCCATGATGATGGCATCCATGGCTTCAGCCAGCACTCTGACCCTGCCCACAGGCTTCTACGCCATGGAGGTCAATGGTGCACCCGCCCAGCAGCAGGGACGTACCCTGGAACTGGGAGAGGGCAAGCAGGTGGTGACCCTGAGGTACATCAACCCCTACATCAGTCACCCCGAGTCCAACGACTTCTACACCTCCAAGCCTCAATATCTGGTGTTCAACGCCGGAACCGGGGAGATGCAGCTGGTGCTGGACGAGCGCCGCCAGTTTGATCCCTACGCGGCCGATCTGAAGTTCCACATTCAGGCCAATGGCCGCAAGGTGGCCATGAAACGCTACAGCGGTCATTCGGCGATTGCCGCGGCCCTGGCTGACTAGTTCCAAACGCAACATCTGTCTTCATCCGCACGATAAATTCGGGGAGCCATAGGCTCTTTTTTATGTCAGTTTCTTGATGCCGGCAGCCAGCCAATGTTGGGGGCCGTTACTCCAGATACCAGTACCCCAGGTTGATGAACTCCAGCAGGGTGGCGCTGTCTGTCTCGTCAGCCAGAAGCGGTGCCAGGGTCTTGGCGTCCAGGTGAGCCTGTTCCCTCAGCGGCAGCGCCGCAGCCGATGAGTTCAGTTGCCAGTGGTGACCGTCCAGGTAGAGGCTGCCGGGCAGATCCCCCTCCAGATGCAATACCTTGAGGCCGCCGATGCGCACCAGGCTGTTTCCCCGCTCCAGGGCTGCGGTGAGCCAGGGCAGATCCACCGGCTCTTCCGGGGGCAGGGGCTCAAGCTCGAACCGGTTCTGGCTGAGCAGGCTGCCCAGCATGGGGCGCAGGGTCGTGGGAGCCGTCATCAGCTGGATCATCAGATTCGCCAGTCCCTGCTGATGGTCTGCGCTGATAAGAGAGGCTTGCCCGGGCTCAGAGTCTGAGGTGAACCGCTGTTGGCCCTGGTTGGTGTCCTGCAGCTGGTCGGCCAGCTGGCACAGCAGCTCCTGTTGGCTGGGGGCACGAAATCCCACAGAGTAGGAGAGGGAGGGGGCCAGGGTCTGACCGCAGTGGGGGTAGCCCGGTGGAATGTAAAGCAGATCCCCCGGGCCCATCTCCACATCCAACAGAGGCTCAAAATCCTCCACCAGCGCCAGGGCGCCGCTGCCCTGCCTGGGCTTGTGCTCGCCCAGATCCCCCACCTGCCAACGGCGCCGGCCCTGCCCCTGGATGATAAATACATCGTAGTTGTCGATGTGGGGACCCACTCCGCCTCCCGGGGCGGCAAAGGAGGCCATCAGATCATCGAAGCGCCAGTCCGGCAGGAAGCGGAAACAGGCGGCCAACTCGCTGGCGGCGGGCTCCAGGTGATTGACCGCCTGCACCAGCAGCTGCCAGCCGGACTCGCCCAGGCGCTCAAAGTCGGTGACCGGCCCCGATTCGCTGCGCCACTGGTCTCCTTGCTGAATGACCAGCCGGCTGCTGACCGACTCTTCCGTCGCCAGGCCCGCCAGCTCATCGGGCTCTATGGGGTCCTGGAAGTCGGCAAAGGCGCCTTTGATAAACAGGGGCTTCTTCTGCCAGTGGTGGTGCAGAAACTCCCGGGTGTCGAGACTCAGGTGGTACATGGCGCTCCTTGTCGATATGGCCATCTCCTTTGGGACCCCGGATTATATCCATTCCCTAGCCCTTAGGCGACGGAATGCGGAAGAACAGGGCGTAGAGCACCGGCACCACAATCAGGGTCAGCAGGGTGGCGAAGGAGAGTCCCCCCACCAGCACCACCGACATGGAGCGGAAGAAGGCGTCGAAAAACAGCGGCAGCACCCCCAGTACCGTGGTCAGGGCGCCCATCATCACCGGTCGCACCCGACTGGCGGAGGCGTCGATCACCGCCTGGTAGGGGGGCTTGCCTTCATCGATCTCCAGATCGATCTGATCCACCAGAACGATGGCGTTTTTGATCAGCAAGCCGGAGAGGGAGAGCAGGCCGAGGATCCCCATAAACTCCATGGGGGTGGCGGTGGTCAGCAGGCCGGCCACCACCCCAATCAGGGCCAGGGGCACCACCAGCCAGATGATTACCGGCTGGCGGACGGTGCCGAACAGCACGAAGACGATCACCACCATAAACAGGATGCCCAGGGGGATCACCGAGGCCAGATCCTCCTGGGATTCGGTGGAGTCACCATACTCGCCGTCCCACTCCAGGGTGTAGCCGTTGGGCAGGGGGATCGCCTCCACCTGGCTCTTGATGCGCCCCAGCAGATCCGACGCCAGTTCGCCGGGAAGGGGGTCGCTCTGGGCCTTGATGGTCCACAGCCGGTCCTCCCGCTTTATCTGTCCGTCGCGCCAGGTGGTGCGAAACCCCTCCACCACCTGGGTGATGGGCACGGTCTGGCCGGTAGAGGCGCTCAGCACCTGGATGTTCTGAATCCCCTCGATGCCCACCCGCTCCAGGGCCGGGGCCCGGGCGAAGATGGGGATGAGGTCGTCAAACTCCCTAAAGGTGCCTATCTGGCGGCCGGAGAAGTTGGTCAGCAGCGCCATGGCCAGATCTTCCCGGTTGATGCCGGCTCGCCGGGCCTCCGATTCCGAATACAGGGGTTCGATGACGCTGACCGGCTGGCGCCAGTCGTCCTTGATGGCGATGGCGCCGCCGTCGGCAATCATGATCGCCTTGGCCTGATCCGCCAGCTGTCTGAGCACGGCCCTATCCGGCCCCTTGAAGGTGGCCTCGATCTTGGAGCCGCCTCCGGGACCGAGGACGAAGCGCCATACCTTGGCCTGGGCATTGGGGAAGGTCTGATCGATGTGGTTCTGAATCTTGGGGATCAGGGTGTCGTTGCGCCGGTAATCATCCAGCCTGACCAGCAACTGGCCGTAGGCGCTGTTCTCCGACTCCGGGGCGTACACCAGCATGTAACGCAGGCCGCCGGCCCCTATGGTGGCGTTGACCGACTCCACCCCCTCCTGCTCCAGGACAAAGGCTTCGATGGCGGCCAGGTCTTCATAGGTGCGCTCGATGTCACTGCCCTGGGGCAGCCAGTAATCCACCACCATCTGCGGGGTGGTGGACGCGGGAAAGAAGCCATCTTTGACGAACTGAAAGCCCCAGGCGGAGACAAGAAACAGACCAAAGACCCCAAGCACCAGCAGGCCGCGCAGTTTCAGCGACAGCTCCAGGGTGGCCTTGTAGCTGCGGATAAAGCCGCTCTCCGCTGACTGCTGCGCCTGGCCCTGCTGCTCCTTGAACAGCCAGTAGCAAAAGAGCGGGGTCAGGGTCAGGGCGAACACCCAACTGTAGAACAGGGAGATGAGGATCACCCAGAACAGGTGGCCGGTGTACTCGGCGGTGTCGCCGGGGGCAAAGCCGATGGGGGCAAAGGCGATGATCCCTACCAGGGTGCCCCCCAGCAGGGGCCACTGGGTCTGGGTGACGATGGTTTTGGCGATCTCCAGTTTTTTGATGCCCCGCTGCATCCCCACCAGAATCCCTTCGGTGACCACGATGGCGTTGTCCACCATCATCCCCAGGGCGATG